>CAZRJY010000086.1:0-3639 GCA_964600525.1 uncultured Clostridia bacterium
ATCCGCTGATGGTCGGTGAGGGTCTTCTTCACCAGCTCGTGAAGGGCGGCGGTAAAGTCCTCCGCGCCGTCCAGCTCATCGGCGAACTGGCTCAATTCCTCAGCCATGATGGTATTCAGAGCGGTGTTGGGTCCAGAGATGGACTGGCTGGAGCCCACCAAACCAACATTATCCGAATCTTTTCCCCATCGGGGACGGGTTCGGATTTGTTGTTTATCTGGACAATATTAGAGCATAAGAAAGCGGCCCCTGTCGGTGTGACGGGGGCCGCTCCTGTTATGTATGCTCCTGCTGTCGCTTCCATTCCTCAAAGGCCGCTTGCCCTTCTGGGCTGGCGTAGAACTCCCGGAGAGATGGAAGCAACGCACGGGCCATTGTATCTATTACAAAGTCTGGAATTACAGTTTGTAGACCGTCTGTTGCTGGGTCTGCTGGGATCACTCGTTCCACCTCCTTTACTCGGTTTTCAAAGGTGCGGCCCTGCGGGGCCGTTATTACATGGGGGCTGTCCTACCCGCCCCTTGCTGTTTCCAAGGCGTTTTCTTCGCTATCCTCATGGGTTGGTTTCGGCCTTCCCCTCGCCAGCTACCATTGTAAAAACGGATTTTCCATGTATTCGGCGGTGCTGTATTCCTCGTACTCGCCGGGGGCTGTGTACCGTCTCACCTTCTGAATCCTCCGCAACAGCGCCGCGTATGTCGCTGGGGATTCATATTGAATCTCCGGGTATTGCTTTGTCAGGCACAAATTTGAAATGATATAAACCTTTGTGTAGCACGCCACCCGGTTACTGTACCGTGCTGGCAATGTCAGCGGATAGCCGTCCAAGTAGTTCAGCAAGTCACGAATTTTGAAGTTGCTGGCATACTCGTCCAGCAATAGCACTTCTTCTCCGGCGTAGCTGTCAAATGGGTGGGCGTAGTCCGTCACGCGATAAACCCCGGCATAGCTGTGACACTCCATTACGCCACGGGTTTTGCCCGTCCCTGTCGGCCCCCAGATATAGGTGGTTTCAAGCTGGCGAAAGGTCTCGCGGTATTGCTGTTCCCGCACGGCTTGACGCGCTCGCTCTATCTTCTCCAAATTCAGCATATAATCCGGGTTCTGCTCCATGATCTCGAAATTGGATAACCCGTCTTTGATGTATTCATAGAGGATTGCTAAATCTGTCCGCTCCCCTGGGCGCTCTATGGGGCATTCGCCCCATTCCTCAAACGTGCCAGGGATGGACGTTTCGGCCTTTTCACCCTCGGCCCATTTCCCGGACTTCTGGATATAGGCTCGGTTTTCTTCGCTTGTTCCCTGGGCGGGTTCAATGTGGGCTGTGGGAAATAGGTTTTTGATGGTGGAAAAACGAATAGCTGATATATTAGTGACAAAATAGATATGGCTATGGAGCGTTTGTTCTTGAAGCCCCATTTCATCGGCCATGCACCAATATTTGAGATTTAGAGTTCCAAGCGCCGCGCGGATTTTCTCATGTGTCCAGCCCTCACCAGGGTTATTGATGGTCAACTGATATTTTCGGTGCCGGGTGTCCTTATCCAAGCTGTATCACTCCTTTCAATGGTACAAGGTACAAAGGTTGCCTGGGTAATACTACATCCAGGCAACCCCGCCGCCCGCCTTTCGCTTCGCACGGCGGGCGGCGGGGCCTCCTTAGTCCTTGCCCTCCAATGCCTCAATACAAATCTGCTCCATGCGCTCTACATTCCGAACCATCGGAACCTTGATATAGCGCAGTTCAGAGCCTTGAAGGAGGGCCACCCCTTCGCCACGGCCAAACTGCCGCCCCTTTACCTCGTCCATGAAGTCAGGCAACAACATCTCGTAAATGGAACGCACAGCGGCACCCAGCACTACCACCACGCCATAGTTTAGGCGGCTACCCGCAGGGAACGCCAAAGCGTCCGGGCGCTGGCAGGATATGACAAGCCGAACGGCCAAGGAACGGCCAAGCATGAGGATTTCACTGACCTTACCCATAACCACGGCGGCGGCTTTCTTGTCCTCGCTGATAAGGGCCAACATCTGGGCCATGTATTCGTCCCAGATCAGCGTCACCGGGTTTCGGCTGTTGTCCTCCCCGGACTGGCGGGCCAGCAGGTGCCCATGCACAATGTCCAGAGGTTTCAGCGCTTCTCGGTAGAAGTAATATCGAGAAGTACCCCGGAGGTATGCGAGCGCTTCCTCACTTTTATAGTCGGCACAATAGAGTTCCCCATCCGGCTCCGCAAGGGCCAGTTTTGCCATAATTTGATTTTCGAGGTACGATTTTCCCGAACCAGACATCCCGCATAGCAAAATATGGGAATTTGTTTTTGGCGAGAGATCAATAGTAATGGGTACTTTCTCACCATATGCCGTCCAACGGTCTAAGCCATAGCCCAGGGTGAGCTGGGGCGATGGGTTGTCACAGTTCATCGTCATAGAGGCTTTCTTTCCGGGGCCCAGCAATGCCGGAAACCACAGTTAGTAAGACATAATATCTCTTGTTATATGCGTACTGCGGCGGCTCTGCGTATGTAATGTTGAGCGCGTCTTGAATATCCCCCTGGCGCTCAACCCAATGTTCTAAGCCGATTCCAGCACTGTAAAATATCAGTTTTTCGATTTTGGTAGGTTTGATTTGCTCTCGCGCCACCAATACGGGACTATTGCCCCACCGATCTGTAAGGTTAATTTGTGCCAACCGCATCTCATAGTTCAAAGATTGTGGGGGTGCAGCTGCGAACATAATCAGGGTCAGCAGAGAAACCGTCAAAATAATTGCCAGCTTTGCGGCCCCGTTCCAAAGAGCAAGGAGAAACGGGCAACTGCTCCCACCGGGAAGGGGGATTTCTACCAAAGTCACGGCCCACCCTAAAGTCAGTATGAGCAGAAGGGCAGACACCAGGGCCCACGGATGGCGGCGGACATTCTCGCTAAACCGCCGCAGAAAAACAGTTCTGCGCCGTTTTTGCTGATGGAATTTTCCTGTCCTGTTTGTTATACTCTCGCTTGTCACAATAAACTCTCCTTTTTGTCAAAGTGCCCCGCCGCCCTTTGAAACCGCCCAAAAGGCGGCGGGAAGCGCCTTACTTGCCCTGTTTAACAATGGTGATACGTTCCGGCTTTCCCTTGTTATTAAACGAAATATCCAGAACATCGCCTGGAACCATTTCAGTGGGAAGTTCAATCCCACGACGGACAAAAATTCGGTCAACCAGTTCCCCTGTTACATCCTCTGCTGGATAGCTAACGGAAAGCTGGGTGCCTTGAATCTTTTTGCCATCCTGACTTACAAAGTCAAAAGAGCGGTGCCCGCAAAGATACATTTGCACGATCAAATCTCCTTTCTGGCCCGGGGTCCGGACACCGGGCCGAAGTTTTACGAAGAACTTCTTCATGGCACTATTTTAGCAAGGGACATTGGAAATGTCGTTGCTTAATTTGGCAAATTCCTTGCCAATCTGGCAAATGGGCAAAAAAATAAACCGTCCCCAGCTTTTATAGCTGTATAGACGATTACACCTTTACTTCAGTTTTTGGTTGATTTCCCTAACTTCAGCTAATATTTGGGACAAAAGCATATGTGTTTGCTTCTCAAAATCTGATTCTTCCGCCGTCTCGTGTACTTCGTGGCCGGAATAATCAGGG
>CAZRJY010000086.1:3739-5345 GCA_964600525.1 uncultured Clostridia bacterium
CTCAAAATCTGATTCTTCCGCCGTCTCGTGTACTTCGTGGCCGGAATAATCAGGGTCTAACAGCGCACTCGAAGTAGTCTCGAGAGCCGTTGCTAATAAATCCAGTGCCTCCAGAGAAGGAACCCTCCACCCATGCTCAAACCTGGAAATTTCAGAGGCATTTGCAAAGCCTGCCTTATCGGCTAGAGTTCCTTGACTAAGTCCCGCTTTCCTACGTGCTTCTTTGACATTTTTACCAAAAGCCTTTGGGTCGAACATTTCTACCATCCCTTTCCATATTTGCGATTTCGAGGCGAAATCGCTATATATATATGGAAAAAGAGGAAGACGCGAACAGATTTTCGTAAAATCAAACAAAGATTCAATTAAAAAGGAATAATTTGGGTTTCATCAAAGAAAATTTCCCCCGCCATTTTGGTCAAAATGACGGGGGAAAATTTTATATTCACTTTTTGTAAGCCCGGTAAAGGAAGGTTACGATTTCTCCCCGGTTGCAAACCCTGTCTGGGGCGAAGGTGTCGGCGCCGCCGTAGCCCTTGGTAACGCCCTTCTCCACCGCCCAGCTCACGGCCTCAGCATAATCCGCGCCCTTGTCCACATCGGTAAACCTACTGGCCTTTTCCGCTTTGGGCTCATCAAAGGCTTGCCAGATGTATTTAACTGCGGTTGCGCGGGTGCAAGGTGTGTTTTCCTTAAAGTCCTCGCCGATCATGCTCTTTTCGTAGGCCCAGTTGATTGCGTCCTGATAGGAGGCCGCCACGCTGACGGGGGATTTAGCAACGCCCGGCTTACCAGCCGCCCGGTACAAAAACGTAAGTATCTGAGCCTCTGTGCAGTCTACGCCCGGGGCAAACTTATCTTTGACCCCGTAGCCGTTGGTAATTTCGTTTTGCACCGCCCAGGCTACCGGCGCGGCGTAGTAGTCTGTGGGCTTCACATCGGAAAAACCGGGGACAGTCCTGGGGACGGCATTCTCATCGGCAAATACAATCCTGACTGCCTTGTCCCAGGTATAGTCATCACCGGTTCCCAGCCAGCAAATAAAATAGTTCGCGCCGGGGAAAAACTCATCAATCAAGGCTTTGTCCACCAATTCGCCATCTTTGTTAGCGGCGATCCAGTAATTGGCAATGACAATGGGATCATAGACTGTATCCTGGACGCCCTCGGCTTCGACTTCAGAGAGGTAATACGCTTCGATAGAAAATTTGTCGCCCTTCTTCAAATTAAAATCCAATGTGAAGTCATCATTAACAAGGTATGCCCAAAAGCCCGCTATGCCAAACCCATCAAACCCCTCTTCCCTCACCGCTTGATAACCAAGATAGTATAAGAACTCGGCTTCCGGCTCTGTGTAGCCCAATTCGTCCTTTGCGTTATCATACTTGCTGGTAGATATGGCAGTGAAGGAAATGCCGTTGGCCGTTACGGTGGTGGTGTCTGCCGCGAACACCGGGACGGCCAGCCCGATACACAGGGCCAGCGCAAGGAAAAATGCTGGAAATCGTTTTCTCATGTTCTTTTCTCTCCTTTAGAAAATCTTTAGATCTGGCTCCGTTGCTCGAATGGTTCGGCCCGTGGGGGTGGGACGCTCCCGGCCCCCGCT
>CAZRJY010000087.1:0-5219 GCA_964600525.1 uncultured Clostridia bacterium
ACGAAGGGCAAATTAATAAATAAATTTATAAAATAAAAAACGGGAAGAAAGAAAATATTGTTTTCCCCTCCCGAATGAATTTTAAATAAGTGCTTAAATAATTGGATTAAGAGGATGTGTCAAAATTCAATATTTTGATGCATTCTCTTAGGGTGTGTAAGAATGGGTGAGATATGTCTATGTTAGCGGAAATAATGCTTCTCGTGAACGAACAGCGCACATCACGATAAGGGGTTAAACCTTCACCAGGGGTTAAAGATATAATAACCAGAGGTTAAAGATATAATAAAAAGGGGCGAGTGGGCTACATAATATATAAATGGGAAATAAGCTCAAATTTTCACCATGCCACTCGCCCCGAATGTAATACGACTATTTTCTTGGAGTATTCATAACTGCATTATAGGCATCTACCAGGCCATACCCATAGTATTTATTCCAATCTCCGAATTCTTTCTTTGTATCGTATGGCATATCTCCAACTTGCTTCGCACTTTTGGCAATTATTTCTCTAACTTGAGCGGCTTTTAAAGTTGAATTACGCTCTAATATTAAGGCTGCCACACCTGAAACATGAGGACAAGCCATGGACGTACCCGTATACATGGTTATGCCATTATTCGGAATTGTGGATAAAATATCAGTACCCGGTGCAGACACCAGCATGTTGTCCCCATAACATGAGCTTTCTGCCCGGATGCCATCTTTTTTAATGTTTGCAACAGCTATAACTTCTTTCCTATAATTGGCGGGGAACGTTATGTCCATATCAAAGTTGCCTGCAGACGATACTACAATGCAGCCTCTTTTGTTTCGCCCTTTAGTCAGGGCATCATCAATAGCATCTTTTACTATGTCACATTCCATACACCACCATGAACATGAAATTATATCAGCACCATTTTGCCAAGCCCAGTTAATTCCGTCTGCCAATTCGGTTAGTAATGTGGCACTATCATAATCAATTGCAGCTGCCATTAATTTAGCATCAGGTGCCACCCCTGCTATCTGGATACCGTTATTACGAACGGCTGCAACAATTCCTGCACAATGGGTTCCGTGATTAGAAAAAATGGTTATAGGAGATGTCTTAGTATGGAAATCATACGACATGTATATATTTGCAGCCAGATCTTGGTGTGTGATATCAACTCCATTATCCACTATGCAAATCTTTATACCTCTACCCGTGGCATAGGCCCAAGCCATATCTGCTGAAATATCTATACCATCATACTCTGCATTATATAAGCCCCATTGTTCATCCACATTCGGATCATAGGAGATTTCTGCACCATTAAATGAAAATGCTGGTGAACTTGATAAGATAAGTCCGGATTCATAAATTGAATTCGCAATATCTATTACTGAAGCTTTGTTGTCATCATTTAGTCGTAAAGTGTACCATTGTGGCATAAAACTGTTCTGTTCTACAATGGTAAGCCCATATTTTTCAGCAATATCTATGAGTAAGCTAAAGTCTGATAGCTGCTTGAGTTTAATATTTATATAACCTGTTGGTATCACTTCAAGTCCTTCATTATTGATATAGCATGACTCAGTATGAATCGTAGAAGGGAAGTTGGATAACGCTTTCATTTGTTTTTTCGACATTCCCTTGATAACTTTAATATGGTATTGAGGATCCTTTATCGAATGATCCACACTTATATCCAATAAAGTTTCAGCTTCAATTTTCCCCTTTTTCTCAAATATGACACATTTATCTATAAGCTCGTTCAGTGTAATTTTCTTTTCTCCACTATAGTAAAACTTATTCTGTGCCATCATTGATGATGCGAAGCCAATGAAAATAGCGATGAATATTATTAGTTTTCTCATATTGTAATATGTTAAATTATCAATTTTTGAGATTTGATTATCTCGTGTCCATTGTTTAAAGTGACGATGTAAGTCCCTTTACTGGTTGAGGTAAGCCGGATTATGTTTTCCTGAGTAGTGCCTGACTGCAAGCAAGTGCCGGAGATATCGTAAATATTAAATAGATATTCACCTTTAGGACCATCAATAATTAAGGAGTCTCCCTTAAATAAAATGGAAATATTGTTTTGCTTACATTCAACCTCTTCTATTCCGGAAATATCGGAACGGCTGATAACCGGTCGGATCAACAAACCATCAAATTTGGCGGAAAAATAAACGGTGTTAAAGGTGACTTGATCATCCAATAAGCAATATGCATTGGATTCGAGATTGTTGTCTACTTCTGCCGAGGGCCCGCCTAAGATCTCGGAATTATAAGACGTAGCTGTCCAATAGCGTCCAATCTGTTTGTGGGGTTCGAGAAGAGCCGGTAAAAATATAGAGGAGTTATTAGGGCCGAGGATCCTCCTGCCATACACACCGTTTTCCATAACCCATTCAAAAGAGCATTTTTGGGTGATTTCAAGGCATTCCTCCTTGGTCGGCATTCGCCATCCGTTGCCCCATAGATGACTGGCAGCGTCATATTTTGTTCCGGAAATATTTTCCCCTAAATCTTCAACAATATGGATCACACTATTATTAGCAGGATCGTATGAAGTTTCTATGAAATATTTGTAGTCTTCCCATGTAAACTCACCTGTGCCGGGGTCTACATCTCCCCATGCAAAACGATCACCCGCCTCATAAGGAGAGGAAGCACCAAGATTTGTGGTAGCCCAAAAGACTCCGCCGGGAAGTCCCAAATCGACATATTCATGCCCCCCTACCTCCTTCACATTCGAAGAAGTTATTTTTTCCGAATCCATAGCATAAGTAGCAAAAGTCGCGGAGAAAATTACTAAAAAAGTAATATATAAATTTTTCATCTTTTGTTAGTTTGAAGGATACGTTATATTAGTTGAGATTCAGCTTCTGAATTATTATTTTACAATAATTTTACCGGAAACTGATTTATCAACTGTTGTAATGGTAAGTATATATATTCCCGTTTCGGTTACATTTAGTTCGGATAGGGGAATAGAAAGAACCGAATCCTCAAATTCAACTGAGCCAATATTTATACCAGCGAGATTATAAATTTTGACATTCTCAATTTTATTTTCCGATGAGATGTTCAAATTTCCACTAAGGTCTACGCACCCGGGGAAAGAAATTTCTTTATTAACGGAGGATAATTTTTTAACACCTGCTGAACTTGAATTTGCAGCTCGCTTCGGAGAGGAGAATTGCGTTGATGATATATTTTTAATAATCTTTACATCACACGTAGAAGCCGGATTTGAGGAACTATAGCTACTGATGCTGAAACCGCCAACTTTATCTTTGAAAACCTGACTGAAGAAAGAATCCAATTTGTTCAGACTGTATTGTTCTTGTATCTCGTCATTTTTATTGTCATCGTTGTAACCAATTATATTATAAGTCCGGTCACGATGGATAAAAAGATATGGATCCGCAGTTCCAGGCTCAGTACATTTTGTAATGAATGAATATTCATTATTATCAATAGGAATTTTATAATTTATAAAGTTACAAGAGATTGGAACATTTTCATAAAAATAATCACCATTAACAATCACATCGGCTACTCCTGAAACTTCATTGTCAAGTGTTCGGATTCTAAAAATATAAAAACCTTCGACAGGAATATTATATCTAAGTGTGGCAATTTCAGCGGTGTTATTCAGACTTCTTTCAGAAACACTTCTCCCATTGAGTGTTCTCATCTGGTATTCAGTAGCGGGAGTATAAAGCACATGAGGCTTATCAGGTAATTGTCCAAATCCCGGGATTCCGGTTACCGAAAGGTTGATATCAGACGAGTTGGAAGAAGGACGGATGATTTCACCCTTTTGTAGCGTTCCGAAAAAATATAATTCTATACAGTGAGGCACATTGCTTGTTGTTGTAATTAATAATTCTCCCTCGGTATAATATCCCTCATTCCAAAATGTATAATTGAGTGGTTCTGCTTTGAATTCTGCTGAGACAGTCCCTGTTTCATCTGTTGAAAAAGTTTCAAGTTCAGTCTCTTTAATATTTTGATCATATAATAAACCTTCTGCCGCATCCTTTAGGAATTCTTCATATTTCTCAGAAGATATCTCGGCCTCATGAGCTGTTGAAGCAATTTTCAGCGTTTCGACAGCCGGAATCTCAGGAGATAAGGTGCCGACAGATATGCTGTTGATACCTGCTTTCAGAGAAAGTCTTTCTTTACCATTCACACACGCCGACTGCCAGTTGCCTTTGGTCGGCATAATGTGTCCCACATATTCATCATTGACGAATACGATAAATTTAGTATAGCTGTTATCAGTGTATTTTGCAGGCATAATCCAGAAATCAGTGAAATAGTCTCCGTTTTCGGCTACTTTCACTTCGAAGGTCTTGAATATGTACCCGTTCTCAACAGCATTTGCAACATCAGGAATCGTCCTGGTATTTATATTGGTAGCAGTGGCCGCATTTATGCTACCACCTCCTGCTAACAATATACCGGCAGCAATAGAAAGCATACTTTTTTTCATGATAATAAAATTTTAATGATTAACTCTTATTTTTTTATTATTATTCCTTTTTGAATGCACTCTCTCGTTTGAAAGTACTCTCCTGGGGATTCAGATCTCAATTCCTCCGTTTGCATCCCAGTCCTCTCCGATCCATTCTATTAGAACCAGGCCGTGAAAATTATCAGGGAGATCGAAGACTGTGTTGAGTGATGAGGAATAACCTAAAGGCATTCCCGCTTCATCATACAGAAATACTTCACCCGTCATGTGATCCGGACCCTCAACCTCTATCTGGTTTGTCTCGTCGTCATAATATGCAAAGATGGGGAAATTGGCCGGGACACGAGTTCTCCCTGATTCTTCCTTATTGGGGACAGATTTATAGGTTTTGACATTAGCCGTCTGTTTACCTGCAGCAACAGGCAATACAAATTATATCAATGTTATTAATGCGAATAGAATCTTTTTCATAAAGGGTACACAATTATGTACCGCAAAATTAAAGGGAAATAGTAATACTGCCAAAAAAAAAGTTTGACAGTTAAATTTGTCAATATAATGATTTACAATAAAATATAGTGTACCAAAAATTCAATTTTTTGACAAGTCGCGTTACCATAACATAAAAAAGGTGATGATAAGAAAAAATATAAGTTTAATGATCCTTTAGAAGTGTACGGATATATGTTCTCAGTATAATATTATTTTCCTTTACGCCGAGTTTCTTCCCGATACTGCTGCTTATATGGTAATGGCGAG
>CAZRJY010000088.1:0-5180 GCA_964600525.1 uncultured Clostridia bacterium
TTCTTTAGCAACTTTTTGAGCTTCTTTTTTAGCAACTTTACTACTTGTTTTTATTCCTTTTGTAGTATTCTTTATTTTCTTTTTTTCAGCCAGTCTAGTTTTAATGTTTTTAACTTTTTGTTTAGTCTTAATAATATTATTCTTTGTTGTTTTAACTGCATCATTTCCTTTTTTCTTTATCTTGCCAGAGTTATCAATAATTCTTTTACTAGCACCTGTCATACGATTAATTGCATATTCGCTAGAATTTTGTTCTCTAGTTTGAGTAGCAGTTTCACTTTTTTGTTTAACATTAACAATATTATCTTTTGTTTTTTGAGTTGCTATTACACCTTTATCAATAGTTTTTATTGTACCTTTAACAATTTCTCTTGTCTTTATTTTAGACATAACTATTCTCCAGGTTTAGTAGTCATTAATTTATATAAATTTGTATTTATAGGGAATTTATTTATAAATGGTACAAGTGAACTACCATAACGAATAAGTCCACAACCTGCATCAGCATTTGTAATATAACTCATTTGTTCATCGGAAATATTAAGCAATTTAGCAAGTTCCTTTCTATCAGTTGCTGCTTGATTTAACATAACTATAAACTCACTATTTGATAGCATAGTAGAAGCTTCTACACTTGATAAAAGATATTCAACATTTTGAGTAATTGCAGTTGGATAAGCATTTCTTTTTCTAAATTGCCTCCATGCAGAATTAAAGAAAGTTGCTGAATATTCATTTTCAAACAAAACATGAATCTCATCAATAAAAATATGTGTTCTTTTTCCTTTTCTGTAATTTTCGGATACTCTATTTAACATGGCATCTGTTATTACTAAAAGTCCCATTGTCTTTAATTGTTTACCTAATTTATAAATATCATAAGATATTATTCTACTATTTGTATCAACATTTGTTTCGTGAGCAAATACATTTAAAGAGCCATTTGTGAATAATTCCAAAGATAATGCTAAATCATGAGCTTCTTTTTCCGTTTGTTCTAATAACTTTTCTCTTAAATCCATTAAAGTTGGTACTTTATTTTCTTTTTTACAATCTTCATATACAAGTGCAGTACATCTGTCTATAATAGATTTTTCTCTTGCTCCTAGTCCTTTTTTATCTAATTGTTCAAATAAAGATAGAATAAACTCCGATTTGTCTATTACTGGATTTGCTCCATCTCCATATCCCTCTGTCATATCCATAGCATTAATATGGTCTTTACTACTTGCTGATATTCCAATAACTTCGCCACCCATTGCTTTTATAAGTGCCGAATATTCTCCTTCTGGATCACAAATCAAAATATCATCTTCCGTTGATAGTGCTAAAAAAGTAATAAGTTCTTTTGCACTAAATGACTTACCACTTCCTGGAACTCCCAATAGAAAAGATGATTGATTTAAAAGGTTAGCTTTATTTACCATAATCAAGTTATGACTTATAGCATTTTCTCCATAATAAATTCCCCCTTTATCCATAATTTCTTGAACTCTAAATGGGTTTAAAACTGCTAAACTTTCCGTTGTTAGAGTTCTTAAATTTTTTATATTTCTAATTCCAATAGGAAGAGCAGTATTGAGTCCTTTCATTTGTTGATATTTCAAAGTTACAATTTGGCATAAATGTTTTCTTGCAGTAATTAAGACAGTTTCAGTATCTGCTTCTAATTGTTCTTTTGTATCTGCAGTTATAACAAGAGTTAAATTAGCAAACATCATTCTTTGATCTCTTGTTGTTAAATCATCTAAAAACTCTTTACTCTCTTTTCTTTGTTGCTCCATATCATAAGGAATTACTGCACTAAAATTATTATTAGCATTCTGTTTTCTTTGCCAATTAGTAATATTAGTTTCTACACCTAACAATCTATTTTCAACCTCTCTTACTGCTTCGTCAGTTGGAACTGGTATTACATCAATACTCATCATCATATTTTGATTCATATCAGTTAATTCTGCTATAAAACTATCTTTTATATAACTTGCATAATCTTTTAAAAATAATACTCTCCCAAACTTCTTACCCATCTCAAAATAGTCATTTTTAAATGAGAATCCATCAGGACATATATAATCTTTAAAATTATGTCCTTTTCTCATCAACTCTTTAATATCTAAATTATAATTAACCTCTTCTCCAATCCTATAAAAATCATGTAAGATTCTTAATTTTTCTTTAGCATCTAATTGTACACATTTACTACCTAACTTAGCAAGATGGGAAACAATATCATTTCCAATTCTTCTAAAATAATTTTTTGCTTCTTCATAGTTTTTCTTAACTACAGAAACAGTAAGATATATCTCTCTTACCATGCCATTGCTACCAATAGCTTTATCAAGTAACATTTGATTATACTCGTGTCTGTAAATATCTAATCCATCGTTTTTAAATGGTAATAAAATTTCTTTTTCAAAATCTTTTTTATTAATTCTTCTTAAAGCAACGGTTATCTTTGTTGTTGCTCCACTATCAAAAGAGTTTAGCAACTCTGAATAATCTAAAAACATTGCTTCCTTATCTTCTTTAGAAGCTACTGCATAATTTATATCACTAAATTTATAAGTTAGTGAATACTTATTTTTACCAACTAAAAAAATACCATTTGTCCATATTCTTTGAACAGGTATTACTTCTTGAATATTTTTAGGAATTTTAAAATCTTCCTTTTCTTGTTTTTGAATACTATTTAATGTTTTAATCATTTTCTTTTCAATTCCTCCATTTCTTTATTCTCTAAACTTGGCTTAATTGCTTCATAATAAATATTTTCTGATTCAAACTTTAATTCTCTTGGTGTTAAAATTTCGGATACTATAAAAGCTATAACAAATTCTTCCAATGGCATACCATTGTATTTAAAAAATCCTAAACCTGCAAATGGTAATGCTCCTAAAATACATATCCAAGAAGTTATTTCCTTATTAAAATATTTACTAGAGATAAAATATAACAATACTGCCATACCACAAGCCAAGAGAGAAAAAATGAACTGTCTTAATGACAGTCCAAAAAACACACTCTCTGTATAGTTTCTTATTTCACGGTTTATTTTAACTTCCATAAAAACCTACCTTTCTATATCATCTTTCTTTTTGTTGATATTTTTTTCTTTTTCTTCTTTTATCATTTGTTCAATTAGTTTTAATTTTTCTTTTTCAAGATACCAATCATTTTTAAAATCTTCTTTTGGATCATTCATAAGATAATTAGTAGAGTATGCTAGTATATTGTGATTAATTTGTTGTTTTATTTCTAATAATAAAGATAATCTAGTAATTTTCGGTGGTACTATATCATAAGTTGACTTCACATAATCTTCAATATTTTCCCTAATGTTATTATTTGACAGAGATACCTGTTCTATATAATCGCCATTGTCAAAATCTTCATTAGATTTATAGATAAAAACAATAGACTCATTAGGATTATCATCATTATAATCATCAACTTCACATATATAGTTTTTAAACTCAAAAGTAGTACCTTTTTCAATATCAGGATTGTCTTTTACATTATTGTAATCAATTAATTTTACTATTTCTTCTTGTTCTGTAATTTTATCGCTTCCTATAAATTGTAACTCGTAAAGTTCTAATATGTCCGATAATGCTTGATAACATATTTCCCAAATATTGCTATTAAGATAAAGTTTTCCCTGTTTACCATTTTTAACATATTCTACAACTTTATCAATATTATCACATAGTTCTTTCATATCACAATCAATATCTCGATAACAATATTCTTCATCATGTTTCATTTCAAGTTCAAGATTACTCAATATTGTATTTATTCTTTCATCTTCATATTTTTTCAACAAAATCGCTACCTTTCCATATCCCTATTTTTTTGTAAGTGTCTATCATCATTAAAAGATGTTTCTAAATTTCCCCAACCAACAATTTTATACTCACTATCAGTAAAAGTAATTACATCTTCTAATTTATATTTTTTTACTTCTTCTTTTAATTTTAAAAAATCTTTATCTGTGTATCTTTCAGCATAATTTTCTCTCCAGTCATTAAAATCCACATGACAAATAGTTTCATCAGAAGAACAAACATTATCATATACCTCTTGTAGTAATTTAGAACATTTAGATATTTTTGGTAAATGTAAGTATTGTTCCCAGTTATCTATGATTTCTTCTTTATATTCATTTTGACAATTTTTCCAATCCTGATTATCATATCTATCAAAACTAGCAATAATATTTGCTTTTTCTTTACCATTTATAGAAATTGTAGCATTACATCTAATATCACCATAATCTGATAACCATAAATTCAATATTTTTACTGTCATATTTTTTTTAATATCTTGTTGTACAGTTTCTAAATCATATTCATTGATAATTTTATAACTTTTAGTATCTTCTGTTGTTTGAACTGCAATTAGTCTATCAATAATGTCTTTTCTAACATTTGGATCACATTTATCTAAAAACTCGCCAATAGTAGTTAATATAGGTGTCATTGATTCAGCAGGGAATTTATAAACTTTTAGATTACAATTATTTCCCATAGCTCTACTCATATCTACTATAAAGTCTGGTAAATCACTATATTTAACAACAAATTCATCAATTCCATTGTCAACATATACCAACCTTTCGCCACTTAATAATAGATTTTTTATTTCTCCTTTAGTAAAAAAAACAAATTTATCTTTATCCATTAAAAACTACCTCTCGTCCATTCTTTTATCTGGTATAGTAATTTTTATTTCAATCCCCATATAATCGATATATGATTTAGTTATTTCTTCCATTTTATCTTCTACATATTTACATAGCATTTCATAGGCAGAGTGATTATTATCTTTGTAATATTGACTATTTATAAATTGTTCTGCTATCATATAGCAAAAATTATAATTTGAATCACAATCTAAATGTTGATATTTCTTCATCATTTTATAAAGTAGGTCATACCCTAAAACAAATGTAAAATAGAATCTTTCACTCCTAGTATCAAAGACATCTTTTGACATAACAACTTTTAATCCATCGACTTTAAAATAATCATGTAAAGTATCATATAATTCCAATAAATCACTTGGATCACTACCTAGTTTTTCATCTAAATATTTTCTAGTAATATTATTATTTTTACAATATTCTAAATATTTAACCATACCTTTTTTATTTTCTAAATCATCAGGATAATATACAT
>CAZRJY010000089.1:0-5145 GCA_964600525.1 uncultured Clostridia bacterium
AACGATATGAAATGGATTACCTCTGCGGATATTCCGAACTATGAGTTCTGCCCCGCAGATGAAGAGATTTTAGAAAAACTTAAAACAGCTTAAAGGAAACTATTTTGACTGAACAAGAGTATGTTGAATTTGTAATTAAACAGGGTCAGTTGATGACAACAGAAATAAAGAATGCAATAAGTGAACAACGCAAGTTGCATTCTATTGCCGTACAAAAAAGAGAAGAATTTGATGCTTTGTACGGAAAATCTGTCGAACTTCTCAAAACAGGTGGCGAAAAGTTCTTTGAAAAATATCCAGAATATAGGAAAGAGATGGAATTAGGCGATACTAAATTTGAGGTCGCAGATCGTGCTTTAAAGTTAGCTATAACCACACCAGAAAGGCTTAAAGAAATTACGGCAAAAATGAGGGAGATTCCTGAGCTTGAAGAAAATGATAAACTAAATAGTGAAATAGCTAAAGCAGGTTATGAGTATTTTGTAGCGTTTACTAATTTAACAGATAAGATTAACAAAGATAGAGAGGAACTTTTTTCTGCCGAATATAGAGAAAAACTTTCTGCTTTGTCGGACGAAGGTGTAATTTTATATTTTTTAGAAACTCCGGATTTACCATTATTAAATGATAAGTACGACGGAAAGTTTTTGCTTGATACATTTTATGTTAATAATTGCTTATCTATAAAAATTTTGCTTCAAGAATTTTTTATGGATAATCCCAGTCCGTCTATGAAGAGAAAAGCTGATGACTTGTACATAACGGTAGAGCTTTTAAATAATGGATTTTATAGAAGTGCGGCACGCAACTTATTTGCGTTGTTAGATAGTGAGCATAAAAAAGCTGCGGATGCTTTTGAGGGCTATTTTGATAAAAGAAAGAAATATGGTAAAGGACATTTAAGAGCTGAAAAAATAAGTGGTTTGGTTGATAAGCTAAATATTGATTGGGAAACTGCTGCGTGGGAAAAAGTTAATAAGTACTATCAAAAAGTTACAAGTACAAGTCCGGTGGACGGAGTTATTCATCGCAATTCTATTGTGCATGGTGACTACTACAATTCATTACTGGATATAGATAAGTATGATGTTATTAAACTCTTTTTATTGTGGTTAAATATGCGGCTAATTGCGGATTTAATTTGCAATATTGACGAGATGTATGATTTGTTTTTGCAATACTTGCCTAGTTATATTCTTAATAAATTACAAAACAATTAATTCAAATTAGCTTTTCGTACGAATGAGGAAGATATAAGATGTTTAACAAATACATAGAAACTGATGGTAGTAATAAAGAGTTTATATTTGCCAATATCGCATTAAAAAATATCGATTTTGCATTAGTCTCGTTGGATTATATTTTCAATCACAGTAGTGATTTTGAATTGGGAATTTATCACGATGAGCACACGTTTTATTTCTTCCACATTCAAAGTATATTGAATGCTTGCGGAAACTTATACGACATATTTTATAATCTTCGTACTTACATTTGGGGCATAAAGAATGTAAATCCCAGCATACGTAGCGATCAGTTAAGGCGAGCTTTCGGCGTGAGCAAACGCGACTTCCCTACGATATTCAATAAAGAAGCACGAAACACTAATGCGCATTTTGATGAAAGATACGACGCGGCAGGATATATCGTAGGCGACTATAATTTACTTGATGAAAATACCGATCCTTTTATTAGGCATACGATAATAACCGATTATCATCTAAGAACATATGACAAAACCAATTTTATCTATTATACTTTTAACGGTAGTCTGACAAAAATCAGTTATGATTTAAGAGTACTTAAAACTGAACTAGTGAATTTGAGAACACTAATAGCCGATAACCCAATAACAAATTCTGGTTGGAACGAATAAAAGACAGCCCGGCGGAGGGATCCGTCGGGCTGGTTTTATGCTAAAAACTTTGGGGAGTAAATTGGAACGGAAGGACCCGAAAATTGGGGAGTATCGGGAATGAAAATTCCGTTCAGGGGAGTTTTGGGAACTGTAAGTATCAGCGCCATATTATGGGCTGTTTTTGGGTTTTGGCAAGGTATTTCCGCATATCGCAAGAACACCTCGCCGGGGTTCGGATTCGGGGACTTTGTCCCTGAATTTCGGGGATTTTCGTCGTATAAACAACCGAAAATCGGGTGGCAAAAGTTGCTCTGAAATCGCTCTTCTCAACTTACCTCAAAGGACATTTTTGGGGAATTAATCCACCGGGTCTGCCTTAAAATCTTTGAAGAGTAACTAGAACCGAAATTTGGCTTCACTGCGACATTAGGTAGTATTCTTGACCATTTTGTAATAAAGTGATAAAATTATTTCGGTATTAAATTTGCCATTACGGAACGTTTTATGAAGAAGAAGTTTATTATTTTTGTTTTGGCGGTCTTCTCCGCTATTGCCTGCATATTCGGAATTCCTGCATGTAATACAAGGGCGACAGACACTCCTGATAATAATTCCACATTAAAAGCTACCGCGCTGGGTATAGGCGGCGGAGGGGCGGTCTTTACGCCTAAAATCAGCCCTTTCAACGCAAACAATATGGCGGTAACCGTTGATATGGGCGGGGTCTATATTTCTCATAATGCGGGCGCAAAGTGGAACAGAAAGAATTTAAACGGTCAGGTATTGACCGCATATTTCGACCCGACCCGTGAAAACGTAGTTTACGCTGGCGGCTCGGGACTGTACCGAAGCTCGGACAAAGGCGATAGTTTCGAGCTGTTTTTCCCGAATAAGAACGATTTAAAGGCAAGCCTGAACAACGCGGAAAACAACATGCGCTATTTATATTCCCGTTCGGGAATTTATCCGACGGATAAGGTCGTAAAGGACGTGCTGGTTAATCCCGAAAATTCCGATAACGTATTCATACTTATGTTTTCGGGCGGAAGTTCCGAGCTTGACGGCGCAATATTCGAAACGCGGGATAACGGAAAAACCTTCGAAAAAATCATTTCTTACACCAAGGCGAAGAGATATAGCTCGAATATTTTATACGAACTCAATAAACTTCTGTATCAAAAAGAGAGCAATTCGTTATATTTTGCGACGAGCGAGGGCGTATATAAATGCGATAACGCCGCAAAAACGGCGAAAAAAATATATTCTTCGCAAGAGGGTATCGTCGATATAGTTACCACATTCGAAAACGGCAAAACGCAGTTTATCGCCGTTGAAAATTGTTCCCGGATTTCGGGTTGTAAAACGAGGGTATTTCATACTGCGGACTTTACCGATATAGTAGATATAACTCAAAATATCGTAGCAGGCCTGCCCCGTACCGTTACGAACGAAGGTAAACAAACCGGGTATAATTGGTCGTTTAGCTATTTAGACGCAACTTCGACCGAAAATATATATTTATCGCAGGCAAGCTATGCGGAGGACAGAAGCGTTTACGTTTACGGCATAGAGGGCGTACTGCATTACGACGGTAAAGGCGGCGAATGGCTCTACGGAAACAATCCCGCGATAGACGGTAACTCCAAAAACCAGATGAGCCTGAAAAACAGAGGGTGGAGCGACGGCAACTATAAATCTTACGGAATAACCGTCAGCAAGCAACAGGGCTGCGAAAACACCGTTTTATATTCAACTATAACGGGCATTTATTATACGCCTGACGGCAAAGATTTTTATCAACGCTACTGCGACGTAATTAAGGACGGCAACGCCGTTTGTTATTCCACGACGGGGCTGGACGAGCAGACGACGTACGGCATAGTAATCAACCCTTTTAATAAAGATAACGTTTTTATTTTAAATACCGATTTGGGACTTATCCGCAGCGGGGACGGTGGAAGCACCTGGCAAAGGGCTTTAAGCGGCGTGCCCTCGAACGTAAATTCAAATTCTTACGATATGGTATTCGACCCGAGGAACGAGGGAGTTGCCTACTCGCTGTGGTCGAACAGGCACGACGCACCCTATTCGGCTTGGGACGTTTTGAACAAGTCGGGCGCATTTCTCTATTCGTCCGACGGCGGCAAAAGCTGGAATTCGTCCTATTCGACGGGAATTCCCTCGGACGCCATTCCCGTTAAAATGAGCGCGGTATTTCCCGCCGATAAAAATGCCGACGCCGTTATATACGTTGCGACCTTCAACAGGGGCTTTTTCGTAAGCTACGATTCGGGCAAAACTTTTGCGGCGCTAAATAACGGTATAACGCCCGTCAAATATGATGAGTATAACAGTTTAATTTTGGGTAGCGATATCGAGGCAAAGGACGGCAGGGTTTTCGCCTTAACCGCAAGAAGCACCTACAACGGCGCAACTCAGCCGGGAGAGGTATTCGAACTGAAAAACGACGTATGGCAAAAAATCGCATTGCCCGACGGCGTGAATAATCCGAGAGATATATATTTTAGCGGCGAAACGCTGTATGTTTCCTGCACGACCGACAGAAAATTCACTAATGCAACCGAGTTTTACAACTATGGCGGCGGCGTTTACGCCTTTAAAGACGGGCAGACGAGTTTAATTTTTGACGACAGTATCTCCGCAACGGGAGTGCAGATTAATTCCAAAGGGGTGATGTACGTAAGCGATATCAACGGAAATATTTACCGCAAAACAGCCAAAGGCGAATACGTAAAAATCTATGACAGCTATCACAGTATCAGTAAAGGCGTACAGCTGGAAAACGATAACGTGCTTTATTTACCGACTTTCGGCGGCGGATTGTTAAAATTAGAAGGACTGGAAGGGCTTCGTTGAGAAAACCAAACAGTTTTAGGATATATCGAAAAAATTTTAATTGAAAATCGGTTAACGGCTTGCCATATTAAGAAAAAGTGGTATAATAAAATATATAAACCGTTAAATTATTCAAGGGGAACAACTCATAATGACTATTGCAGAACTCAACGAAATCGTAGGTACCGGCGACATCAAGCACATCGAAGAGCAGTTAAAGGGTCAGGGATATTACCTGTGCACCAAGCACAAGTACAGCGAAGAGGTCAACCTCGGCAAGCTGTTCCTCGGCGATTTGCTCGAAACCGAGGCTTACGCCGACGAACCCAACAACAAGCGTTACAGCGGCGGCATTTTCTATAACGTGCAAAATCACGAGAATTGCGAAATCCTCATTATCTGCGTCGGCGATTTGAACAATATATATCCTA
>CAZRJY010000090.1:0-5139 GCA_964600525.1 uncultured Clostridia bacterium
GCAGAACGCTTCACCCCGACAACATGGGCGCGGGTCCTTCCTCCTACGGTATGACCGACACGATGGGCAGAATGCACTCGGACGCACAGTTCGCAGGTTCCTCCTCCGTTCCCGCTCACGTTGAGATGATGGGCTTAATCGGCATGGGCAACAACCCGATGGTAGGCGCAACGGTTGCAGTTGCGGTTGCCGTTCAGGAAGGTATGACCAAGTAAAATCACAATATATAGTAAATATAAAAGAGTTTCTGTACAAAATACAGAAGCTCTTTTTTGATTGTTTGAAAACCATAGGGTTGTTTTTGTATTCGTGTCCACGCTGTGTCCACATTTTAAATTTTTTGCACAAAATTATACTGCTTTTATATAGTTTTTCACGTAAATATGTGGACACGGATGCACGTGTCCACATTTTAGACAGATTCTCTTTAATTTTGTAAAATTTTTCTAAATTTCTCGCTACATTATTTAAAATTAATTGACCACCCATTGGGTTGTAAAACAGCATAACACGTAAAGTTGATCTATACTTACATCAATCCAATATCATTTCTTTAACCAATAAAGCATTTTTTGTTAAATTATTCATAATATTCAATAATCCTTTAAAAAACAGTTTTATGTCTAAGTCGTTCAAAATATAAAATACTTGACTATTATTTACTGCAATATCAAAAATTGTAACAAGCTCATCCTCTTCCCAATCTTTAAATACACTTAAATCCTTAATAATTGAATGCGTCGAAGCAAAATTTCGACTGTTTTCTAATGATATTAGTAAATCAATTTTCTTTATTTCTGATTCACTATTCAATTTATCGTTTTCCATTGTTTCTCTTTTACATCTAAAATATGTCTTTTCGACTATATTATTAGTTATAGTTCTATCTATTATAGCTTTAACAAGACTATCAAGCTCACTATTTTCAGAATAATTCGCGGCGGCAAAGTATTTGATTCTTCCTTCACGCATCATTTTATATACTTTTGATTTATCTGCGGTACTTTCATTATAAACACCTATAGAGTAACCTCCGTTTGATGTTACTAATTTCATACACGGGATATCAGTATCACTATCGCCGATATAAATCATATGGCTAAATGGCACTCTTATATCTTCGGGAGCAAAAGAATCATTGACAGATTGATCATTTATATCTAATACTCCCTTTTCAATTCTAAATAAAAATTGAGTCTTGTTTGTATAATTCACAACTTGAGCAGGCCAAACGGCTACCCCGTCTTTATCATAATAAAATGAGCTTGCATATATTTTTTTAAATGCACCTTTCTTCGCAACAATTGTACCCTCTATCATTTCTTTCAATCCAGAGGAAATAATATAATGTTCAACTATCACACCCTTTTTATACCCGTATTCTTTAATTCTTTCAAACCAATCTTCTACCCCGGGAAACAATCTAACCTTTGCACCGTTTTCTTCTAATGTCTGTTTTGTAAATAGAACTTTTCCTTTAGCTTTTTCATTCATTTTGAACATATATGCTAAATTTTGATCCATATCATTATGTGCAGCCAATTCATTGGATTCTTTCCAAAATTCTCCGACATCACATTTTACTGCTTGTATGTAACCCTGAGCTTGCATATCATCCGGAGATAAAGTTTTATCAAAATCATAACAAATTGCAATTACAGGTTTGTCTTCTTTATACTCTTTAAGAGTTTCACTTACCATAATTTTCACTCCCATTAAATTTAATCGAAAGTTATATCTTCTTCTGCTTTTTGGTAAATATCAAATCTATTGTATTGGTCTATACTATTAACTATCCAGCCATGAAAAGCGCATAATTTTATAAAATCATCTATACGGTTAGCCCCATTCATCTCTTTTAAAGTAATAACTACACCAAATGGCATACCTCTGTCTTTTCTAGCCCCAAAACGTTCTTTTGATTTAATACTTAACCCCCAAAGCCCCGCGCCAAATTTCTCTCTTGGTCTTGATTTTTCTTTAATGATATCACTTATATGTTTAATATTATCCCACTTCCTATAAAAATTGCGGGCATCTTCTTCTGATAGATTTACAAAACCATTGTCACCTTGTTGATTATTATTAATTGATTTAATTCTCGCGACGCCATTTGTTTCCTTTACTCTACCAAAGTGAATATCCATTTCCGTATCTGTATAATCTACGCCTTGTTTCCTTGAACAAGTAGGAAAATAACATAGTGTTGCTCGCGCAAAAAAAGGATGCTTATCATCATAAGAAGGTATAGGAATTCTATAACTATATGTCTCATATGCATCTGAAATGCCAGTCATTATGAAACGAATTTCGTCATCTGACGTCCTAACAATTTCTTCTATTTTTTTAGGAACAACTCCGTAGCCTATGGAATGAGTCATATCATCACGCCTATCCCAACCTGCCGACGAATCAATTATCAATGCCTTGGCCACCTCTCTGCTAAATCCCATGTTGTATATAAGATAAGCTATTTTTCTGGTTATCCAAGGTGCCGCAAAAGATGTACCAGATACGAAATGTTCTCCCAAAGGCCCACAAACTTTAATCTTTTGAGTTTTATCTCCACCATAATAGCTTACATCCGGTTTATGAAAAAAAGATAACACTGGGCCAACTCTATGATATGAAACAGGCTGGTCCTCGAAATCAACAGCATTTACAACTAATGAATTTAATGAATCTGCCGGAGCCCCTATTTTCATTCTTTTTTGCTGATTTGAATTTTTGTTAGTTCCAGCGACGACAAAAATAACATCAAATTCATTTTGTATACGGTCCAATTCTGCTGCTTCAGGAGAAATAAAATTTGGACTTATTTCCAAAGCAGAACCTAAAGATAAATTCCAAACTTTTATCTCTGAATTACCAGCTACAACCTCTCTTATTGCTTTAAGAATTGTAAATGAACTAAATACGCCTTTCGTTGCAACACCAAAATGCTTTACGCGAAATCTACCGCAGTTATCTTCTAATTCAGGATTGAATGCAGGGCCATCCACTATAATAGAAGAAACAGCCGTACCGTGAAAGCAATCGTCCAAATCTGTTTCAATATTTTCATCAAGCATTCTTTTGTATGACACCCACTTTTTAAAATAGACATCTTCACAAAATAATGTATCTATTACTCCAACTATCGGCTCATTCTTAGGTTCAGGGATTGTTATTGATTTTGTTTGCGCATCACTAATATCATCTAATGAAAGCTTCCTCAAATCAAATGTTTTCATTGCAATTAGATAAGGGGCTTTTTGTTTCAATATTTCTATTTCATCCGGTTCAAGTCTTAATGTCGTTTTATCTAACATTTTAGGCTTTATAACATCAATCCCCAGTTTATGTAGCAAATCAATAGTGTTTACCTTTGTTTCATATAGAGTAACAATAGATCTTTCTTCTATATTATCTACACTTCTATCTATATCAAATCTTTCCACATAATAGGAATCGACTATTACTTTTTTAAAATTTGATAATGCTAAAAGCTCTTTATATTTATAAGTATTTGGCACGAGCTGCGCCAAATCACTATGAGATATTTCCTCGTTAAAAGATTCAGATAATATGTGAATACATTTATCTAATCGTTCAATTGACTCTTCAATAATAGAAAGGCTAACAAAGTGTGTAAACACGTGCCTACACTTATTGCCTTCGTATAAAAATCTAGCACCTCTTATAGATTCATTTGCCGTTATGGTCCCTTTAGCCAATAGTCCTTGCAACCTATTACTTTTAGCAACAACTTTTCTGTAGTACACACTTAAAAGTGCTCCACCAATCAAGGTCTCATTTTCCCAAAATTGTTTTATTTTTTCAAGTTGGCATCTTAAATCATATAAATGAGTACTTTTTACTGTCTCACTCCCAACTGGTATATTAGGGGCGCCAACAGGACTAGTGTTTTTCTTTTTATCAAACGTACCTTTTAATTGCAAAATATTATTCATCTTTTATTTCTTTCAACCCCCTTGCAACTTGACTTTTTGAGACACCCGTAAGTATTTCTATCTCTCGTAATGTGAAGCCTTGTTTTTGCAATACTTTTAAATCACCTGATGCCGATGAACAAGTTGATTTATAAATCCTTCTTAAATAGTCCAAGCCATCACCCGAATTACTAAAAGCTAAAGCCGTTTTTATTTCATTTTTCAATTCCCCTGGATATAAAATTGGATCCATCAATCTGATTATTTTTCTAAATAAATTAATATTTCGTGAAACAAATTTAAATTTATTTAAATAATGGTTTAAAATAATTTCAGCGATTTCATATATATCTTCATTTGAGTATCTATTAAAATCAATAACAGCATCAAATCTTCGTATAAGTGCTTTTTCAAAATGTTCAAACATATTTGTCGTGGCTATTATCACAACTCGCTCATCTAAATTATCAAAACTCTTCAGAATCGTCGATGTCGCTCTTCCCATTTCACGCAAATCATTATTATTGTTCCTATCTAATGCTATAGCGTCGATTTCATCAAATAATATTATTACTTTGTCTGGATGAGTGAATCCGTTTATTTCTTTAAAAAGAGAAACTATATTTTTTTGAGTTTGCCCTAACTTACTATCAATTAAAGCAGAAAAATCTACAGCATAAAGTTCACGCTCTAAAATACGAGCGAGTTGTTTTGCTGTTTCGGTTTTTCCTGTACCAGGAAAGCCTTGAAAAAGAAATCTATTTATACCAGCATTATGGCTGATTGCATTTGCAATTCCAATAATATCTTTTTGAATTACTTCCGGCAAAGGTAAAGGATCATTACCGGTTTGAACTTTTTCTAAAAAACAAGAGCTTTGTTCATCCATTTGAGGTAAAAAAGTATTTGCTCCTGACATCAAAGCGCTAATATATTCCGCAAGTTGATGATCCCCAGTCTCATCAAAATCTTTAGCTATCTCTGAAGCCTCTCGGCGAAACCCCAAATCATTATTTTCTGAATAATATCTAATTAAGTTTATTATGTTTTTTTTCTTCATACTGTTCACCTCATTAAAATTATATTACATTGCGGGACAAAAGTCAACAATATTGGGACAATTTTAATTAATTTATCAACCGTAGGGTTGTTATGCTACTCTGTTGCAACCATATAGCTAAAACCGCCTCCGTGTCCACGCGGTGTC
>CAZRJY010000091.1:0-5112 GCA_964600525.1 uncultured Clostridia bacterium
TGGATATCGTATGTCCGTCGCCGTCGAACGTGCCCGCAAAATACGTGGTACCGTTTAAACCGATAGGCGCCCAGTTGGATATGGACGACAAATCGATATCCGCCGCCAGTTTTATGGATATGCCAGCATAGTTGTTTCCCGCGTTAACGTAATCACGAAACGCGGCAAGCTCGTCGGCGGTAGAAATTTCGATTGCGTCGCCGCCAACGCCGGGGAAGCTGTATTGGTTGCTCTTGAATACGGGCAGTTCGAGCTCGGAATCCCAATCCCAGGTATTTTCAAAGTCGAAATTCGCCTGCCCCTGCCAGAACGCAAGCTTTGCGTCCGCGTCCTGATTATAATATTTAAACTGCGTTGCGTCAGTCGTCTTGTCGTTAACAAAGTTCTTGCATATTACATACTTGTGCTTGCAATCCGAATAATCTTTATTTACGGCATAAAAGTTATTTGTCGCGTTTGTTACGTCGCGCAAATATTTATACGAGTTCGCACCGTCCGTCGGGTAACGTTTAACGCTTTTATCGCTGTTAACTCCGGCATATCTGAACGGCTCCTGAGTTGCAAACAGCGTACCGTACCTGTGGTGCGTCGAAGTGCCTGAATTGGGCTGTCCCGTAGCCTTTTTATAGAAAGCCGCGTTGTTGGTTAAAGTGACTTCGGGAGCTGAAATACGCGCGATTAATCCGCCGAATCTTATAGCGTCGCCCGAATTATACGCATATGTACTGTTATACGTTATATTGCCAGTGTAATAGCAGTTTTCAACCTTAGAGCCGCGCGAAGATAAATCGACGTGTCCGATAAACGAACCTTCGCCGCCCGCAATCAGGTCGCCCGTGGCAAAACAGTCCTTTACGTTCGACTGATTGTAAAGACTGCCTATCAGCGCGCCCGTGTAATACGTCAATATCTTGTATACGTCGCTTCTGACCTCGCCCGCGGCATAACATCTTATAACGTCGGTGCTCTTAACTAAACCCGCAAGTCCGCCCGAATCGAGTAAATTCGAACCGCCCTTAGTCGTTAAAATGTGCACTTTAATCGTCGCAGAGCTGTCGACAATCAAACCTCCGTGATTGAAGCCCTTTAAATAACCGACTACGCCGCCCGTATACGACCTGCCCGTAATTACGGACTCCTGCGCCGTGGGTTTGCTGCTTCTTATAACGTGACAGTTATTAAACGTGCCGTTCCACTCTACACTGCCTGCAATGCCGCCGGCATAATTACCGCCTTCACCCGTAACGTAAGGGTCCTCGATAGTCAAATCGTTTATAGCCACACCGAGCGCACGGCCGATGAACCCCTTGTAGTCGGTGGCTTTTGCAACCGACATATTGGTCAATACGTGGTTGTTGCCGTTTATCGTAAAGTTAGCGGGAACTTTATTTAACGCCAAGCCCATAGGCGTCCACTCGCCAAGCTCGATATCCGCGTTGATATTTACCGTTAAATCGTGCAATGGTGCGCCCGAATTTACAAGCCTTACAACGTTGAGAAGCTCGTCACGTGTGGAAACTTCGTAAACGGTAGCCTCGTGTTCCTTGAAAGTCAAATTCTTTATAACGGGACGGCCGCCGTTTGCCGCCGCGTTTATTTCCCAAATATCCTGACTGAAATCTTTGAATACGCCGCCGAAAGTCAGACTGCTTGCCGAGGAAATAGTGCCGACCCTGTTGCTCATCGCATTGAGGTCCATTGCTATCCACTCGCCGTTGTTCTGATTGAGATACGTAGCGTCGGAAACGTACAGTAAATCGCTCGAATTGCCCTGCGTTGCCTCCGCCGTCTCTTCGGAGCTGAACGTCGCTATCGGCGAGAATACGTTACCGATAACGTCGGCAGTCGCCTCGTAATATTTGTTAAGGCTGACCGCATTGGTAATGGTTGCATCACAATTCACAAGCCCGACTATACCTGCCAGCCTTGTGTTAAATTTTGTAAAGTAATAAGGATAATGGTGATTTTCGGTCATCGAGACGTCGGAATATACGTTGGAAATCGTAATATCCCCGCCTGCCCAGCCGCTTATGCCGCCGAAACAGAGCTCGGGCTCGCTATCTGCGGATTTTACTCCGCCTTCCCAGCCTGCCTCGTAACCGGGTCTGCGGTACGAATAGTTGGTTCCGTTAGGGCTGCCGTTGCCGGGTATGCCCTTTATAGAGCCCTCTATTTCCGCCTTGCCTACGGCAAAGCAGTTGTTTATATTTCCAGAAGCGTCGCCGACCACGCCGCCCGACCACATATAGCCGCGCTGTCCGCCGTTACCGCCGGCACCGCCGTTTGCATTGCTACCCCAGCCGCCGCTGGCGCCGTTGCCGCCGTTGCCGGGCATTAAACGCATAGCTACGTTCGCGTAGCTTTCCGAAACTCTGCCGCCGTCGGTGGTTTCGGCATTTTCTTCATCATTATATAATAAGCCTACAACGCCGCCCGCCGTAACAGTACCGCCGTTGCCGCCGTTACCGCCGTCGCCGCCGGTTTTGCCGCTTGCCGCGCCGCTGCTTCCGCCGCCGCCGTTGCCGCCTCTGCCGCCGTAAGCATAGATATCGCCGACAAACGAACAACGCTCTATAACCGAGCCGTCCGCTATACCTACGATACCGCCCGCATAGCTGCTTGCGCCGTGACCGCCGTGTCCGCCTCTTTTACCGTTGCCCGAACTATTGGTGCCTGCGGCACCGCCGTTACCGCCGTCGCCGCCGATAGCGTAAACAAAGCCCGTATACTGACAATTTGAAATAGTACTTTTGATTGCATTGCCCACGATACCGCCCGAAACGACGTCTACGGCACTGCTCGCGTCACCGCCCTGCTTGCTTGTGCCGCCTGCCGCACCTGCCGCACCAACCGTGGAAGTCGAAGTAACGTTGCCGTCTTCGATTATTATGTTCTTTACGGTCGCATTGCTGATGTTACCGAAAAGTCCCATCGAGTTATTGGTTGCCGTCGCGTTCGTAGTGGCTGCGTACAGTCCGCTTATCGTATGATTATCACCGTCGAATGTGCCTTTAAAGGGCTTTGCCGCCGTAGAACCTATGGGAGTAAAAGTCGCGTATTTTAAATCGATACTTGTTGTGAGTTTGACAAACTGACCCGCGTACGTTGTACCCGAGTTAACCGAATCACGGAATGTTTTCAAATCGGCTGCGCTGGAAATGAGATAGGGCGACGCCTCCGTGCCCGACCCCGCCAAAGCTACCGAATTTATTTTTATAAGCGGCGCCAAAAACGCGCCGAGACCTGTCAGCACGAATAGCACCGATAATATTAGTACCGCTATCCTTTTTTTAGTAGTAGTCATATTGCCTACCCCCATAGGCTTATAATTATGTTTGCGCAATGTGACAGCATTGCGCAGTCCTCTTTTTACTGTAAGGAAAAAGATTTTTGGGCATAATACCCCTAATTTTATTTTCTCACTTTAATAATAACACATATGTTTAGAATAAGTCAATATATGCTTTCAAAAAAATTGTATATATTCAATATTTTTGCAAAAAAATACACGGCAAATTACGTCTTTGCCGTGTAAAATTCAATTTTTGTCTGTTAAATCGTCAAAATCCGTACTTTCGCTTTGCTTGTTCTCCGCGCCCGCAACTTCCTTTTGTTTAGACAGTTTAACTATTTTTATCACCTGTTGCACAATAAACGGTACGGCGACAATCGCAATAATCAGAAGTATACCGTATTTACTTATAAACGTAAAAAACTTACCCCAACCCGATGAATTGTAGGTGCAAATGCCAAGCAGGTTTGCGCCCGTCACCTTATCTTTATCTTCCGCCGCGTTGTTAGTTCCCTTAGTCACAATACCTTCGGGCGTAATTTCTATCGCTTCGTGTACAATACTTTGCCCTTTCAGTTTGCCGAAACCGTCGCCCGCGGTGAATACGATGTAGTCGCCGACCTTTATATTTTCGTACTTACACGAATGAAAGACGATTAAATCGCCCGTCATAATGTCAGGTTCCATAGAGTTCGTCTGCACGATTGCAAACGACGTACCGAAAAAGCTGACAGGTCTGTGTTTTGCCCGGCAATAAATCATATTTATTATGACGATTGCCGCAAGCGCTACAATGACAGCGGTTAATACCGTACAAATTACGGATAAAACTTTTTTATAAGGCACCTTGCCCTTACTCACCTTTACCCCTCGTTCTCTTGATAGTCGTCAGTTTTTTACGCACGACGCGCTTAGGTCTTGTCTTTTCTTTCTCTTCGGCAAGCTCTTTCTGCAATCGCGCCAGCTTGGATTCGGCACGCTCAGCCATACGCTGTGCGCGCTCGACTTCCTCCCATTTCAGCTTCAAAAACAGCTTACGTCTGCGCACGCGCTCCTGTTGCTCCCTTATCGCCGTACGCTTTTTCTCCACAGCCGAAACCGCAGGCTTTTCCTCACCGCTCTTAATCTGGTCCTCGATTAGCTCGTTAAACATTTCGTCGTTAATACGCGAAACCGAACGGAAGAACTTGGAAAAGTTTACGTTGAGGCGGTTTTCCACCTCATACTCGCCCTCTTTCGCCGACGCCGTCAACTCGTCCTTCATCTTGCGGAAGTAGTATTCGTTTATGGTTTCCTCGCCCGACTGCTGCTTCGACGCCTCGAATTCGGGAGTAAATTCGTAATTGGTAACCAAAGAGAATTCGTGCTCGATTGGCTCGGAGAACTCTATTCCCTCGTATTGCTCGCGCTTTAAAATCTTGTCGGTAATAAGCGACTGCAAGCTTAGTCCCGCAACAACCGTCAAATCGTCGAAATAATCGCCGTCGACAGGCAGGTTCTTGTCCTTGACCTCGATTGAATACCCGAGATATGTGTACGACGAAATGTACAGCCAGAGTTTATAGCAGTTATTGTAATCGACGTTCTTATTCAAAAGGTTGGTCTTCTGAATGGGCGGACGCACGGGCTTTGCCTTGCTCAGCTTTTTCATAAAGTCGGTAGCCTGTATTACGCGCAGTCTGCGCCTTATTACGCCCACCCTGTCGAACAATTCCTTGTTTCTGTTGGCGTCCTTCTCGTTTGCGGGCGGCTCCTCGACCTGTAAATTTACGTTGCACTTAAACTTGCTCTTGCCGTAACTGAATTCCGACTGAACGCAT
>CAZRJY010000092.1:0-5076 GCA_964600525.1 uncultured Clostridia bacterium
TGGCAATTTTGAGTTTCTTGTTCATTTATTTTTCTCCTTAATTTATTTTTGTTTTTATAATTCAGGTTTTACCCTGCATTTATTGAATTAACGTTATTAGTATTACTCTTTTACGCCGCCCATATTTACACCCTTTGCGAAATACTTCTGTATGAAAGGATATATAATGAGGATAGGAATTACGCCGCATACAACCATTGCGTAAACTACCGAAAGTTCGCTTACCGTATCGGCAGCCGCTTCGCTCTTAAAGGTTGAAGTTTCAGGTATGGTTCCGCTTACCAGCGCCGTATCTTTATCAATGAAATTTCGTATGAATACCTGGACCGGCCATGAATAGCTTTGGTCCTCGCCTATAACTTTACGCGCCCAGAAGTAACCGTTCCAACGCGAAAGTCCGAAGAACAGCGCAACCGTTGCTATCGTAGCTTTGCTCATCGGTATGTAAACCTGCCAGAGTATCTGCATTTCGGTAGCGCCGTCTATTCTTGCCGCTTCCTCTATCTCGGAGGGAACGCCTTCGAATGCGTTTCTTAAAAGTATAAGGTTGGTAGCGTTCATACCCATCGCCAGAATAACTACCCATTTAAGGTCGATATCCTTGGGGGTCTGTCCTACGAACGAGGCGAATATGTTTGCCGTGCTGTTGTAGTTGATTGTCTGGGGAATAATGCCCGCCGAGAACCACATTGTGAATACAAGGAAGAAGTTAAAGCCCTTTCTGCCTATAAGTCTCTTTTTAGAGAGCGCATACGCACCGAGTATGGTGTAAAACATACACCAAATCGTACCTACGCCGCACATAAACAGCGTGTTTGCATACGATACCCAGAACGAGTTACCCTTGGTTACGATAACGTATTTGAACGCCTCAATCGAGAAGCCCAGCTTAGAACCCGAGCCTACAATAGGCCAAAGCACAACTTTGCCGGCTTCTACCGCGCTCTTGGAACTGAACGCCGACGATAACGCGTATATAAGCGGGTATATGCATATAAGCGAGAATATTATAAGGAAAACGTATGCTACAATCTTGAATATAAGTTCGGAAACTTCATATTTTCTTTTCATATTGCCTTGCCCTCCTTAGTACAACGATACGTTGCTTGCCTTGCGGGCAATGAAGTTCGAACCGATAACCAAAATCATACCGATAAGGTTATTCATCATTTCCGCCGCTATACCGTAGCCCTGATACGTGCCCTTGGCACCGCTTTCGTCGCCGCCGTTCCATTCGTTCGCCAGCGTCGAAACAACGCTTGCAACCTGATAGTTTCCGCGGTCGGGAGAGTTACAGAACAGCCACAGCTTTTCGTAGCCTATGGAAAGGAGCGAGCCCATCTTCATTATAAGCATGATAACTACGGTAGAAAGAATGCTGGGAATTACGACGTATCTCATCTGCGCCATCTTGCCCGCGCCGTCTATCTGCGCCGCCTCGTAAGACGTGGGCGAAACGGCTATTACCGCCGCAAAGAATACGATTGAGTCGTAGCCGCCGTGCTCCCAAAGCTCCGCAACCTGATAAATCGCTCGGAAATATCTATTGTTCAAAATTAAGCCGTTCGTCGTGTTTGCCGCAGTTCCGAGCCTTGAACCTTCGCCGCATATCGAAACTAACAACTTCGAAACAACGCCCATGCCTCCGCCCGATTCGGTCGTGCCTTTGAAAAGCGAGATTACAAGCGTGGTTACGATAACCGTCGAAAGGAATTTGGGAAGGTAAACGCATACCTGCATTACGCTTCTCGTAAGGTTGGAGCGGATTTCATTGAAGAACAGCGCCAGAATGATGGGGAACGGGAAACCGAAAAGCAAGCCGTAAAACGCCAGAGTAAACGTGTTACGGAACGCTCGCCAGAATTTCATTCCGTCCGTTCCGCCTTCGAAAAGGTGCTGGAAATTGCTCAGACCTACCCAGTCACGGTCGGCAGCCAAAGTCTCGTCGCCGGATTTGAATGCAGCCGTCAACTCGTACATGGGAAGGTATTTCCAAAGCAGGTAAACCAATATCATAGGAATTAACATGGCATAAAGGCGCCAATCCTTCAAGATTGTCAGCCCTGTCGTCTTCCATGAATTGCGTTCAGTCTCATCTCTGACTCTCTGTTCCTGCGGCAACGAATACGTGCCCGTCGCCTCGTCGTAGACAAGAAAGTCGTCGTACTTGAGTTTGAACATCTTTTTCCCTCCTACCAAATTAATATATATAAGTAATATATTTAATCATATAAATCATTGTCTTTATTGAGAATGCCGAGCGTCTCTTCGTCGAGCTCTATCGGCTCGTCGCCGAACGCGTCTCTGCGCATTCTTTCCCGCCGCTCTTTGTCGACCCTTTTAAGGTAAGCTTTCTGGTCCTCGAACATTCCGTCGAGCTTGCGCATAACCAAAAGAAGCAACACCGCCATAAACAGCGATAAAACGTCGAGAGCGTAACCTGCGAAACCCGAATAGATATAGGCGTCCTTGACAGGCTTGATTGCAAAGCATATAACCCAGATAACCGACCGCCCCAGATACGTGCACAGCCACGCGCCGACGGCAAACAGTAAGGTAAAGAACCATTTGCCGCGTATCTTTTCAACGCCGATAAGCTTTGCGGGAATGAGCATCAGCATTACGAACATTCCGCCGAGGCACTGTACCGCGTAGAAATTAACTCCCAGTCTGTTGATAAGGCAGTACGTAACGCCGCTTAAAACAGGATAAAACACCGCCCACCAGCCCCACCTTACCATAACCAGACAGGCAATGGGAACTGCAAGCGACAACGTGAAAAACGCCGAATTGGGAAACCATACCGTTGCGAAATATCCGAGCAGTTCCGATACGACTGCAATTAACGCGAAAACGGCCAAATCGGTAGCTCTATATTGTGTAACAGATATCAGTCTTGAACCGTTTTTTCGCATAGTTTATCAATTCGCACAAAATTTACAAGGCTATAATGTTACATTATCACATTTAGCTTATTCATTATATCACGCGCAAATATAAAAATCAATACTTTTTTTAATTGTTTCACAAAAAAAATTATGCTACAATATTACCGTAAAAAGGAGACGCGAATAATGGTTGATTTACACATTACGCCCGCCGACAATTTATCCGATATTTTGTCAAAAATCACTCAACCCACCACTATATATCTTAAAAAAGGCGTTTACCGCGCAAAAACAGTCATCTCTGCCGACGACGTTACCCTTATCGGCGAAGACCGTGAAACAACGGTAATTTGCTTTGACGATTACGCAAAAAAGCCCCATTCGGACGGCAGGGAATACAACACCTTCCGCACTTTCACCGTGTGTGTAACAGGTGAAAGGATTGTGTTAGACAACCTTACTGTTGCCAACACCAATACCGCCCCCGAAAAGGTCGGTCAGTGCGTTGCGCTGTCCGTAAACGCGAAAGTTTTTCACGCCAGAAACGTCGATTTGAAGTCCACGCAGGACACTCTTTTCACCGCGCCTTTCCCCGACGACCTCATTATAAGATACTCCGGGCTGACCGACGATAAAACTTATTACGACGGTTTTATTCCGCGCGACCAACTGTATATGGAAGGCGAAAGTTTTCACTGGTTCGAAAACTGCCGCATCTACGGCACGGTGGATTTCGTGTTCGGCGGAGCGCGCGCGTTCTTCGATAACTGCGAGCTTATATCGCTCAAAGAAAAGCGCGGCACAGGCTTTGTCGCCGCCCCCTGCCACTCGCTTAAACAAAAGCTCGGCTATCTTTTCTACAAGTGTAAATTCGTAAACGGCGGCGCGGACAAGGAAAGCGTTTACCTCGCACGCCCCTGGCGCGATTTCGGCAAGTGCGATTTTGTCGACTGCACTCTCGGCGGCCACGTTTCGCCCCTTCTGTTCGACAAGTGGAACGACACTTACCGCGACAGGACTGCGCGGTTTGCGTACGGCAATTTAACGGGCGGAAATTTTACGCCCGTAAGCTGGGCGAAAGAGCTTACACCCGAACGCGCAACTGATATTATAAATACTTTCACCGCACTGAAAAAGAAATATTTTGGAGAATAATAACGATAAATGATGAAGCCCCGCGGCGATTTCGCCGCGGGGCTTCAAATTTTCAATTATCAGAAACCGAAATACTCTTTCGCGTTGTTGTAGCAGATATCTTCCACAATCTTGCCGAGCGTATCGAGCTCGCTTGCGGGGTACTGTCCGCTTTCAACAAGGTTGCCGAGCATATTGCAGAGTATTCGTCTGTAATACTCGTGGCGGGGATAAGCAAGGAACGAACGGCTGTCCGTAAGCATACCTACCGACTGCGCCACAAGTCCTACCTGCATAAGCGTTTCGAGGTTGGTCTTCATGCCGTCCTGCTGGTCTAAGAACCACCAAGCCGTACCTACCTGCACTCTGCCCTTTACGCCTTCCTTCTGGAAGCAGCCCGAAAGTACCGTGAGCGCGTAGTTGTCGCGCGGGTTAAGGCAGTACAGAATGGTCTTGGGAAGCGCGTCCTGCGCGTCGAGCTCGCCCAAAAGCGCGGACAGTTTTTCCATATACACCGCGTCCTCGATAGCGTCGAAGCCCGTGTCGGGACCGATTTTGGCAAGCATACTCTTGGAATTGTTGCGCAGAGCGCCGATATGATATTGCTGTACCCAGCCGTACTTCACGTACTGCTTGCCGAGGAATACCAGAACGTAGCCCTTGTACTTATCCTGCTCTTCTACGGAAACGTGCTCGCCCTTCATACCCTTTAAGAATATTGCGTTAGCCTCCTCGTAGGTTGCGGGCGCGTAGCATACGACGTCGAGCGCGTGGTCGGAAAGACGCGAGCCCATTTCGTCGAAGTACTTAATTCTGTCGGCAAGCGCGTCGCACAAATCTTCGAGGGATTTGATTTCCTTGCCTACTACGCCTGCAAGCTGATTTACCCAGCTTGCGAACCAGGAAAGCTCTACGTTGATAGCCTTGTCGGGACGGAACGCGGGGCGCACCGTAACCTTCAAGGTCTTGTCCTCGTTCATTTTCTTGTGCCATTCGAGGCTGTCCACGGGGTCGTCGGTGGTGCACACGGTCTTAACGTTGAACTTGTACATCA
>CAZRJY010000093.1:0-4983 GCA_964600525.1 uncultured Clostridia bacterium
CTCAACTACTGCATAATCGACGAGGTGGACTCGATTTTAATCGACGAGGCGAGAACGCCGCTTATCATTTCGGGCAGGGGCGGCGAAAGCAGCAAGCTGTACGAGCAGGTGGACAGATTTGTGCGCACTCTGCACGGCGGTTTCGACGACGACAAGAAGGAAGCGGAGAGCAAGGCGCCCTTAAAGAAAAAGAAAAACCAGCAGCTCACCGAGGAAGAGGAAGAAATCAACCGCAAGCTGGAAGCTATCCGCAAGGATATGGAAACGTGGGACTATATCATCGACAGACAGGATAAGTCGGTAACCATAACCGAGCTCGGTGCGGAAAAGGCGGAAAGATTTTTCAATATCAAAAACCTCGGCGATATCGAGAACGCCGACCTCAACCACCACATACAGCAGGCGCTCAAAGCGCACGAGCTGTTCGCGCGCGACGAGAGCTATATCGTAACGCAGGACGGCGAAATTATGATAGTCGACGAGTTTACGGGCCGTATAATGGTCGGCAGGCGTTACTCGGACGGACTGCACCAGGCAATCGAGGCGAAAGAGCACGTCAAGGTGCGCGAGGAAAACAAGACGCAGGCGACGGTTACTTTCCAGAACTATTTCCGTCTTTACAAAAAGCTTTCGGGCATGACGGGTACGGCTAAGACCGAGGAAGCGGAATTCCGCACCATTTACTCGCTCGACGTCGTCGTTATCCCCACCAACCGTCCCATACAGAGGGTGGACTCGCCCGACGCGATTTTCGCAACCGTCGAGAGCAAGAAAAAGGCGATTGTAGAGGAAGTCACAAAGCGCCACGAGGAAGGTCAGCCCGTGCTCATAGGTACGGTCACCGTAGAAAAGTCCGAGGAAATTTCAAGGCTTTTGCGCCGCAACGGCGTCAAGCACAATATCCTGAACGCCAAGAACCACGAGCGCGAGGCGGAAATCGTAGCGCAGGCGGGCAGATACGGCGCGGTTACGATTGCGACCAACATGGCTGGCCGCGGCACCGATATACTGCTCGGCGGCAACCCCGAGTACCTTGCCAAAAAGCGTATGCGCGAGGAAGGGTACGACCACGATATGATTGAGATTGCCATATCGTACGCCGACAGAGAGTTCACTCCCGAAGAGCAGACGGCGCGCGACAGATACGCCGAGCTTTACGCAATGTACAAAGCCGAAACGGACGAGGAAAAGGAAAAGGTTATCGCGGCGGGCGGCCTGTGCATACTCGGTACCGAGCGGCACGAATCTCGCCGTATCGACAACCAGCTTAGAGGCCGTGCCGGCAGACAGGGCGACGTGGGCGCTTCGGTGTTCTTTATCTCGCTCGAAGACGATTTGGCAAAGAGGTTCGGCGGCGAAAGATTAAAGGGCATTTACACCTCGCTTATGGACGAGGACGACTGTCTGCAATCCAAAATGCTTTCGCGTTCGATTGAAAACGCGCAGAGGGCTATCGAGGGCAGAAACTTCGGTATGCGTAAACACACCTTGCAGTACGACGAGGTTATGAACGAACAGCGTAAGCTCATTTACGGCGAAAGGCTCAACGTTCTGCGCGGCGAAAACGTGCACGAACAGATTATAAAGTATATTCCCGACTACGTTGCCAAGGTGGTAAACGAGACGGTAAACACAGACGCTATGCCCGAGCAGTGGGACGGCGAAGCGCTCAACGAGGCGTTAAAGCAGAAGGTATACCCCGACGAGTGCACGTTCGAAATCACTCCCGAAATGCTTACGCGCTGGGACTACGAGGCGGCTATCAACAAGATTTGCAAGGAAGTCACCAAGTCGTACGAGCAAAAAATCGAGAACATTGCAAGGGACACGCACGGTCAGATTGACTTCCACCAGATAGAGCGCGACGAGCTTTTGCGCGCGGTAGACAGATACTGGGTAGACCATATCGACGCGATGGACCAGCTCAGAAAGGGCATAGGCTTGCGCGGCTACGCACAGCAGGACCCCGTAATCGCCTACAAGGAAGAGGGGCACGAGATGTTCGACGAGATGATTGACCGCATACAGACGACGACGATTACCCGTCTTTTAAAGGGCAGAATTGTGCGTATGCCCGCGAACATGTTCAACAGAGCGGTTCCGCAGGCGCCCGTACAGCCGCAGGCAACTTCGCCCGTAGCTCCCGCGCCCGCACCCGTGGACGAGAAGGGGAATTACGTTCCCGAGGGTACGCCCATTCACAGACCCAAAAATTAAGGAATAACGATGTTTAAAGCAGACGATTACAGATTAAAACTCAAATCGCTTTCCGAAACGCTTGCGGAAGCAAAATACGCTCTCGATATAGACAATCTCGACGAAAAGCTTGCAGACTTCAAGGCGGAGCAGGAAAAGCCCGAGGTATGGCAGGATTTGGAAAAGTCCAAGCAGGTCGGGCGCGAGATTTCGTCAATCGAAAACAAAATTGCGGCGTACAACAAGGGCGAAACGGCAATAGCCGAAGCACTGACCTTTATCGACTTAATCGAGGAAGCGGACGACGAAAGTCTTATACCCGAACTCGAACAGATGATAACCGCCGCGGTTGACGATATCGAGGATATGCGTATCCGCGCGCTTTTGAAGGGCAAGTACGACGCCAACAACGCAATGCTCAATCTGCATTCGGGCGCGGGCGGCACCGAGGCCTGCGACTGGACGCAGATGCTGTACAGAATGTATTTACGCTATTGCGAAAAGGCTGGCTTTAAGGTCACCGAGCTGGATATGGAAAGCGGCGACGAGGCTGGCATAAAGTCGGTATCCTTCCGCGTGGAGGGCGAAAACGCGTACGGCTTTTTAAAGGCTGAAAAGGGCGTTCACAGACTTGTGCGCATTTCGCCTTTCGACAGCAATAAGCGCCGCCATACGTCGTTCGCGTCCTTGGAGGTTATGCCCGAGGTCGACGACGCGGGCGAGGTTGAAATCCGCGACGAGGATATAAGAATAGACGTGTACCGTTCGTCGGGCGCGGGCGGACAGAAGGTCAACAAGACCGAAACCGCGATAAGAATTACGCACTTCCCCACGGGAATAGTCGTAACCTGCCAGAACGAAAGAAGCCAGCTTCAAAACAAGGAAATGGCGTTCCAGTACCTTCGCGCAAAGCTGATAGAGCGGCAGATAGCCGACAGGGAAGCGGCGGACGCGGAGATTAAGGGCGAGATTAAAAAGATAGAGTGGGGCAGTCAGATACGTTCGTACGTGTTCTGCCCGTACACGCTGGTAAAGGACCACCGCACGGGCTATGAAAACTCGAATATTCAGGTGGTAATGGACGGCGACATTCAGGGATTTATAATCGACTATTTGAAGAAAACGGTGTAAAAACTAAGGCATATTCAGGGGTGTAACACAATGGATTACGTAGCTTCGTACAAAGAGGTAAGCGCCGAGCTCGGCAAAAGACTGTTAAAACTGTACCGCGTAAAAATCTTTCCCAGGCAGGGAAAAATTTTCGCCGATATGCTCTTTCAGACGGGCATAGAGGCAGGTACGTACATAGCTTCGCTTGCCGATATCGAAGAGCGGAAAATGAAAATAGAGCTTGCGTCCAGCGCGATGATTAAGCTCAACCAGACCGAATATCTTATCCGCGTAATGAAGGAAGCGGGCTATTACACGCCCGAGCACGTAGCGGAAATGGAAGACTATATGGAGGAGCTGTTAAAGGCGATGCGCGAGCTTTTGTCCAACGCGTTCGCACAGATGCGCGCCGAGCACGGCAATTCGCATTTACCGCCCCAGGTAGTGGTAAAACCGGTGACCGTGCCGATACAGAAAAAGACCGCACAGCCCCAGCCCGCCGCGCCGCAGGTAATAATCAATACCGACCCGGACGGCTTTAACTCTCCCGCGGAATAAAACATTATGTACGATATAAAAAAATTCAAAATCAAAAAAGACCCAATCATTTTAGGAATAGAATCGAGCTGTGACGAAACGGCCTGCGCGATAATAAAGGGCAGAGAAATTCTTTCTGACTGTATCATTTCGTCTGCCGACGTGCAGTCGCTGTACGGCGGCGTAGTGCCCGAAATAGCCAGCCGCGCGCACACCGACGTTGTGGACGAGGTGGTGGAAAAAGCGCTGACGGAGGCGGGAATAACCCCCGAACAGGTGGACGCGGTTGCCGTAACGTACGGCGCTGGACTTCTGGGCGCGCTGCTTGTGGGCTTGTCTTTCGCCAAGGCTTTCGCGCACGCGCATAATATACCGCTGATTGCGGTAAACCATATCCGCGGACATATGGCGGCGGCGTACCTCGACAATCCCGATTTGAAACCGCCCTTTATAACTCTTTTGGCAAGCGGCGGACATACGGCTGTACTACATACCAAAACCGAGCTCGAAGCCGAGGTTCTGGGCGGCACTTGCGACGACGCCGCAGGCGAGGCTTTCGACAAGGTTGCAAGGGTTTTAGGCTTGCCGTACCCCGGCGGACCCAACGTGCAAAAACTTGCCGAGGGCGGCGCAAAGACAATCGAATTTCCCTCGGCGCTTGTTAAGAACGCAAGCGGTTTAACCTTTTCGTACAGCGGCTTAAAGACGGCGGTAATCAATTATATGCACTCCGCCGAACAGCGCGGTGCGCAGGTTAAAAAGGAGGACGTTGCGGCGTCGTTCCAGTGCGCGGCAATCGACGCGCTTGTCAAAAAGACGGTTGAGTGCGCTTTGGATACGGGCGTGCAGACAATTACCGCGGGCGGCGGAGTGGTCGCCAACGACTATCTGAGAAAGACGCTTTCCGACGCGTGCCTTTCGGCGGGAATAACGCTTGTATTGCCCGAAAAGAAGCACTGCACAGACAACGCGGCAATGATAGCTTCCGAGGGATTAAACCAGTATTTAGCGGGCAATTTTTCGCCGCTGTCCGTAAACGCAAAGGCGCAGATACCGCTTAAATAATTCAGTAAAAATGCAATAGACCCCGTAATATGCGGGAGTTAAGAGGAAAAACAATGTATAAAAAGGTAGACACAT
>CAZRJY010000094.1:0-4897 GCA_964600525.1 uncultured Clostridia bacterium
AATCTTTAATTCCCTTGTCGCCAAGGAACTTAGACATCATATTGTTGTAGTCAACAGTCACGCGCATAGAATTGCGCCACTCTTTGGTTTTATAAGCCATAATCCCTCCAAATCTTATCATTTTTGCATTAAATTGCCTTATTATTATATAATAAACCGCCGTTATAGTCAATAGCGATTGGCAAATTTATGCTATAAAATGCGCTCTACCTCGCGCGTGCGGTTTACGGGGAAAGGCGCCGTCTGCGCGGTTACGTTTTCCACGCGCAAAACGCTGCCGAAAGCCGTTCTGCTTCCAACTGGCACTTCCACCCTGTCGCCGACTTTAATTTTTACAAACGGCGAAATGTACCAGTGTTTTTCGCCCTTATAAAGACCGTCCTCTATCTGCACGAAAACGTAGATTAAATTTCCGTATTCGCGTATCACGCCGCCGCCCATGGAATGTATCATAAGATAATTCTATCACGGTTAAGCTTTTTTTGAAAGTAAATTGCATTGACATTTTCAAGCGCATAAATTAAAATGTTTAAAAGATATGCTGATGTGGCGGAATTGGCAGACGCGCAGGACTTAGAATCCTGTGGTTACCCGTGCAGGTTCAAGTCCTGTCATCAGCACCAAAATGACAAGGGCGGGTATTTCTACCCGCCCTTTGGCATATATAAATCACTATTAACAATTGTAATTCATCAAATAATATTGCGATTTAAATTTTAGGTGACAAGAGTCCAACCAAACTGAGTCTTAAAATCATCAAAACAAGTTTTACATATCCATGTATCGTAATTACTTGTACAATAACAAATTCTTTTATCTCTTGTAGTGATTTTATCCGTACAAAAAATACAATGTGTATGCCAAAAATCTTGTATTTTTTTACCTTCTAAATATTCCTCACCTCTACCATATTCTTTTACAAAATTTTCGGCTTCCAACTTAATTCCTTTATAGAATTCATTTTTATTGACAAAAGAGTTGTCCCAAAAATCCGGGAATCTTATTTCTTTTAACGGCTTTCCAAACAAATAATTTGACTGCCCCTCTAATCTCCAATCCGCCATAAATTTCCCTCACTTATATTTTAAAAATATCTTTTATAAATCGTCTAAATCTATGCCATCCCCAATGAGGTCCTTTGGGAGGAGCATGATTTAAATCTGGATGTAGAGCATCGCCTGTATGCCGAACGAAATCGTTCGGCGCGGTCAAATTTTGCTTTAAAATCAGTCGTTGTTCTTTTTGAAACTTATTACCGTTTCTTCGAGCTTGTTCATATCGATGGGCTTCAAAAGGTACGCGTTCATACCCGCGTCCAGCGAGCTCTTTACGTCCTCCGCAAATGCGTTCGCCGTCATTGCGATAATGGGTATGTCCTTTGCGTCGGGGTGCTCGCACGCCCTTATGCTGCGCGTTGCCTCGTAGCCGTCCATAACGGGCATCTGTACGTCCATTAAAACGCAGTCGTACTGACCGGGCATACTGCTCTTGAATTCCTCTAAGGTTTCCTTGCCGTCGGGCTTTACAACGCACGTTGCGCCAACCATATTCAAAAGCTCTACAAGCACCATTGCGTTGAGTTCGTTGTCCTCCGCCGCAAGGAAGCGCATACCTTCGAGCGCGCTCTTTTCCGACTTGGGTACAAGCCCCTCTCTTACGTTCATTTTAAGTCCCGCTACGCAGTCTTTGAAGCTTGCAACCGAGAAAGGCTTTTCAATGAACGCGTCTACGCCGACGCCCGTTGCCTTTTCCTCGATTTCGCTCCACTCGCAGTCGCCGATAACGACCAAAGGAACGTATTCGGGAATGTTTTCCCTGAGCTCGGAAATTTCGTCGAGGCAAGCCTGCGTCTCGCCGTTCCAGCTGTACATAACTATATTGTAGCCCTTGCCGTTGCCCCAAGCCTTATCCATACTTGCAACCGCCGCTTTAACAGACTTTGCAAAGCTTATGGAAACTTCGGTCTTGCGCATAGCCCAGGTAATGCTGTTGTTGTCGATATTGTTGTCGCCGATAACAAGCACTCTCGCAACGCCCTGCTCAACCCAGAAGCTCGAATCGTTGATTTTGCTGATGGGGAACTTGAAGCCTACCGCAAACGTGCTGCCCTCGCCCTCTTTGCTCTCTATGGAAATGGTGCCGCCCATTAAATCGATAAGGTTCTTGGCAACCGCCATTCCGAGGCCAGTGCCCTGCGAATCCGCTCTGCCGCTCAGCTCGCGCGAGTACGGCTCGAAAATTTTCTGAACGAACTGCTCGGACATACCGACGCCGTTGTCCTTAACTATGAATTGCAGATAGATGTGCTTGCGCGAAGGGCGCGACATCTGCTGAACGGTAAATTCAATCTGACCGCCTTCCTGCGTATACTTGATTGCGTTGGATAAAATATTGAGCATAACGCGCTTTATGCGCATTTTGTCGCCGAGGAATTTTTCGGACTTGATGGCAACCGTAGTCTTGAACGACTGTCTTTTCGCCTTTGCCTGGGGCGACATCTGCGAGTCGATTTCTTTAACAAGGTCGACAATGCTGATTTCGGAAATATTCAGCGTCGTTTCGCCCGACTCGATTTTGGACATATCGAGAATATCGTTGATGAGAGTGAGCAGGTGACGGCTTGTAAGCATAATCTGCTTTACGTGGTCGTTGAACTTAGCCTTGTCGTCGGTATCCCTTTGAAGCAGCGTGCACAAGCCGACAATCGTATTCATGGGAGTACGGATATCGTGCGATACGTTTGCAAGGAAAGTGCTCTTTGAGCGGTTGGCGATGTTGGCGATTTTCAGCGCCTCCTCCAAAGACTGCTTTGCAAGAAGCTCCTTGGTTCTGTCCGAAATAATTACTATGTACTTATCGGTCTTATCTACTTCTATATGATATACCGTCTCGTCGTAGTAGTGCATATCCTTGTTTTTCTTGTGCTCGCGCCCTACTACGTGGGAAATGGACGAGCCCACGGGAATTTCGGAAAGCATACGGTAGGTGATTTCCTTGTCGTCCATATACTTTGCCTTACCGAGGCAGGAAACGTTCTTTAAAACGTCCTTTTCGGGCACGCCGAGCACCCTTTCAACGTTGGGGCTTACGTACTCTACTTCGTACTTGCCGCCCGAAAGTATTAAAAACACGTCGTCTACGCAGTTGGTCAGCACCTCGATAAGCTGCTCGTTCGACGAAACTTCCATATTCTTTTTCTTTATCATTTTTACTTTCTCCTGAATATATTCTGAAATTACAAAAGCTGGTTGAGTGCGTCTACCGCAAGGGAATACGCGGCTTCTACGGCGGGGAACAGCGAACGCGCCGCCGACATATTGCCCGCGCGGAGCGCTTCCACGATATTGCAAACGGGGTCTTTGAGCCCTAAAAGGTTAAGATTTAACACAACGCCCTTTAAGGTGTGCGCAGCGGAGAACGCGCCTTCCGTATCGCCGCCGTCAAGCTTGCCGACAAGCGTGTCGAAGCTCTTGTCGCGCTTGAAAATCATTAAAAACTTTTTAATCATATCGTCGGAGGAAAACTTTGAAAACATTTCCTCGTAGCCGCCGCCGCAAGCGTCGTAAAACTCTTTAACCGTCATTGATTTATTCCTCTCACATTTTTATTTATTTTACCTATAACGTTTACCAAAGTCGCCCTGTCGTCGCTGTAAATGCAGCGCATGCATACGCTGTAAACTTTAAGCATATTGCCCTCGGCGCGGGGATACTCGAACTCCACGTCGGGCTTTTGCGGAGTTGCCATATGTAAAAGCTCGACAGCCTTGTCGTAAGCGGGCATATAGAAATATTTGCTTGCCTGCTCCCTGTCCATCGGGTCGAATACGATGTCCTCGTTTACGCCCAAATCGGGGTTGGCGCTTATAACCATTTCGCCGTCGGTAAACGAATAGTCGAACACAAGTCCGTCGCTGACCTCGGTCAAAAACTTTAACTTTGCTATGTTACTGCTTGAAAATTCGAGCGACTTGTTCGAGAACGTGTTGATATGGTATTTCTCGACGTCGTCGGCAACGTATTTAGCCTTTTCCTCCCACTTTTCAGCCGCGGAAACGTGCGACAGCGCCGCCAAAATCTGCTTGTTGCTGTTTATAAGGCACTGCACAATCAGCGGATTGAAAAGTCCGCACTCGCCGTTTATTATCATTTCGAGCGCCTTTTCGGGAGTGTACGCTTTCTTGTAAACTCTTTCGCTTATAAGCGCGTCGAACACGTCGGCAACCGATACAATCTGCGCCCAGATGGGAATTTCCTCGCCTTTAAGTCCGACGGGATAACCCTTGCCGTCGTACCTCTCGTGGTGGTAAAGGCAGATATCGTACGCAAACTTTATCAGCCTTTCGTCCTTGTACTCGGTAAGGCTTTCAATCATCTTGGCGCCCTGCTCGGAGTGCGTCTTCATAATGGCGAACTCCTCGTTTGTGAGCTTGCCCGGCTTATTTATAATTTCGTCGGGAATTGCCATCTTGCCTATATCGTGCAAAGACGAAGCCACGCAGATTAACTGAATATCGCTCTTCGAGAAGGTATACTTGTCGGTCAAGAGCAACAGATTTTCGGTCAGGATACGCGTAATGGTGTTTATATGCAGAATATGCAGACCGCTTTCGCCGTTTTTCATCTCCATTACGGTAGACAGAATATTTATCATCATATCGGCGTAGCGGTGCTTTTCGTACACCTGCTCGGTTACTATATCCATTAAGGTCTGCTGTCTGTTGAACAGTTTTATGGTATTCAATACGCGGTGCAGTACTACGTTGGGGTTGTAGGGCTTGTTGATAAAGTCGGTCGCGCCCATTTCGTAAGCCTTGTCTACGTACTGCGCGGTAGACTCGGTTGAAATTATAATTACGGGGATATAGTTCATATATTCGTGCTTCTGCATTGCTTCG
>CAZRJY010000095.1:0-4850 GCA_964600525.1 uncultured Clostridia bacterium
ATAAACAGCAGAAACGAATAAATCAAACCGAAAATATGTGCCATTAGAAGAATTGAGCAAAAGATTATCTACGAGAGAGGAACAGTTACTTACATATTTTTTAGATGGCTCTCGAAGAGTATTTAAGGTTGATGATATTGCATATACAAAGTCTGGAGGAAGAAGTGTAATATATCCTGTTGTTGCCGGACAGATAGGCATAGGGTGCTGTAAGAGAGAAAACAAACAGATGATTCCAATAAAATTTAAAGGGGAGTTTGTTCTTTCGATTCCTGATATCGCAAATGCGGATGGGAAGGCGGGGTTTTTTCCGGCAACTGCACGGAAATTGAATGAATCTGCAGAACTAAAACGACTTGGAATTGAATTTTCAACAATTATTCCGTATCGTACTGCAAAGAATGCTGAAAAGAAGTTCGAAGATCTTGGTACAGCATGTATTCAAGACAGAATGTCTCAACGTGAAAAAGAATTGGTAGCAGAGTTAGTTAGGGAGCGAAAATTAAATCAAAATAACTATCTTGTGAAAGATGGTTCTTTAGAATATCGTCCTACGGAGGAAGATAAAGCTGATAAGAAAAAGTATCAGATTTTCAAAAATAATTATAATTGGGTTCTTGGTGTTTCAAAAAATTTTAATCCAGAAGTCTGCGTCGATATTAACGGAAAACCAAATCCGGGTTTTATTGCAGATTTGCCTTTGTATCATAGAACACCAGTAGCCTGCTTTAGAAATACTGATTGGTTTGGTGATACAGAATTTGCAGTATGGTATGTACGAATAAGAGATAAACAACGTACTCGAACTCCATTTGATGGAATCATTAAAGTCGAAAAAATATTAGTTACACAGGAAGAAACAGATGACGGCATTGACAGCACTCTTGTTGACCAGTTGAGTGCATATCTTATAAATGAGAGAAATCCTGTATGTTATGGTTCAGATTTACGCTGGGCGAACCATTTATATCCAATTTATCTTACAGAGACATATGTCAAATCAAAATATCTTAGCGCAGAAAGTTTTTTACATTTGTTTTAAGGAGGAGCAGCAACATGAAAGAACCTATAGGAAGAGTTATAGCAACTGAAAAAGTGCCAACTACTATGGACAAATTTACGTTTTGGACAAATGCAGACTTTAAACTTCACGCTTTTGATATTGTGAAAGTTAAGCATATTGATGATTCGTATTCTTTTGGTGTTATAGAAAACATTTCCCATATAACTGATGCTCAAAGTTTTTTGACAAGTTTTATATCCAGTGATTTTGGAGATGTTACTGTGGACGAGCCAACACTGAGAATTGGTATGAATTATGTGGAGGCATCCGTTTCATATAATAACAAGAACCTTTATACACCAGTACATAATAATGCTCCTGTTTATTTGGCTTCTGAAAACGAGATAACCATGGCACTTGGTTTGGATAAAATTCAAAATCCGCTTGTATGTGGGGCTTTAAAAATGTATGAGGGCACATCGGAAGAAATTACTCTTCCAGTAAATCTAAATTCTAAGTTTATTCTTGGACCAGAAGGTGCACATCTTAATATTTCGGGCATTTCAGGTTTGGCTTCAAAAACTTCATATGCTATGTTTTTACTGAAAGCTATTCAAGAACAATATTTGAAAATGCCTACAGATAGTGAAGAAAATGTTGCCTTTGTAATTTTTAATGTAAAGGGAAAAGATTTGATGGCTATTCACAGTCCTAATGATTTTAGTGAGGATGAAGAAGGGGAAAGGGACAAAGTTTATCAAGAATATACAGACCTGGAATTAAGTACAGAACCGTTTAAGCAAGTTAAATATTTTATTCCCTATGCCAGTAATTCTTCTGCAAAGCAAGGTACATATTTACCTCACGAGGATATAGAAGAATATATTAAGGAAGGGCAGCTTCTAAAATATAAATATTCATATGAGGATGACAAAGAAAGCCTCGAAATGTTATTTGCAGATATTGATGATCCTCAACAGACGATGGAAGCAATCATAAGCAAGATAATTGACAAAACTGATTCGGACTTCGGAAATGGGCAGGTAAATACATGGGAGGATTTTAGAGAGAAAGTAGATGAATTATCACAAAAATCGCAGACACAAGGAAGAGGGTCGCAACGTGCATCTAATGAGATATCTGTTTTAAGTTGGCGCAAATTTAAGCGTATAGTCAATAAAGCCACAAAAAATGACGATATGTTTGCAAATCGTGCAGATATCAGTAGACATGAATGTCGGCTTGCTGATGCAATAAAGCATATTTCTAATAATGATGTTTATGTTATTGATGTTGCAAAGCTTCCAGAAGATAAGCAGGCATTTGTATTCGGTGATGCTGTTCGTACCATTTATAATCTTAAACTTGGAGAATATGACGGAGAGAGTGAAATAAATCCACCATCTCGTATTATTGTTTTTATTGATGAATTGAATAAATATGCTTCCAAAGATACCCCAAAATCTTCCCCAATATTAAGGGAGATACTGGATGTAACAGAGCGTGGACGCTCACTTGGAGTTGTTTTATTTGGAGCAGAACAGTTTCGTTCCAATATACATCAGAGAGTTACTGGAAACTGTTCCACACATGCTTATGGTAGAACAAATTCTATAGAGACATCAACGAAAGACTATGGAAGTTTACCAAGTACATATAAAAACATGCTTACACGTTTGGAACAAGGAGATTATCTTATTCAGAATCCTATTTTTCGATCATTGTTGAAAATTAGATTCCCCAAACCAATATATAAGCAATTTAAAAAGTGAGGTTCAGAATAATGAGAGAATACATTTTCGGTGCAAATATATTAGAAAATTTAACTACTGGAATGTATCAAGATTCGAAAGTTATATATCGTGAATACATCCAAAATGCTTGTGATCAGATTGACAAGGCTTATAATATGAGGCTTTTGAAACCCAATGAGGGGCGTATTGATATATGGCTTGATGCCGAAAAGCGTACGGTCAGTATAGAAGATAATGCTACCGGAATAGGTGCTGCAGATTTTGAGAGGACACTTGCAGACATTGCAAATTCGGATAAAAAGATTGGAGAAGATAAGGGATTTCGCGGTATAGGAAGGCTTTGTGGGCTTGCATATTGCAAGGAATTGATTTTCACTTCAACTGCTGTGGGAGAAGATATAGTTTCCGTTATGCGATGTGACGCTCTTAAGATGCGTGAGTTAATAAATGCAAGTGAAAATGGGAAAAAATATACTGCCAGCGAGGTGCTTCGAAATATTTATGTTTTTGATTCGTATAAAACTACAGAAAAAGATTTGCATTGGTTTAAAGTAGAAATGGTTGGTATTAATGACGAAAATACAGATTTGCTTGATTTTGCACAGATTAAAGAATATCTTTCCTTTGTTGCCCCAGTCCCATATCAAAATACTTTTATTTTTCGTAAAGAAGTAGGGAAACATGCAGAAGAGATAGGTTATCACCTTGATGAATATATGATTGCTTTAAATGGTGAACCCATTTTTAAAAAATATACAACCAATTTTAAAACCAGCAAAGGAGAAGATGAAATTTTTAACATTGCTTTTAAGGAAATTTATGATTCCCATAATATTTTATTGGCATGGTTGTGGATTGGCGTATCTTGCTTTAAGGCAGTGATTTCCAGAGATTGTAAAATGCGTGGTATTCGTTTGCGCAAAGAGAATATTCAGATTGGCAGTGAGGATGCTTTACAGAAACTGTTTAAAGAAGATAGAGGGCATCACTATTTTATTGGTGAAGTTTTTGCTGTTTCAAAAGATTTGATTCCTAATTCGCAACGCGACTATTTCAATGAAAATGCTACAAGGGTGGAATTTGAAAGAGAGATGCGCAGATATTTTAATAGTGAACTTTCAAAAATTTATTATGAAGGTTCTGCCATTAACAGTGCATATAGCAAAATTGATAATTATGAAAAGAAACAGGCTGAATTACAAGAGAAAAAAGCGCATGGAGATTTTATAGATACAAGTCATTTAGAAAATGCACTTGAGGAAGTAAAAAAAGCAGAAGAAGCAGCCCAAAAGGCAACCGATGAATTAGAAAAGAAAAAGCAGAAGGCAGAAAATAATCCGGATTCTGTGGTCAGTCAAGTGATTAAGCGTATTGAAAAGGAAAGACAACAACCTGTAGAAAAACGGAAGCAGATTCAGAATGTGCAACAGCATTCTTTAGAACAACGGCGTGTAGATAGATTATCTGCCTATAATAAACGAGAGCGTAAGTTAATATCAAAAATATTTGGAATTATCGTAAAATCTACAGACGAGAAAACTGCAGAAATGATAATACAGAAAATAGAGGACGAGCTACAATGAATCGTAAAGTGTTATTAATTGAGCCTAACTATAAGAATAAGTACCCTCCTATGGGCTTGATGAAAATTGCAACATATTATCGGCGGTGTAATGATGATGTGCGCTTTTTTAAAGGCGATTTAAAAAAATTTGCTGCTCAATTACTTTGTGAAGAATTTTATCAAGAGGTAAAGAATCCTTTGCTGGGAAAATATTTTCCAAAACTTGTTGAGTTTATAAAGGCAGGAAAATATGCTTCCCTTGATTGTATTCCAGATTTCAGAAACAGTGACTATGAAAAAATAATTAAAGACTACCGTAAAAGATATAAAAACAACGAATTTCCGCTATTTGATATAGTGGGAGTAACAACATTGTTTACTTTTTATTGGAAACAGACGATAGATACAATCAACTATGCAAAAAAGTTTTGTAAACCTAGTGGGAAAATGCTTGTTGGTGGTATTACGTCTACTATATTGCCAGACTATATTCGTGCAGAAACAGCTACGAGCAAAGAGATTTTTGTAT
>CAZRJY010000096.1:0-4810 GCA_964600525.1 uncultured Clostridia bacterium
CGATAAGCTTTTCGGTGCGCGTATCGATTGAACTCGTCGCCTCGTCCAGAATGAGTACGGGGCACTCCGAAACCATTGCGCGCGCGATTGCCAGAAGCTGTCTTTGTCCCTGCGAAAGGTTGGAACCGTCCCCCTTGATTTCCGTCTGATAGCCCTCGGGCAGATGCACGATAAAGCTGTCCGCGTTGGCAAGCTTTGCCGCGTTTACGCACTCCTCGTCGGTCGCGTTAAGTCTGCCGTAGCGGATATTGTCCATAACCGTGCCCGTAAACAGGTGCGTATCCTGCAAAACTATGCCAAGCGAACGGCGCAGGTCGGCTTTCTTTATGTCGCGGATATTTATGCCGTCGTAGGTGATTTCGCCCGACTGTATATCGTAGAAGCGGTTGATAAGATTGGTTATAGTCGTTTTGCCCGCGCCCGTCGCGCCGACAAACGCTATTTTCTGCCCCGGCTTTGCGTAAAGACTGATATTCTTTAAAATGACCTTATCCTCGTTATAACCGAAAACAACGTCGTTAAAACGTATATCGCCCTTTAACGGAATATATTCGTGCGCGCCGTTTTCCAAAGGCTTTTTCCACGCCCATTGCTTTTCCGCGCTCTCGCCGTAGGTGAGCGTTATGTCGCCGCCCTTGTCCTCGGGCTCGGCGTCTGTCATTTCGAAAATTCTTTCCGCGCCCGCAAGCGCCATAACTATTGCATTGAACTGCTGAGCAACCTGGTTTATGGGCATATTGAACGAACGCGAAAAGCCGAGGAAGGAAACGAGCACGCCCGCAAACACCCCGATTTCGCCGCCTTTAAACGTGCCGTATGCCGACAAAAGCCAGAACTTGTTGCCAGTCATAATGAGAGCAAGTCCTATAATTGCCACCAATATATACTGGAAATAACCTATGTTGTTGGTCATAGGTCCCATTACGAACGCATACGAATTCGCCTTTCTGCCCGCGGCGTTCAGCTCGTCGTTCAGAACCTTGAACTGCTCGCGCGCCTGCTGCTCGTGGCAGAATACCTTTATTACCTTCTGCCCCTCTGTCATCTCCTCTACGTAGCCGTTAAGAGCGCCGAGCGCCTGCTGCTGGCGGACAAAGTTTTTCGCCGACCTTGCCCCTATGCCCTTAATGAGCATAAGCATTATGAACAGCATTATAAACATTACCACCGTGAGCGTGAAGCTGAAAATTATCATCATCACAAGCACGGCGACAATGGTAACCACCGACGAAACAAGCTGAGGTATTGTCTGCGACAAAAGCTGGCGCATAGTGTCGACGTCGTTGGTGTAAAGGCTCATCAAATCGCCGTGGGTATGAGTGTCGAAATATTTCAAAGGCAGCGTGTGCATCTTTTCGAACATTTCGTTTCTCATCTTTTTGAGCGTGCCGTTGGCGATATACATCATTATGCGGTTGTACGCAAACGCGCACAGCGCGCCCGACATATACACGCAGCCGATTATAATTACGTACGTTACGATTCTGTTCCAGCTCGGGTCGAACACGCCCTCCGACGGAGTAAGCTCGGATATGATGGGCGCGAGCATTGCCGAACCCACCGCGTTTGCCGACGAGGAAATTATTACGGCAATGAACATAAACACAACCGCGATTTTATAGTGCGAGAAGGTGTATTTTAACAGTCTTTTTAAAGTCTGAGAAGGATTTTTCGCCTTTTTGCCGCCGCGTATGCCGCGGGGTCCGTGAGGTCCCATATTAGCCATCGACTTCACCTCCTTCCAACTCCTTACCGTCGGAATCGTCGCTTCCCTTCATCTGGGATTCGTACACTTCCCTGTAAATTTCGTTAGACTTCAAAAGCTCTTTATGAGTGCCTATTCCGTTAATTCTGCCGTCGTCCAAAACGATAATCTTATCCGCGTCCTCTACCGAAGCAATGCGCTGAGCGATTATTATCTTGGTAGTCTGGGGCGCATGCTGTCTTAAAGCCGCCCTTATCTGAGCGTCCGTCTTGGTATCGACCGCCGAAGTGCTGTCGTCGAAAATAATTACCTTGGGCTTTTTGAGCATTGCGCGCGCAATGCAAAGGCGCTGTTTCTGTCCGCCCGAAACGTTTACGCCGCCCTGACCCAAATCGTAGTCGTACCCGCCGGGCAAACGCTCGATAAATTCCTCCGCGCAAGCCTGCCTTGCCGCAAGACGCAAATCCTCGTCGGTTGCGTTTTCGTCGCCCCAGCGGAGGTTCTCGGCAATCGTGCCCGAAAAGAGCACGTTTTTCTGCAACACCATTGCAACGCTGTTGCGGAGTGCGTCGAGATTGTACTGCTTAACGTCCACTCCGCCCACTTTTACGGTGCCCTGAGCGCAGTCGTAAAGTCTGGGAATGAGCGAAACGAGCGAAGTTTTACCGCTGCCCGTTGCGCCGATAATGCCCACCGTTTCGCCCGAATTTATGTGCACGGTGATGTCTTTGAGCACTGCAACGTCCGCCTTCTGCGAATAGAAAAAGTCAACGTCGTCGAAATCGACAGAACCGTCCGCAACCACGCTTACGGGTTCGGCGGGTTTGGGAAGGGTCGTGTGCTCGTTGAGCACCTCGCGGATACGGTCCGCCGAGCCCTTGGACATAGATACGAAGTTGAGGCACATTGCCACCATCATTACGCCCATCAATATCTGCATTGCGTAGGTTATGAGCGCCTGCAAGTTTGAAAAGTCTACACCGCCCCAGCCCTTTATAGCCATATCAGAGCCGACAAGCAGAAGTATTATCATCGTCGCGTACATTACGAACTGTACCGAAGGCATCAGGAAGTTGAGAATGCTCTCCGCCTTGACCGAATAATGATACACGTCCTGCGTTGCAGCGTGCATTTTTTCAAGCTCGTGCTCCTCGCGCACGTACGATTTTACCACGCGGATAGCCGTCAAATCCTCCTGCACCACCGCGTTCAGTTTGTCGTACTTTCTGAACATCGTGCGGAAGAACGGCATTACTCTGAATATACAAACCGCAACGATTAAGCCTAAAATTACCGCCGCGCTGACGAAAATGAGCGCCATCGACGGCTCGATTAAACAGGTCATAATTATTGCGGACACAAACAGTACCGGCGCGCGCACAAGCATTCTTATGCACATCTGGTATGAGTTCTGCACGTTGGTTACGTCGGTCGTTATGCGGGTTATAAGGCTGGAAGTCGAGTAGTTGTCGATATTCGCAAACGAAAAGGTCTGCAAATTGTTGTACATATCCTCCCTTAGATTGTGCGCAAAACCCGCCGATGCCTTTGCCGCCAGCTTTGCACCGAAAACGCCGCTTATCAGCGCGAACATCGCCGCGCCCACAAGCAGGCACGAAAACAGTATTATTCTGTTTACGTTTACTCCCGCGTCGGTGCCGACGTTCTCGATTTCCTTAATTAAATACTGCGTAAGGAAAGGTATGATAATTTCCATCGCCGCCTCGCCTATCATCAAAAGAGGCGTCAGTACCGACGGAGTTTTATATTCCCTCACGCTTTGAAGTAAGGTTCTTTTGGCTTTATTTTTTTTCATATATCGAAAAACCTCGTTTAAAGGGTACAGTACTGAATTTTACTCAAAAAACAAATTTATGTCAAACAATAGCGTACTGATTATTATAATAATAAAATGTGAAATAATTGTGATATATAACGAAAAAATTTAACATTCGCGTAAAAAAATTTCCGCCGCGCTCGGTTAAGCGCGGCGGAAATTATAATCAATGCAAAAACATTTTGACAAGTTTGTCGTTACTCTTTTTATACGGTTGGTAGCGCATCGGCAAATCCATAAAAGTCTTTTTGTCGACTATGCTTTTATAGTGTGTGAACGTATCGAAGCCAGCCTTGCCGTGATAGCCGCCCATACCGCTGTCCTTAAATCCGCCGAAGGGCATATTCGAAGTCGCAAGGTGTATGACCACGTCGTTTACGCAGCCGCCGCCGAAGCCCAGTCCCTGCGTTACCGCCTTTATGCGCTTTTTGTCCGACGAGAATATATACAGTGCAAGCGGCGCGGGATTGCCCGAAACGTATTCGAAAACCTCGCCGTCGCGTTTATAGCTTATTACGGGCAGAACGGGTCCGAAAATTTCCTCGCCCATAACCTTGTCGCCGAACGTAACTCCGTCCATAACCGTGGGCTCTATTTTAAGCGTTTCTGCGTCGGACCTGCCGCCGAAAACAACCTTGTCGGGGTCGATAAGTCCGCATACGCGGCTGAAATGCTTTTCGTTTATCATCTTGCCGTAAGCGGGATTTTCAAGCGGCTTTTCGCCGAACTGTTTTACTATCTGTTTCTTGATTTCCGCAATCAGCTTTTCGCGCACCTTTTCGTTGCAGAGAATGTAATCGGGCGCAACGCACGTCTGACCGAGATTTAAGAACTTACCCCATACTATGCGCTTTGCCGCAAGCTTGATATTCGCCGTTTCGTCGACGATACAGGGGCTTTTGCCGCCGAGCTCCAAGGTTACGGGAGTTAAATTTTCCGCCGCCTTTTGGTAGACAATCTTGCCCACCGTCTTGCTGCCGGTAAAGAAAATATAGTCGAATTTGGTATCGAAAAGCACCTTGTTAATTTCCGAGCCGCCGAAGATAACCGCGACATATTCGCGGGGGAATACGCCGGAAATCACCTTTTCTATTGCCGCGTTCGTGTTGGGAGAATACGCGCTGGTCTTTAAAACCACGGTGTTGCCCGCCGCCACCGCCGCAATCAGCGGGTCGATTGAAAGCAGGAACGGATAGTTCCACGGGTTCATTACAAGCACCGTGCCGTACGGCGACGGCAAGCGGTAACTTTTCGACGCGAACTGCGCA
>CAZRJY010000097.1:0-4791 GCA_964600525.1 uncultured Clostridia bacterium
GGCACTGCGGAATACGTTGACAAGCTGCTGGCCGGCTTCGCGCCCAAGGAGCTGCCTGCATTGCTTCGAGCACGGCAAAACCGTCCATTTCGGGCATGATAATGTCCAAAAGAACGATTGCTATATCACTGTTCTCATTTTTAAGTATTTCGAGAGCTTCCTTACCGCTCTCCGCCTCGACAACGTCGAAATCGGCGCAAAGAATGCCTTTCAGAATAAATCTGTTTAGCTCTACGTCGTCGACTATCAGCACGCGCTTGTGCGAGTTATCGTTATCCACTGTATACCTCCGCCCATAATAATCCATATAATATTGTATTTTATAATTTTGTTTTTGTCAAGCGACATAATGTGTTAATTTGTTGACTATGCACCGTTTTGCAATGTATAATATTGGAAGTAATTAATTATTATATAGTGTAAAGAGTTAAGGGCAGGTTGTTTTGGATATAAAACGCTTTTTTATTAATATGGCCAAGGGCGGCGCAATAGGGCTTGCTATGATTATCCCGGGCGTTTCGGGCGGAACGCTTGCCGTGCTTTTGGGCGTATACGACAAGATTATAGACAGCGTGGGCAACCTTTTTAAAAAGTTTAAAGAGAGCGTTCTGTTCCTTTTGCCCATACTTCTCGGCGCGATACTTGCGTTCGCCGCGCTGTACTATCCGTTGAAATACGCGCTTCTGTACGCGCCGTTCCCCACTATACTGCTGTTTTCGGGTTTAATGCTCGGCAGTATTCCCGACCTTGTCAAAAAGTCCGAAAAGAACGGATTTAAAAAGCTTGACACAATCGGCATCGTGCTTGCGTGCGTACTGGTAGTGGGCATATGCTTTATCCCCAACCTCGGCGACGTGAATTTATCCTCGGATATGCAAGTCTGGCAGTACTTTATGCTGCTGTTTATCGGCATGATTGCAAGCTGCGCTCTGGTTGTGCCGGGCGTGAGCGGCTCGATGCTGCTGCTCATTTTCGGATACTATCAGCCTTTGCTTGCAACCATTTCGGCAATGAAAACTTCGTTCGGACACTCGGTTCTGGTACTCGCTACCTTTGCGGTCGGGCTTGTCGTAGGCTTTTTCACAATAGCCAAACTTATGCAGTTTTTATTGAAAAGGTTCCGCCGCGTAACTTACTGGTGCATAGTCGGGTTTGTAATAGGCTCGATACCCGCGGTTATCATTACCTTCTTCCACGAATACGGAGACAATTTAGCCGCATATCTTGCGCCTTGGCAGATTGCCGTCGGCGTCATATGCTTTGTGCTCGGCGCGGTTGCAACCTTTATGCTGACGCGGTATATGGTAAAGAAAATTTCACAAAATTAAAAAAGCGCCGCAAGGCGCTTTTCTTTATATCCCGATACTCTTTTTAACGTTTTTACAGCACGCGGCTATAATTTCGAGGCACTCGTTTAAAAGCTGCCCCGCATCCTTTTCGGGTTTTTTGGACTTGATTGCGTCGTTTATTATCACCGCCGCATAGTTGAACGCCGAAAACAGATTTTTAAGCATCGGCTGTTGTTCCCCGTAGTCCTTTTTTGCGGTAATCAAAAAATCGTACACCGCCTGCACGTCGGCGCCGAGCTGTTTGAACTGCGACGCGTTGCGCGTTTCGGCAACCTCCGTCACACGCCTTTCTACCTTGTTCAAAAGCTCGCACAGCGCCAAATCCTCGAAATCAACCATATTTTACTTCTTTGCTACTCCGCTCTTTCTCGCCGCCTCGGCAACCGCCTTGGCAACGCAGTCGTGGGCGCGCTTGTCGAACGCGTACGGCAGTATATAGTCGCGCGAAAGCTGTTCGTCGGACACGCAAGCAGCAATACCCTCCGCCGCGGCAATCATCATTTCGCGGTTGACGGTCGACGCCATTACGTCCAGAGCGCCGCGGAAAAGCCCCGGGAACACAAGCACGTTGTTTATCTGGTTGGGGTGCTCGGAAGAGCCCGTGCCGACTATGTAAGCACCCGCTTCAAGAGCGTCCTTGCGCTGAATTTCGGGCACGGGATTGGCGCACGTATAAACGATTGCCTTGTCCGCCATCGACGCAACCATTTCCTTGGTAACGCAGTTGGGCGCCGATACGCCTATAAATACGTCCGCACCCTTCATAGCGTCTTTGAGCGAGCCTTTTAAATGTGCTCTGTTGGTCACCTTCGAAATTTCCGCGTGGGCGCTGTTCAACCCCTCGTCGCCCTCGCATATTATGCCGAAACGGTCGACCATAGTTAAGTCCTTGACGCCGAACGCCATTAGCATTTTGCCTATGGCTATGCCCGCCGCGCCCGCGCCGTTTATAACCACCTTCAAGTCCTCTTTGCGCTTGTCGACAAGCTTTAACGAATTGATGAGCGCCGCCGTCATAACAATCGCGGTGCCGTGCTGGTCGTCGTGGAATACGGGTATATCCAGCTCATCTTTGAGCCGCGTTTCCACCTCGAAACAGCGCGGCGCGGATATATCCTCCAAGTTAATTCCGCCGAACGAACCCGAAATAAGTTTTACGGTCTTAACAATCTCGTCGGGAGCCTTGGTCTTTAAGCATATCGGGAACGCGTCCACGTCGCCGTACGCCTTGAAAAGAGCGCACTTACCCTCCATAACGGGCATACCCGCTTCGGGACCTATATCGCCCAGTCCCAAAATCGCCGTGCCGTCGGTGATGACCGCAACGGTGTTCCAGCGGCGCGTGAGCTCGAAGCTCTTTTCGGGGTTCTTCTGAATGGCAAGGCAGGGTTCGGCAACCCCCGGAGTATACGCCAGCGACAGCGCCTCGCGGCTGTCGGTCGGCACCCTGCACACGGTCTCGATTTTACCCTTCCATTCTGCGTGTTTTATAAGCGATTGTTCTCTGTAATTCATATCTATCTCCTTCGTGGTACGCTATATATTTTACCACTGCGCAAACTTAAAGTAAATTGTTTTTCGGGAAATTCCGCGGTTTAAATAAACGCCGCTTCGATACGGTATATATTTACGGCGCCTATAACCGACAGCGCGTATTCGCCGCTTCCGACATGGTATGTCAGCCTGGCGTTGCCGCAGCCTGGATAGTAGTCGTCCGAATTGCAGATATTGCCGTCCGCGTCCTCGAAATTTATCAATCCGAACACGTCCGCGGAAAAGTATACCGTAATCACCGCAGGTTGCTTTATCGACAACGTAATTGCGTTTCCGCTCTTAAAACCGTCCTCTCCGCACGCAACCGACAGCGCCGCGTCGAAAGTTCTGCCGCATATTTCGACCCCGTCGCAACTTACGACGCAAACGTTGTCGGACGGAACAACTTTTATTGCGCCCTTTCCGTTTTCGGCAAGTCCGCTTATTTCGGCGACGTCAAAAACAAGAACGGAATTTTCTTCCCCAATCCGCGCAGTGACCTTAATATGCACCTGACGTTCGAGCACCTGCGTAAACGTTTGGTTTTCGACCGTGTAAGTGAAAACGGCTTTCAGCGTAACGGCGTGCGCCTCACTGCCAGCGGGCAAGTCCACGCAGTCGCACTCCGCGCCTTGGTAAACCAAAACGTAACTGCTTTCGTAATTGTATTTGCAGTCGGCAAAAACGTAGACGGTAAAATCGTCCGTAAAGACTGAAAACACGCCGCCTTCGTCCACGAACTTTTCGGAATTATCGTACTTGACTTCGATGCGCTCAATAGCCTGCGGCGGTTCGGCAACCGTACACACAATTTGCTCGGTGAAGCCCGCATATTCCGCGTCGACCGTGCGCGTACCCGCCGTATCTGTGATAATTGCGCATATATCAACCTTGCTTTTCGGAACGGTAAATTTGTCACCGTTTGCGCGGACGGCTTCGAAAATCCAGTCCGCACTCATATTGTCCGTTTCGGATATATACTGAGTTGTCGTACCCGAAACAAAACGGAAAGCCGTTACGGGATTGACAATCACAAAATTTGTATTAAGACTTATTGTCCGGTTTACGTCTTTCAGCACGACCGTTACCGTATACGTGCCGTCGGCAGTCAGATTTTCAAGGTCGGTCTGCCGCTCGCCGCCGTAAGTTACAATTAAAGAATAGTTTTCTTTCGGCACCGCCGCGCCCTTTTCGCCGCCGCTTGACAGATAAACGTTAAGTTCCAGCGCGGTAAAATTCAGCGACGGTATGCTTTCACTGAGAATATATTCGCCGTCCAATCCTTCCAAAATAAGTCCGTCGGTATCCCCGTCTATCACAAAGCCTACGCCCGTATCGGGCTTTGAATTTATTTCGGAAAAAGGTCTTTGCGCGGGCACGCGGACGTGTCCGCACGTGTTGCATACCGCGTCGTACTGGTCGTCGTAAACGTGAACGTGCGCGGTGGACTTTCTGCAACCCGCAACGCACGCAAACAGGGTAATAAAAATAATCGCCGTCACAAGCAATAACTTCATTGCATTCTTCATAAGTAAAATTTCCTCTGTACATAAAAATAAGCGGCGGGAAATATTTCCCGCCGCTCTCATTGATTTTTTGCTTACACGTTATCTTCGGTTTCGTCTTTACCGTAGTTGGGGTTGATTATGGGAGACATACTCTTGTACTCCTTAACGCCCGTACCTGCGGGGATAAGTTTACCTATAATTACGTTCTCCTTTAAGCCCATAAGAGGGTCGACCTTGTTCTTGATAGCCGCGTCGGTAAGCACTCTTGCGGTCTCCTGGAACGAAGCCGCAGAAAGGAAGCTTTCGGTGGAGAGCGCCGCCTTGGTTATGCCAAGAAGTATACGCTTTTGAAGCGCGGGAGCGCCGCCGTTCTCGATTGCCTTCCGGTTCTCTTCCTCGAC
>CAZRJY010000098.1:0-4737 GCA_964600525.1 uncultured Clostridia bacterium
GTTCACGTCGCAGTACTGGTTGCCGTTTACGAAATTCATATTCAGCTGCCAGCCCCTTTCGAGCGCCCTGCGCTCCTCCTGCCGTCTTTTAAAGTCGGCGACAACCTCCGCAACAAGCTCAGCCTGCTCCTTTTCCAATTTGTCGTTACCGTCAGTCATAGTTACCCTCCTTTAACATTTTAAGTAAATTTTCGCGCTCGGCGGCAAGCGCCTCGTCAGTCTCCGACGAAACTCCGCCGCTTTCCAAAAGCAGTTTTACCGCCTTCAAATCGGGCGGAATATCCCTGCGCGTCACCTTCTTTTTGACAAGTTTAAGCTCGCCGTTTTCAACCGTAAACTCCTCGGTGACCTCGCTTGCGGACAGCCCCACCGCGCACTTTGTAAGCGCGTCTTTAACGTTATCGCGATTTTCCAATTTTAGATTTCAGCCTCCTTATTCTCCTCATTTTGTCCGCGTAAACGGCGCTCACTCCGTCCTCTTTTGCCGCGGGACGCGGACGCGACATTATAAAATATCTCAGCTCGTCCATACAGTGGTCGTCAACCTTAACGGGACTGTCGCCGTCCGCCCAGTGATAGGTCGAAAATTCGTCAATCATGTTTTTGCACGTGTCGAAAATATAGATATCGGGCTTTCCGTTTCCACGCTTCAAGTACTCCTTAACGCGGCATATCCCCGAAAACACGTCCTTGTTTACCTTGGTGTTGACTAAAATTCCCTTTTCTCCGAACAGCTCGGCAACGCTCTTTGCGCAGGCGAGAGTGCGCTGGTTCGCCGCACTGTCTATAAGCGCCGAAATCCGCCCCTTATTATCGGTTTTCCACCCGATTCGTGCGGATATATCCCTTAACGAACGCGCGTGGGCGTCGATATCCATACCCGCCGCAAAGTGCTCGGCAACCACGTAAATATTGCCGTCCCAGTCCACAGCGTACCAGTGCGCGGACAGCGGATTGTTGAGACCGGGGTCTATGGAAATGTTCTCCTGCCACTCCTTGGGAACGGCGAACGGCGGTATGACGTGCACCGAGCTGTCGAACTCGGGATACACAAGCCCCGCCCCCTTTGAAAACTTACCGTACTTTCTCGCGTCCAAAGTTGCCTCGTCCATAGACTGCGACAACAGCTTTATTTCGCTTTTGGAAAGATAGGGGTTGTCCTCCCAGCTCATAAATTCGCACCACACCTGCGGATTGTTGCGGCGGTTGAGGTAGATTTCGTTATAGATAAATGTTTCGCCTTTGAGCGGCGTCATAGTGCCGAAAATATCGCCGCGCCTGTCCATAACGCGCATAAGGCATTCCTCGTAAATATCGCGCGGCGGTTCCTCGTCGAGCCAAACGAAATCGAGCGAACTCCCCTGAAATTTTTCGCGCCCCTGGTCGCAGCTTTTAAACCCGAGAGTGGATATTCCGCCGAACACGTTTTTGATTTTTATCTGGTCTATAATTCCCGATGCGGGCGCGTCCTTTCTGCCCGAAAGCATTGTTATGTCCTCTATCCAGCTCTTGGGCAGATACTTTAATATTTTGCTCTGCGCAACGTCGCGCTGAACCTGCTGGGAGAGCGATACCGCCCACCCGAACACGTCGGGGCGGTTCTTGCGGTAGGGGTGAATTCCCCTTAAAATCCACACCGCCTCCACGGCGCCGCACTCGGTTTTCCCCGAGCGGTTGCCGCCGAAAACCCAGCGTATGCGCTTTTTGCACTTATGAAAGGCTAATTGCTTTTTGTGCCGCTTTCTGCCCGAATTGTAATTGTTGAGCGCCGCGCAGTCCTTTTTCCGCTTGGATAGCTCTGCGTCGATAGCCGCAATGCGGCTTATAATCTCTTCTCTTTTCATAGACCTTTTATGACAAAATATCCGTAAATTTTTGCACCGCCGCATGCTATAATTCATAAGTATGAAACGCCTTACGGTTATAGTTTGTTGTATATTGCTTTTAATTCCGACCGCGCTCATTAAACCCGTCTACGCCGCTTCTTCGCGGTATGCGAGGGCGAATAACGAAAAAGCATATTTCTACTCTGAAAATCGCGAAAAGTCGCTCTTTGCCGTACCTTACACGTACTGCATAGAAATACTCGACGAAGACGGCGAGTGGTACTTTGCACGCTACGGCGAAGATACGGGAGTTTTCAGGGCTATAAAAGGCTACTGCAAAAAGCAGGACTTCACGCCCGAACCTACCGAGCCGCCCAAAACGTATCTTGATAAGACGGTAACCGTAACCTTTAAGGCGGACAAAAACGATTCGTACCTGCCCATGCTGGACGATATAACTTACAGTGCGGCGTACTACGGCTATTATCAGGTGGGCGACGAGTTTTATTCATACGTGTGCTGTCAGGGTTCGTTCGGCTATATCAAGGGCAAAAACGACGATTACGAGCCGAATGCGCCGGCATTCGCCGAAACGCCCGAGGGTGGCGAAAGTGCGGCTTCGTCGAATTTCGGTTTTGCCTCGATAGCGTTTATAGTCATTGCGTCGCTTGCCGTCGTGGTGGTTTTAATTATTTATTTTACGACCAAAAAACCCAAAATCGACGGCTGATTTAAGTCGACCGCGTCAGTCGGGCGCGGGACTTATTAAGCACCTGTAAGCGCATACCAATTTATAAAACCCGTCGCCGCCCGATAAAAGCCCTTCCGCCCTGCGCGCAAACTTGACCGCCGCTCTGTGAATTTCCTTCTTTTCCGCGCCTTCCACTCCCGTCCGCAGTGCCGCATACCTCTTTAAAGTCCGTCTGTCGCGCTCGGTCATTTTATTAAGGATATTATCCAGCCTCCCCCACAGCTCGGACAATTTCTGCTTATCCCCGACGAGAGCCGAAATACGCGCGGCGTACGCCGCCGCACCTTTGTAAATATCCAGCCCCGACCTGACCGCCAAATGCGTTATTAAATTGTCAAGCGCGGCGTTTAAACTCCCCGCCGAAAAGTAGAACCTTAAATAAATTTTTATTTTCATAGCCGCACTCCCTGCGTACACCGTCAAATTGATTGCAAACGTTTGTTCGTGTTTGCAATATGATTATACACATTAAATATGACAAAATACGCATAATTAAAAAATTTTTGCTTAAAAAATAAACTTTTTGGGCATAAAAAATGTGAATAAGACAGACAAAGGCACGGCAAGACTTGTTTTAAATCCTTTACAAGAAGCCAAGTAAGTGATATAATTTTTAGTATGAAAGCAAGCAAGGCAATCACAATATCGCTCGCGGGGCTCATAGCCGCGTGCGCAATACCGTTCGGCACCGTTTTCGCCGCAGCAAACACGCAGGATTACCCTGTCGAAACTACGGACGAAATAAGCGGTGAAATTAAACAGCCGTTCGAAAAAAATCTGACCGACGAGATTGAGTCTATCAGCGATTACGCAGTTTACGGCGACAATTTTGCCTATGCTTCGGGTTTGACGATTACCATACTTGCGCGCGACGAGAGCGGCGACAGAAAGTGCCTGCCCCCCTACACCCACGATTACACGGTAGAAAAGCTCGACTACGACGTCAACGGCAACCTCTACTTTGAAAATTCCTCGGATATATCCTATCTCTACGCGGCTCCCCCCGTACGTCAGGAGCACGAATTCCAGAATATCGACAGCTCGCTGCCGATTATTGTGGACACGGGATATTACGCGCTGAACGGCAAGACGGGCGAGTTAATGTACTATAAAAACAGCGAGCCGACCTCGCTGGGCGTCGGATTTTCACTTATAAAGAGATACGGAGAATACGTTTACGCGATAAAGGACGGCAAGGTGCCGTACGTAATCGACGAGCATAAGGCTAACCCGCTCGACCTTTCGTACACCAATTTCGACGACGCGAAAAGCATTCTGTGCGGCGACGCGGCGAAAAAGCTTGCCAAGGGCGACGAAGCTTTAAAAACGGCTAATATCGAGCGCGGCAAGTACTACACTCAGATTGACCCGAACGCTGTCGGCACGGGAGACACCGATACGTTCAGACTGATATCCGACGTAGGCAGCACAAAGAAAGCCGAGGCGGACAAGCCGTGTCTGGTGCTTTGCAAGAGCGGTAATACCGCAGTTGTTGCAACGAACGACGGAATGTTTATAACCTCCACTGCCAACCTCAAAAAAGAGAGCAACTATTCCGCGCCGAGCAACGACTGGTCAAGTCAGGGCGGCAAGGCCTACGCAATCGAGACCACGGGCATTTATTCCTGTCCGTTTATGAGCGAAAGCACGAAGATAGCTGAGCTTGAAAGCGGAGCGGAACACGTTGTTTCGGTTACGGAAAAATTTGCTCTGGATTTTATTAACACCAAATTTTACAAGGTAACTTACCAGACGACGGATAAGGACGGCAATAACGTAACGGTTGAAGGCTTTGTTGCGGCGAATATGTTGACGCCGTACGACTACAAGGCGGACGACAACGTACCCAAGGATAACGGCGACAAAGATTTTAATTACGACACCAACGTCGTATCGGTAGTGCTTGCAATAGTAATCGTAGCGCTGGTTATAGTCGCAATAATGTACATCTCGCTTATCGGCACTAAAAAGGATAAAGACAAAAAGGACAAAAAAGAAAAGAAAAAGAAGAAGGCCGAGCCCGAACCCGACTCCGAAAACGACCGCGTCTACGACGAGGACGACGAAGAATAAAATAATAACAAATTAAAAAGCCGACGGAAAAATTTCCGTCGGCTTTTATCAGCTTGCCGCTTATTCCATCATCATTTCCTCGTAAGC
>CAZRJY010000099.1:0-4714 GCA_964600525.1 uncultured Clostridia bacterium
CCTCTTCGAGCAGCGCTTCGTCCTCGATGGGCTCCAACATCTGCTCCTCTTCCTTGTAACGGAAAATTGCCACTTCGTCCTCGGCAACCGCGTCGTTGGGCTCGGCGGCAAGCAGAAGCGCGTACTTCTCGCCCTTGTACTCGGTCACGTCCAAAAGCCTGAACTTGATTACGTTGTCGGCGTCGTCGACAAGCTCGATTACGCCGTCTTCCTCCAACTCCTCATTGTTAACGTTTTTATTATCTGCCATAGTTTTAAACTCCTTTTTTATTGATTTTCTGTAAATAGCCGTCCAGAATATTGGCGGCGGCAAGCGCGTCTACGTACGACTTCCGCTTTTCCCTGCGCATACCTTCCTGTATAAGCGTTTCGTGCGCTAGCTGCGTGGTGAAACGCTCGTCCTCGCAAACGACGGGAACGGATACGACCTCTTTCAGCGCGTCGATAAACCGCCTCGTTTTAACCGTCTGCACCGCCTCGCTGCCGTCGAAATTTACGGGCAGTCCGCACACGATAACCGTTGCGCCCTTTTCCCTTGCGATTTGTGCGATTGCGGCAACGTCGCCGGAAAAGCCCTTTCTATGGTATGTCTGCGAAGGCAACGCGTAGGTATTGAACGGGTCGGAAACGGCTACGCCTATTCTTTTATCGCCGATATCGAACGCAACGTACCTTTCCAACAAAACACCTGCCGAATTTATTTACTTTTTGATTATATCACAGCGTTTACTTTTTTTCAATAGTAATTGTATAGATTTGCAGTCAATAATTTACAGTAATATATTTTATAACTAAGCCGCATACTCCTATTGAGCGGGAAAACGCTCGAAAGAGGAGAAAAGATGGAAAAATTTATTTTCGGGCTTGCCGTAGGTATGGCAGGCGGCGCGCTCCTTGTGGCGAATAACTGCAAACTCCGCAATCTTGTAAAGAAAAATCAGGAAGATTTGATGCAGAAGGCGGAGCAGTATATCGACAGTAAACTCGAAGCGTGCGGCTGCACCGGCGGCGAGCAGGGCGGCGAAAGCGAGCAGCAGTAACCGCTGAAAATCAAAGGGACCGCGGAACGAAAGTGACTTTCGTTCCGCGGTCTTTCTTTACCAGATAAATTTATAATTGTTCGCCTCGCCGTTGTCCACCAGAATATCCTGCGCGGTCATCGACTTGTTTACAACCGTTAAAAAGTACGCGAACTCGGCAATCTCGTCTTCGTCCGCCCATTTCTTTAAAGGCGTCAATTCCATTATCTGCGCCCACAACTTAGGGTCGTTCATAACGCGCGCGTTCGAGGAAGTCAGCACTCCCCCGGGCGATAAACTGTTGCAGGTCGCGCCAAAAGAAGCCAGCCGCATTGCCGCGTTTTTCATATACGCCACAACTCCGCCCTTAGCTGCCGCGTACTCGGGAAATTCCGAGCCCGTCCGCGCGCTTGCCGAGGCTATGAACAGCACGCTCTTTATTCCCTTGTTAAATCCGTACTTTTCGGTCACGCGGATTGCGGTCTTTAAGTTAATATCGATATCCGCGCCCGTGTCCTGACCGCCCGCGTTGTTGATAAGAATATCCACCGCGCCCGTATTGGGCAGTCCGTCTTTGCAAAGGTCCGCAACGTAGTGAGTGTAGTTTTCGTGAGTAAAAGACGCGGGTAAAATATCAATTCCCGCCACAATATGCCCCTGCGAAAGGAATTTTTGCGCTATTGCCCTGCCTATTCCGCGTGCGGTTCCAGTTATTAGTATTTTCATTGCTTCACCTCTTTTCTGCTCTGAACGTAGTCGAAGTATTCCCTGCCTACGCCGCGCTCTTTCCACTTTTTGCAAACGAAATATCCGAGGTGCGCGAACGCCGCCTCGCATAATAGCTCGACCAACATACCTGTGACCGCGCACGTTACGCACTGCACCAACGACCAGCCGAAAAATACGCGGCTGACAATAATCGCGAACACGAAGTTATCCAGAAACTGCCCGACCGCCGTCGAAACGTAGGTGCGCAGAATATAGGCAAACATACCGTCGGGGCGCTTTTTGAACGCCTTGCCGACCGCGTAGTTGACCGTGTTGTTAACAACCGCCGAAACGATGAATGCCGCCGTACTGCCTAAAAGTATGTACCAGGTGCCGCCGAAGGTTTTATCGAGCGCCTCGTCACTTCCCCAACTCCACACGCCGGGGATTTTGCTTGCCGCGAAAAACAGCAAACACAGCACAAGGTTTAAAGCCACGGCTACCAAAGAAACCTGGGTTGCGGCTTTGGGGCCGAAGTGCTTGGTGAGCATATCCATGGCAAGGAAGGAAGCCCAGGAAACAATAATCCCGCAGTCAAGCGCAAGGTATTCGGTGTTTACGATGCTCTTGTTTGCGAGCAGGTTCATAGAAACCACCGAAAGCACGAATACCACTACCGTGAATGCGGGCACGGAAGACAGCAAAAGCTTAAATTCTTTAACTTCTTCCTTAAAGTTGAATTTCATATTCAGTTCTCCTTGTTTTTTATAGAGATGGTTTTCAAGGTGACATCTCGCGGGTAGATTATACTATTTAAGGCGCGCGGTTGTCAAACGTTAACCGCGCGCCTTATTGAAAATAATTGTCAGTTCTGCAAATTCTTGACCTGCAACTTCAAAAGAAAGTTTTCGTCGGTCAGCTTTTTTATAACCGCCGTAAGCCGCTTGTTCTCCTCTTTCAGGCTTGCGTTGAGCTCGTCGTAAAGACTGTTTATCTTGTCCTCGATAGCCTTTCTGCCGTCGTCGGTCACGGGATAGCCCGCGTCCTGCATAAGCCTCTTTATTTTTTCGGGCTGCTTGGCAAGCACGTTGCGGTACTTGTTCTGATAGCGAAGCATAAGCTTGTCGTCGCCGCCCGCAAGGTTTAAAACCGCGCGGCGCACGGATATGCCCCTGCTCCTTTCCTTTAAAATCGCCTTTAAAATTTTGTCCGTTTCCTCGTCGGTGAACGGGCGGATATCCTCGGCTTTAAGCTGGGTGTTCCTTAATATTTCGCGCACCTCCTGGTTGTCGGTACTCTTTAAAAGCGCGTAATAATAGTTGCGCACACTGCCCTTTGCCCTGCCCGAATTTCTGGCGTACTCCTCGAATATACGCGTAAGCGTTTTGCCCTGACCTTTACCCTCGCACACGAACTTTACAAGACTCTGCGCCTCTTCCTTTGTATAGCCGTTTATCTTTTCCATAACGCCTCCTTAAATTTGACTTTCGGAAGTGTTATTGACATAAAATAATTGTTTAATACATTCAATAATAGTAATGAGACTTTATTTTTTATCCGAACGCACCGCGGCGCTTAAACTCAACGGCGCATATCTGGGGATTATCGACGGTTTCGAGCGGTTTGTCGACGTTGACCGCGGCGGCAAAATTCTTGCCGAGGTGGTGCCCGACGGCGACGCTATGCCGCTTAGCTTTTTTATCGACGAAAAACTTTTTTCGTCCCCGCCCGACTTTGTAGACGTGTACCTTTCGGGCGGCGACGCGGTTATATACATATCCCGCTTCGAAAAGCGCAGTCACGAACTTAAAGTCGTTGCGCAGACAAATTTCCGCGGCGGACAGTACACCCTCTTTCTCACCGACGGCAGAGTGTACTTAAACTGCGAAAGGGGCGAAAACTGCTCGCTGTACGAACTGCCGCAGTCGTGCGCGAACGCAACCCTTACCGAAAGCACGGTAGGCGGCTTCCCCGTTCTGCTTGCCGAGGGCGACGGATACGTTACGGTTATTTCAGGGGACGGCAGGCGCATATTTTACAACGCCGCCGAAAGCTGGCAGTGCGGCGACAAACTGACCGTCACCGTAAACTTCAATACGTGCGCGGGGTGCGCGGCAACGTGCACTTTCGGTTACGACGGCAATACCGTGACTTTGGAAGGCAGCCGCACCGAAGAGCGCGTTCCGCCCGCGGCTAACGTTCTGCACTTTGCGTTTTTCGAAAGTATTCTCACGCGCGGAAACTATATTAAATATTTAAGCGACGACCTCAAAGAGAGTGCCGCCGCTCTGCCCGAATTTTTAGGCGAATTTGTTGACGTTACCGTGCCGCACGGCGCATTTAACGACGCCCACCCCCAAATCAGACACGCGGCGGGGCTCGTATATCCCGTAAAGAAAAACCTTTTTACAATAAAATATTTTGCCGTCGATATAGCCGACGGCAAAATTACAAACATATTTGAAGTTGTTTAATGTTCTTTAACGAACTTTTCTATCGCCGCAAAGGTCGCGTCGGAAACGCAGTGCTCCATTTCGCACGCGTCAACGTCCGCGTCCGCTCCGTTTACCCCCAAAAGCATTAAAAACCTGCTTATCGTACAGTGCCTGTGGTATACGCGCTCGGCGTAGCTTCTGCCGCCTGCCGTAAGCTTTATGTGCAAGCCGTCGGTATCGATATATCCGTCGGCTTTCAACAGTTTAAGCGCCTTTTGCACCGCGGGCTGGGATACCCCCATCTTGCGCGCAACCTCTATCTGGTGCACGTCTTCGAGCTCGCCCGACAAAAGCAGTATCGCCTCTAAATAGTCCTCTTTCGATTGATTGTTTTTCATTATTCCCCCTCGTCGCCTGCCAGAAGCCGTTCCCTTTCGGCAACCGCTAAGGCCTCCGTCATCTCGTCGATTTCGCCGAGCATAAAGCTGTCGATAGAAAAGAGCGACAGTCCTATGCGGTGGTCGGTCACACGCCCCTGCGGAAAGTTGTAGG
>CAZRJY010000100.1:0-4697 GCA_964600525.1 uncultured Clostridia bacterium
GTTCAAACGCCTTTCGTTCGATGATATTCGGGGGGCAATTGCGAACGCGCTTACGGATAAGCGGCGCGGATTGGGCGAATATGCGGCCGAAGTCGACGGCGAAGCTTTGGACCATATCGCAAATATGGCGGGCGGCGATTTAAGGGCGGCGTACAACGCTTTGGAGCTTGCAGTACTTACTACCCCCGTTGGCGCGGACGGCACAATTCACGTCAAGCTTTCGGACGCGGAGCAGTCAATTCAGAAAAAAGCGCTCTCTTATAACGAGGACGCGTATTACGATTATCTTTCGGCATTTTGCAAGTCGCTGAGGGGGAGCGACGCGAACGCGGCGCTTTATTATGCAATGCGGCTTATCGAGGGAGGGTGCGACCCCATGACGGTCTTGCGAAGATTAGTCGTGCACTCGTCCGAGGACGTGGGAATGGCGGACCCCAACGCTTTGGTGGTTGCAACTTCTGCCATGTACGCGTTCGAAAAGATAGGCTATCCCGAGGGGCTTATTCCCTTGTCCAACGCAATAGTTTACGTGTGCGAAGCGCCCAAATCCAACACCGTGGTCACGGCTATGAACGCGGCGAAGAGCGACGCGGTGAACGTGCGCGACGACGACGGCGTGCCCGCGTACTTAAAGGACAACACTTTCGGCGACAAAGATACAAAGGCGCAGAGCGGCAAATATAAGTACCCTCACAATTTCGGCGGCTATATCGAACAGCAGTACCTGCCCGACAAGTTGAAGGACAGAATTTACTACGTTCCGTCCGATAACGGATACGAAAAGACGGTCAAGGAAATCCGCAAAGAAAAGGGCAAGAAAAGCTGATTGCGGCAAAGTATAAAAAATGCATAAAGTTGCATAAAAACGCGCTAATTGTTTGACAAGTTAACAAAACGAAGGTATAATTACATAAAATATATTTAACGGCGAAGACGAAGACAGGTTCGGCACAACACCGCTTGACAGAGAGCGGGGGTAAGGTGAAAGCCCCGCATGCAAGGCTGTGACCGGGTAACACTTTCGAGCCGCTTATCCGAACTCGTACGCGCAAAGTAGGGTAAGCCGCAGACAGACCCGCGTAAGAGGTTTTTAAAGAGATTGACCGAAAGGTTGATAACTTGGGTGGTACCGCGAATTTTCCGTTCGTCCTGAGATTTTCTCGGGACGGATTTTTTATATTAAAGAGGAGTTTGATTATGGCTGAAATTTACCGCACCAAAACGGCAGACGAAATAGGCGAGGAGCTGGTCGGACAGGAGGTAACTCTTGCTGGCTGGATAGAAAACGTGCGCGACCACGGCGGCGTGTCGTTTATAGATTTAAGGGATTTTTACGGCGTAGTGCAGGTTTTAATGCGCGACACCACGCTTTTAAACGGACTTAATAAAGAGGACTGTATATCCGTTTCGGGCGTTATCGAAAAGCGCGACGAGGAAACGTACAACCCCAAAATTCCGTCGGGCACGGTGGAACTCAACTGCAAGTCGGTTAAAATTCTGGGCAAGGTGCGCGAACAGCTTCCGTTCGAAATTATCACGTCCAAGGAAACGCGCGAGGATATAAGATTAAAATACCGCTTCCTCGATTTAAGAAACCGCAAGGTCAAGGACAACGTCGTTTTCCGCTCGCAGGTAATTGCATTTCTGCGTCAAAAGATGACGGAAATGGGCTTTCTGGAAGTGCAGACGCCCATTCTTTGCGCGTCGTCGCCCGAGGGTGCGCGCGACTACATCGTGCCGTCGCGCCGTCAGAAGGGTAAGTTTTACGCTCTGCCGCAGGCGCCCCAGCAGTACAAACAGCTTTTAATGGTGTCGGGCATAGACAAGTATTTTCAGATAGCGCCCTGCTTCCGCGACGAGGACGCGCGCGCCGACCGTTCGCCTGGCGAGTTCTATCAGCTCGACTTCGAAATGGCGTTCGCCACTCAGGAGGACGTGTTTAAAGTGGGCGAAAAGGTGCTGTCCGAAACGTTTGCGAAGTTTGCGCCCGAGGGCTACGAAGTGACCAAAGCGCCCTTCCCCGTAATCCCCTATAAGCAGGCGATGCTGGAATTCGGTACGGATAAGCCCGACCTCCGCAACCCTTTGAGGATTACCGACCTTTCGGACTTTTTCAATAAATGCACGTTCAAGCCCTTCCACAATAAATGTGTGCGCGCAATCAAAGTGCACGCCGAAATGAGCAAGGGCTTCCACGAAAAACTGCTTGCCTTTGCGCTTTCTATCGGTATGGGCGGTCTGGGATATCTGGAAGTTATGCCCGACTTAACGTACAAAGGACCTATCGACAAGTTTATTCCCGACGGGCTTAAAGGCGAACTGCGCTCGCGCGAGAAGCTGGAAGTCGGCGATACAATATTCTTTATTGCGGACAGCGCGGCGAAAGCGCCCAAACTTGCGGGGCAGATAAGAAACGAGCTGGGCGCGTCGCTCGGGCTTTTGGAGAAAAACGCGTACCGTTTCTGCTTTATCAACGATTTCCCCATGTACGAAACCGACGAGGAGACGGGCAAGGTAGGGTTTACGCACAATCCGTTCTCTATGCCGCAGGGCGGTCTTGAAGCGCTGAATACCAAAGACCCTCTGGACATTCTGGCATACCAGTACGACATAGTTTGCAACGGCGTAGAGCTTTCGTCGGGCGCGGTGAGAAACCACGATTTGGATATAATGGTCAAAGCGTTCGAGCTCGCGGGTTACGACGAGGAAACGCTTAAAGAGAAGTTCGGCGCGCTGTATACTGCATTCAAGTTCGGCGCACCTCCGCATGCGGGAATGGCGCCCGGCGTGGACAGAATGCTCATGCTTTTAAAAAACGAGGAAAATATCCGCGAAGTAATCGCGTTCCCCATGTCGGCATCGGGTCAGGATTTAATGTGCGGCGCTCCCAACGAGGTTACGGAAACTCAGCTGAGGGAAGTGCACATTAAGATAAGGAAGTAAATATGTCAGTTACACAGAAAGAGATTAAAACGCTTGCAAGGCTTTCGAGGCTCGAATTTTCGGACGAAGAAATAGAAAAGTTCGCGCCCGAGTTCGAGGAAATAATCGACTTTGCAAACAAAATAAACGAGCAGGTCGCGGGCGACACGGACACAATCCGCGAGGTCGTTACGCGCACCGTAAAATGGGAGGATTTAAGGGAGGACGAGGTTAAAGAGAGCCTGCCCAACGAAAAAATCACTTCCAACGTTCAGGCGGAAAACGGCTACTTCCCCGTAAGGAGGGTAGTCAAGTGAAAAGCGTAATTTCAACCCTTTCAAAAAAATTGCAGTCGGGCGAAATCACCGCCGTGCAGCTCACCGAAAAGTATATTGCGGCGATAGAGCAAAGCAATCCCAAGCTGAACGCGTACGTGCACTTAACCTTCGACGAGGCGCGCGCAAATGCGCAAGCCGCCGACAAAATGCTCAAAGAGGGCAGAGCGACGGCGCTTACGGGCATTCCCTTCACGCTTAAAGACAATATTGCAACCGACGGACTGCTCACGACTTGCTGTTCCAAAATTCTGCAAGGCTTAAAGCCCTATTACGACGCGACGGTATGGGCCAAGCTGAAAGCGCAGGGCGCGGTGCTTTTGGGCAAGACCAATATGGACGAGTTCGCAATGGGCTCGACCAACGAAACTTCGGTTTACGGTGCGCCGCTTAACCCCGTGGACGTAACGAGGGTTACGGGCGGAAGCTCGGGCGGAGTTGCCGCGGCGGTCTGCGCGAATATAGCGGCTTACGGCTTAGGCTCGGACACGGGCGGCTCTATTCGTCAGCCCGCGTCGTTTTGCGGCATAGTCGGGTTCAAGCCCACCTACGGCGCGGTTTCGCGCTACGGACTTCTGGCGTACGGCTCGTCGCTCGACCAGATAGGACCTATGACGCAGTCGGTCACGGACGCGGCGATAGTCTACGACGCAATCCGCGGCGAGGACAAGGCGGACGGCACGAGCGCGAAAACGCCCGAGGGCAAGACGGTTTTAAAGGGCGATATAAAGGGCTTGAAAATAGGCGTTGCCAAGGAATATTTCGAGGGCATTTCGCCCGAGATTAAGGGCGCGGTAGAGGATATGATTTCCGCATACGTAAAGGGCGGCGCAGAGGTCGTAGAGGTCGGCATTCCCGCGCTCAAATCGGCGCTTCCCGTGTACTATATAATCGCGTGCGCGGAGGCTTCTTCGAACCTGGGAAGGTACGACGGAATACGCTACGGATACCGCGCGAAAAATTACACAAGCGTAGACGATATGATAACCAAAACGCGTACCGAGGGCTTCGGCAAAGAGGTCAAAAAGCGCATAATGCTGGGCACGTACGTGCTGTCGTCGGGCTACTTCGACGCGTACTACAAAAAGGCGTGTCTGCTTAGAAAAACGGTTGAAAGTCAGATGGCGGAGGCGTTTGAAAAGTGCGACGTTTTATTTGCGCCCACAGCGCCCGTAACCGCGTTCCCTCTGGGATATTCGGGGGGAAATGCGGTGGAAACCTACCTTTCCGACGTATGTACGGTGCCCGTGAACATAGCGGGACTGCCCGCAATTTCCATTCCGTGCGGCTTCGATAAAAAGGGGCTGCCGATAGGTATGCAGATAATAGGCAAAAAGTTTTCCGACGCGCAAGTTCTGGATACCGCGTACTATGCGGAAATAAGCGGCGCAAGCAAGACGGCGGAAGTCGACGGGGGTGTTAAGCTATGAAATACTCACT
>CAZRJY010000101.1:0-4676 GCA_964600525.1 uncultured Clostridia bacterium
TATCGGCGTCGGCGAGGACGGTCCTACGCACCAGCCTATGGAACAGCTTGTAATGATACGTTCCATACCCAACGTAAACGTTATCCGTCCCTGCGACGGCAAGGAAACCGCGGCGGCGTTCGTTACGGCGTTCAATTCCGACAAGCCCACCGTGATTGTAGAAACAAGACAGAATTTGCCTTGCTACGAGCACAACTCGGGTGAAAAGGCGTTAAAGGGCGGCTACGTTATAGCGGGCACAATCGAAGAACCCGACGTGCTCCTCATTGCGACGGGCTCGGAAGTAGAGCCTTGCATGGAAGCGAAAAGACTTTTGGCCGAAGAGGACATCAAGGCGAGGGTTATCTCCCTCCCCTGCATGGAAATTTTCGACGCTCAGGACGAGGAATACAAGGAAAAGGTTTTACCCAAGTCGGTCAAGGCGCGCGTGTGCGTCGAGGCGGCAAGCCACTTTGCATGGTATAAGTACTGCCGCGACTACGGCGAGCTTATCACTATGACGAGCTTCGGCGTTTCCGGTCCCGCTAAACAGCTTTTCGAGCACTTCGGCTTTACCGCTGAAAACATCGTCGAGAAAGCTAAGCTTTCGATTGAAAACGTAAAAAAGAACAGATACTCGCACTAAGATAAATTAAAGCCCCGCGGCGATTGCCGCGGGGCTATTTTTATTTGGTTAATTATTTTTCTTCTGCGCCTGCGTCGCCTGCGGGAACCTGAGCCGTCTTCTCTTTGTGAAGAACTTTAAAGAGAAGTGCCGCCAAAGCCGCGCCTACAAGGGGCGCTGCGATGAATATCCACACCTGAGCAAGCGCTTCGGTCTTGCCGTTGTAGATTGCGTCGCAAACAGCGGTAGCAATGCTTCTTGCGGGGTTAACGCTCGTACCAGTCAGGTTAATACCCAAAAGGTGAACCAGGGTAAGCGTAAAGCCTATGATTATGCCAGCCTTCTTGCCTGCGCCAGAGTTTTCGCTGGTTACGTTCAAAATAACGTACACGAACACAAGCGTGAGGATAATTTCAACGAGTATCGCGCCGATATAGCCGCCTGCGGTAATCGAGCTGAGTTCTTTCCCCCAGTTATAGCCAAGTGCTTTGTTGCAAGCGTTGCCGGCAGGGAACACCTCGTTTGCCATAAACGCAGAGATTTTACCCATTTTGCCGATACCGAACAGCGCAACGCCGCCGAGGAAGCCGCCCAAAATCTGCGAAGCGACGTAAACGAAAAATTCCTTTACCGTCATACGCTTTGCAATCAGACAGCCGAGCGAAACCGCGGGGTTGATGTGACAACCCGAAATTCTGCCGATTGAGTAAGCCATCGCAACGATTACCAAACCGAATGCGAGCGCGGTTGCAACGACGTCACTCGTCAATATTGCAACGCCGCAGGCGAAGAATACGAGCACGAACGTACCGATTGCTTCCGCAATACCTTTCTTTAATAAATCCATAAATTTACCTCCGTTGGATTTAAAAATTTTTATTCTTTATTTAAATTCTCCCTTGCAGTGGCAAGCATAAGCTTTATGCGGTTTTCCTGGTTGACGCGCGTTGCCGACGGGTCGTAGTCAACCGCCACTATGTTTTCGTCGGAGTACTCCGTCTTTAACGTGCGCACCACGCCCTTGCCGGCTATATGGTTGGGCAGACACCCGAACGGCTGAGCGCAAACTATATTTTGCACTCCCGTCTCCGCAAGCGCCGCCATTTCCGCCGCAATCAGCCAGCCCTCGCCCATTTTTACGCCCTGGTTCAACACCTTGTCCGCACATTTTCTTAGGTGCTCGAAGTCGTGTATGGGCTCGAAATTGCCGTCTTTTTCGAAATACGAAATTATCTTTCTCTGCTTTTTGTGCAGAATTTTATATAAAATTTTATTCGCCTGCCAGAAAAAGCCCTTCTTGCCGTAAAAATATCCGTCGTTTATGTTGTTGACTATGCAGTACAAAACAAAGTCCATCAAAGCGGGCACGACGGGCTCGCAGTCCTCGGAAAGCAGAAATTTTTCCAGATTGTTGTTGCCGAGGTACGCGTACTTGACGTAAATTTCGCCGACAATTCCCACGCGCACTTTGGCTTCTTTTCTGCGCTTGACCGCGCCGAACGCGCTTATGATTAAATTATTGAGCCGCTTGAACTGCTTGTACTTTTTCGATTTAAAGCTTTCGGTAATCTCTTTAACCACGCTGTCGCGCACAAAATCGCTCGCGCCAGCCTCCTCCTCGTACGGCTTGGTCTGATTGTAGCACCACATAACCGTATCGCCGTAGAAAATCGCGTACACAAGCTTTAACATAAGCTTTAAGCTCATAGTGAACGAGCTGTCCTTTTCGAGCCCCGAAAAGTTGACCGAAACCACGGGCACTTTGGGGAACTCGGCTTTGAGCGCTCTGCGGATAAGCGGAATATAGTTGGAAGCGCGGCAGCCGCCGCCCGACTGCGTTATTAAGACCGCAGTGTGCTCTAAATCGTACTTGCCGCTTTTGAGCGCGTCGATGTACTGACCCACCACGCAAAGACAGGGATAACACGTGTCGTTATGAACGTGCTTTAACCCCTCGTCGATTACCGTGCGCGAGTCGTTTTTAAGTATTTCTACGTCGTACCCTTCCTGCTTTAAAAGCTCCTCGATGATTGCAAAGTGCCACGGAAGCATATCGGGAACGAGTATTTTATGAGTATTTTTGTATTCGGCTTTCCATCTGGGATAGTCGTCGGTGTAGTCTACCGTTTTAATCTCTTCCATTGTTTTTACCGCGCTTGCTCTCTTCTATCGCCGCAAGCATACTTCTTAGCCTAATCTTGACAACGCCGAGGTTGTTTATTTCGTCTATCTTTATCTGAGTGTACAGTTTGCCGTTCTTTTCCATAATAGAACGCACTTCGTCGGTGGTTATAGCGTCGATACCGCACCCGAACGACACAAGCTGGACGAGGTTGATATCCGAATTTTCGCAGCAGTACTGCGCCGCGCGGTAAAGACGCGCGTGGTATGTCCACTGGTTTAAAACGTTTACCTTTACCTTTTCGGCTCTGTTAAACACCGCGTCCTCGGATAAAACCGCAAGGTTCAACGACGTCAAAAGTTTATTTATGCCGTGGTTGATTTCGTTGTCCAGATGATAGGGTCTGCCCGCAAGCACTATAATCTGCTTGCCCTCTTCCCTTGCCTTATTTATTATGTAGTCCGCGCGCGCACGCACGTCCGCGTGATATTTATCAAGCCGTTCGAACCCGACTTTCAAAGCTTTTGAAATCTGCTTTTTGGAAACACCGTACTTAGCAAAGGTTGCGTGAAGCTTGGCAACCGCCGTCTTTTCCGAGTTCAAATCGAGATACGGCATTATAAAGTTTTCGTCCGTAAGCCGCTCGTTGTTCGCCTTCAACAGCTCGGAATAGTACGCGACGACGGGGCAGTTATAGTGGTTGACCGAACAGTGCTCGTCGATATTGTAGCTTTCGCACGGCAGGAAAATGAAGTCGACGCCCGTATCCAGAAGGCTTTCGATATGACCGTGCATAAGCTTTGCGGGATAGCAAGCCGTGTCGCTTGCGACAGTGTGCTGACCCAAGAAGTACAGCTTGCGCGACGATTTTTCGCTTAAAACCACCTCGAAGCCGAGGCTCTCGAAAAAGCCCGCCCATAAGGGAAGCTGTTCGTACATTACAAGCTGTAAAGGAAGTCCTACTTTGCCCTTGGCGCCCTTTGTGCCCTCTATGCTGTTTAAAAGGCGTTCCTGCTTATACGCGTAGATATCGAGCTCTGCCGGGGCGGGTTTGAGCCCGGCGCCCCTTTCGCACTTGTTGCCCGAAACGTATCTGCTGCCGTCGGCAAACGTGATGATATTTACGTTGCAATTGGAGGTACAGCCGTGGCAGTTGGTGGATTTAGAAACGTAGAAAAAGTCTTTAAGCTCGTCGCAGCCTAAGGTCGTGCTTGCGCCCTGCAAATTCTCTTTTGCGTACAGCGCCGCGCCGAACGCGCCCATCAGCCCCGCAATACCCGGTCTTATTACCTGCTTGCCCGTCTCTTTTTCGAACGAACGCAGTACCGCGTCGTTTAAGAAGGTGCCGCCCTGCACTACTATGTTGTCGCCGAGCTCGTCCGCACTCGCCGCGCGGATAACCTTGTAAATCGCGTTTTTGACGATTGACGAGGACAGTCCAGCCGAAATATCCTCCACCGTCGCGCCCTCTTTCTGCGCCTGTTTGACCGCGCTGTTCATAAACACGGTACAGCGCGAGCCCAGCTCTACGGGGTGCTTGGCGTACAGTCCGCACATAGAGAATTTGTCTATTTCCATACCCATTGCGCGCGCAAAGGTCTGAATGAACGAACCGCAACCCGACGAACACGCTTCGTTGAGCATAATCGAATCGATTGCGCCGTTTTTGATTTTAAAGCATTTGATATCCTGACCGCCGATATCTATTATGAAATCGACCTTCGGATTGAAGTGAAGCGCCGCTTTGAAGTGCGCGACTGTTTCGACTATGCCGAAGTCCGCCTTGATTGCGGCCTTAATCAAATCCTCGCCGTAGCCCGTTACCGCACTGCCGAGAATTTTTATTCTTCCCTGCGAAATCGCAAAAATTTCTTTGAGTTTTTCGATTACGATGTATCGGGTTTATACGCATTATGTTATCGAGGGTTATCCCAATAACGTGTCGCATAT
>CAZRJY010000102.1:0-4633 GCA_964600525.1 uncultured Clostridia bacterium
GACAACCTTATCACCCTTCATCAGCAAGGGTTAATAAAAATACAAGGAGATAAATATGGCAAAAAAAGAATTTTCAGATGAATTATTCAGTGATTACTTTGAACGCTGGATAAGAGTGTACAAGGAAGGGGCAATTAGAAAGGTCACCTTGAATAAGTATCTATTAGCACTTACGTGGCTTAAAAAATTGATACCCGAATTAAAGATGCGTAACATGGATAGAATAGCATATCAACGGTTGTTGAACGATTATGCCAAATATCATGAACGTCAAACAACGATGGATTTTCACCATCAGCTCAAAGGTGCGATTTTGGACGCCGTGGATGAAGGACTCATACCACGTGATCCTACTCGAAAAGCAATAATAAAGGGGAAACCGCCCCGTGCAAAAAAGCCTAAGTACCTGAGTCAATTTGAATTACATACCTTATTGGCAAACCTTGATTTAAAGTCGGGGATAAATTGGGATTGGCTGATTCTGTTGGTTGCTAAAACTGGTATGCGTTTTTCGGAAGCATTGGCTATAACGCCGAACGATTTTGATTTTTCGCACCAAGCGCTGTCAATTGGCAAGACGTGGGACTACAAAGGTAAAGGAGGTTTTTTACCCACAAAAAATAAAACCTCTGTCCGTAAAATTCAAATCGATTGGCAAACTGTCGTACAGTTTTCTGAAATGATAAAAAATAAACCGGAGGATGAGCCGCTGTTTGTTGATTGCAAGGTATACAATTCTACAGTTAATGACGTTTTGAGAAGACGATGTAAATCGTCAGGAATTCCCACAATTTCTATTCATGGGCTAAGACATACTCATGCGTCTCTTTTGCTGTTTGCTGGAGTGTCAATAGCTAGCGTTGCTAGGAGGTTGGGACATGCGAGCATTAATACAACACAGAAGACTTATTTACATATAATACAAGAGTTGGAAAACAAGGATATTGACCTGGTAATGCGTGCATTATCAAGTCTTTAAATTACATAAAGCTGATAGGTGATAAGGTTCAAAGAACGACTGCAGAAATGTGGTCGTTTTTTGTGTGACCTAAGTCTTGAAAAGCTTGGTTGCTTGTGTTACAATCATTATTAAGGTATTCTAATGTAAGACGATAGATAATTTCATGGAGAGCATTTAATATGAGACAAACAAAAGAAAAGTTGTCAAAACAAGAAAAGCAAAAACAAAGTATAGAAATGCGCGAAATATTTAAGTGGCGTTTGCAGACAAACAAAGAGAATATTTTGTTTTTATTGTTAAATTTTTTATTTATAGTAATAATAACAACTTCAATTGTTATATCGGTTTTAGATAAACAGTGTGCCTGGGTAGAATGGGATACAAACGCTATTGGAGTGCTGTGTCAGATTATTACTGCGATTGTATCATTTATAGCGTCAACCATAGGTATTGCTATTACTTTGCAAAAAGAGGAATGTTGGGGTATTTCGGTAAAAGAATTTAATAACCTACGCGTTGGGTTAAGATATCCAATTGTAGTATTTATTACTTTGGCGATTGCACTATCTGCATTAAATGCAGCGCTGTATGTCGCAAATTTAATAATTGCTTCTATTGGCGTGGCGATTGTTGCAATCTTTTTTTGTGCTTCTGTTGCCTGGCGTGAAATACCGCTAATGGTAAAAAGTGAAAGATTTTTAATAAGAACTATAAGGAATCGTTTATGGAGAGAATGGAAGTCTCCTGAAGATTTGCCGAAAGACTTAAAAGCGGTCTTGAAATATTTGATAACTGATTATAAAAACCTTAAAGATACATATGAGTTGCTTAAATCTAAAAATAAAATATTCAATAAGTTTTTAGTCCTCAAATTATTGGAAATACAAAGTGATGCGGCGTTTGAATTAAAACAGGTTGAGGCAAAGCAGCAACAAATAAGATGTGCAGACAGTTTATACGATAATGTTAAAGATTTAATATATTTTAATTTAGATCTTTCAAGTATTATTGAAGAGCATTTTTTAAGCTATGAACACTATATTACCCGTGTTCTCTTTAGATTAAATAAGTTGCCCGAATATTCCGAGAAAACCACAGCATTAATTGCAGATAGTTTATCATTTTTGAAATATAATAATTTTTCCGAAGATAAGTTTTCAAAAGAAAAGATTCAGTTCATAATGTCAATTGTTCTTTCAATGGTTACTCTATCGGTACGAGATGGGGACTTTTGCTTTGTAAAAGCTCTACAAGAGAAATTTTCTATTAGTTATTTCGATTTAGGACATGATAATTATGTATCTATTGTGTTTGCACTAGTTAGTATGCAATTTTACTTTCTCTGTAATGATTCTGAGTACGCTTCAACAGACTTAAAAGCGGAGATAAAGGAATATTTGGATTACTCTGATATTGTAAATCACACAAAAGTATATTCATGGAAAAACTTATATACGCATTTTTCGCATGAATTTGAGATAAATTTTGAGAAATTTATGTGGTATTTTTCCATAAGTGAAAAGTATTGGGATGTTCCAAGATATTTTGAAGCCCACTGGGTTAAATTGGATCGAGGGTATGCATTACGTTGGTATTTAATTCATGTGCTTAACTCTTATAAAGTACATGATTTTGATTATTCTACATTATGCTTAGATGAACACTGTAAATTTTATCTTAAGGATTTAGGCGAGAAGTGTTTCGACGAGAATAAAAAATTCATTGTTTTGGATAAAATGAAATCTATTCTGGAGTTTTATGGGGAGGATAAAGAACCGTTCCGATATTTTCTTGTTTTTGAAGAAAGATCAAACGACCTGTTCAATTTTATTAATGGATTAAGGAAAGCAGATTTATTTACTGAGAGTGTTCAAGCCGTTAGCAAGGAGAATGAGAAGATAGCCGATGGATATAAGAACATAGTACTTAATGCAGTTCAAAGCGAATGGGGATACAATTCGGACATTGAAATTAATTCACCTCCGAAGGCTATGGCTATTTTAATTCAAAAAGCAAGCCGAGCCATAAATTATGAAGAGGTGATGGGGGATACACTAATAAAGTCAGTATTAAATGAACTAAAATTGAATGTATCGCCTAAACCAATAATCCGAAGTGAAGACTTTGATGAAGATATTGCTGCGATATTGAGAGAAGATTTTGCATTTATAAGTAAATCGTTTGAACGTATCGGATATTATATAAAAAGCGATTCTACTAAACGACAATTTCAAGAATTGCTCGATAAAGCAAATAGATTTGAAAGTCGTATTTTATATGGATACACGCTTGTTAAAGATAGTGGTTTTTCGTTTAATGTTGAATTTAATGAGTTTAGTGTTAGAGACTTAACAGTAGAAGAACTAGTTGAAGAAGTAGAAAGCTATAAGCGTGCTGACGGGCAATATGTGTATGAAGGTACTTTCTTATCTCGCGAAGAAATTGAGCAGCTAATTTTTAAAAAATATGCTGTACTTAGGATTGCAATGCAGTATCAGGTTCAAACATTTGAAGAGGCTATTGTTGAAATTAAACTACATTGAGAGATCAACAATATGGACGAAGATTGAGTTTAGCTCAAACTGAAATTAGTTTAGTCGGGGGCAAAAACACAATTAAATAGCTTTTAAAGGAAGTTCAAGTGATGAACTTCCTTTTTTGTGTTGATTTGTGAGACAAACTGCACAAATTTTGCAGCTTAATGGGTGTAGAACGGTTAAAAATTCTCTATATGGTGAGGGGGTAATGTGGTCAAAGGACAAGGACAAAGAAAAAAGGTGAAACTTTTAGGTAGACCACGGACTTTCGCCCAGCTTAACCGCTATATAATGAAGATATTTTTAAAATAACTTTTAAAGAAAGTGCATAAAATCGGCTTATGAATTGCCTACCTCTTGAAGAGCTTTACAAAAAATTTTTGTCAAATGGTTGCGAAAACGGTTTGCAACTTGCCTACCACTTGTAGGGGTAATAATGGTTTTCACAAAAATATTCGCCAAAAGAAAAATAAAAATTATTAGATATATGACAACATAAGTCAACATTAAATTGTTACCATGCTAATATGGGAAGTTTACCCGAAAATTGAAACAGAGAGGTGATGCATATGTGCTAATTAGAGACTTGCAAGCTGTCGTTAAACGGTTGCAACAAATAAAAATAACGGAGGAATAATGGAACAGAAACAACTAAGGCAATTCACATTTTACGATTTGTACGCGGATTTAATGGACATACTGAACGACGAAGAACGGGGCAAATTATTGCGCCGAATGTGCGAGTATATGTTCACGGACGGAGAACAAAACGAACTAGCGGATAAGAAGTTAAATTATCTTTGGGGAAACATAATCGACTACCTTGACGTGGACAAGCAAGCGCAGTCGAACGGCAAAACCGTACGCGCAAGCAGACAGATGAGGCACTTCACCTTCTACCGCAACTTCTATGAAGCGGTTGAGCTTATGGAGGATAAGCAAGCAGGACAATACATAAAAGCAATATATAACTATGCGCTTAATAATGTAGTACCGAGTAAGTTATCTTCGCCCGTGGACTTATATTACACACTTGCTAAACGGAAATTAGAGCTTTCGAAGGTGCGCAGCCGTATAGGTAAGAAAGGCGGTAAAGCAGAGAGAATACCCGTAACGTGTGAACAGGTAAACGCTA
>CAZRJY010000103.1:0-4630 GCA_964600525.1 uncultured Clostridia bacterium
TCCATAAATGCTAATAATATTGTAAGAATACCTATTATAATTAGTTCTTTCTTTTTCATATTAAATCTCACTTTCAAATTGTAATTATAAAACTTGCATTAAACCATATACAATAAATGGACTTGCATACATTACTAAATATACTAATGTTATCCAAGGTTGATATTCAACATAAAATCTTTTAAATGTTAATGATAACGGATGTGGTATAAGTACCCAACCAACTAAATCAATTATTATTGCTAAAGTTCCCCAAATTAAAGAACAAGTGATTACATTAGACATACTTACAGTATCTAATCCACTTAAATATAAATAAGCAAATATAGGAAATATAATTAAATTATATAAAGGATGCCAAGGTTTTGTTTTATTATAACCTTCTCCTAACCCTTTGCCTTTTCCTCCACTTTCTTTCATTGATTTCATGTGCAATACTTTAATATTAAACACAGTATGTGCAAAGCCAACCCAAGTTACTAATATATAAGCAACAAAAAACCATAACATTAAAAATCCAAAATTCTCCATACCTAATCCTCCAATTATCTCTACAAATTACTATTTATCGATTTGTTTTATATACATAACTATATCACAAAAAATAGATATATTCATTAACTTTAGGGGGGTGGGGTATCCCCATGTGTATTCGGAAGATGGCGGGAGTAATCTTCCAGTGCTGGCTAAGACATAGTTTTCTCTTACAAGAAAACTCACTCTTTTGAGAATTTAAAATTTATCTATAATTTTCATAGTTTTTTTGTCTACTGATACCTAGATAATTACATAAAAAATCATTAAAATCTTTCCCATTTGCAGGTGGATCATCAACCATTTTATAACTATCTGACAAAGAAAGTTGTATTGCTTCAGCTGCTATTCTTCCTGCTTCATCATTATCAAAATGAATAATTATTGTATCAATATTAGAATTATCTCTTAAAAAAGTTGTTACAGTCTCAGGAACTTTACTATTTGAAATATCTTTTCCTGGTTTATAAATACCTGCTAATGACAACAAATTTTCTTCATCCCATTGTTCATTCTTTAATTCTTTTAATGTTGCATAAGATAACAAATCAATTGCACTTTCAAATAAATGTACTACATTATTTTGTGATATTGATTTTAATTTAAATGAATATGCTTTATCACTTCCATAAGCATCATGCATAAATCTGCTAGAATTAGTTCCTCTTATACCTGCATATCTTGGAATATTGTTATTGTCTAGTCCTACAAAAACAACATTATTTTTAGGATATTCTTGATAAATTAGTCCTTTATTTATACACTCATCAATTATATTCTTACTTATGCCTCTACTTTGAAGATAGGATATAACTTTATCATTATAGAGTGATTTCTTTGGTAAATCCAATCTATCAATTTTTTCTTTTTCAGTCAGTTCTTGTTTGGGAATATACCTTTTTTCTAAACCTTTTTGATTTATAAGATGGCTAACTGCATCAGTAAAACTAAATTCTTCTACTTGAATTAAATATTCCAATGCAGTTTTTCCACCTATACCTCTACTAAACCAATACCACATTCCATTGTTGATTTTTAAACTATCATGTGTTCTAGTATGAAAAGTATTTCTAGAATCATATACAAGTTCATTTGGATTATAACTTTGTAAATAAGTTAATAAATCTATTTCTTTTGCTTTTGCAATTTGTTCTTGAGTAAAGTATGCCATTATCTTTCGTGATCCTTACCTTTTTTTCTAACATCTTTTTCTGGCATAACTTCTTCCAATTCAACATTATTGTTAAAATACTCTTTTAAAAGTATTCTCAAATCTTCTAAATTTTTGCAACTATAATTGATTGTCCCTCTTTTATCACTCACGATTAATTCTTGTTTTAATTTATTATACATAAAATGAACAGAGAAATTATCTTTAATTTTTTGACTAGGATATGGTTTATAACTTGTATCATCTAAATCTTGCCAATCTAAAACTATATCTTGCTCAATATATCTTGTTGCAACTAATTCTTTAGCATCTTCATAAGAATCTGCTTCTTGTTCTACAACTCTACTTAATGTTTCTACTACTTCTACATTATATTTAGCCATTGTACTCGCTCCTTTCATCATCAAAAAAAGATGTTTAACATCCTTTTTTGTATTTTAATATCTAACTAAACATTTAATCTTTTTGAATATTTGAAAAATCTATATTCGTTTCTTTTAATAGCCCAATTTCTTTAATAGAAAAATAAGCATATCTCAAACCTGCATAAAAAATATGCTTTCTTTCCATAGTATTTCTTTCTGAAGATTTATTAATATATTCTATTAATTTTGAAATTTCATCTTCGTTTAAAGCTATAGGTTTATTTTCTTCTAAAACTGTTTTTAAATTTTCACAAGAATCTATAATATCAGCACAATAATATGAATTATTTTTATATTCTTCATCGGTTTTCATTAAATATGTTACAACATCATTTACAATATCCCAATGTTTTTCTTCACACGATTGGTTAAATATCCTTTCAAAATCCACTCTTCAGCACCTCCGAGTTAATCTTATCTAAATATATTATAAAAATCCAATGTACAAATTATCTTTCAAAGTCACTTTTGTAATGTTGATTTTCTAAAATTTCTTGCGAATCATCTATAATATCTGCTACTTTTTCATCTATATTTAGTGCAACATCAACTTCTTTTAATCTTTTCATAGCTTCTTGTAATTCTTGTTCTTGTGAAAATGGTTTATCAATTTCTCCTTTAGCAACTTCAAATTGTTGTTTTAAAGTTTCTAATTTTGCTTTATTATTTTCCAAATATCCTGGTATTTTATTTAATTGATTATCTATACGAATAATATTTCCACTAGGATCTGTTCCAAGTTCTACAACATAATTATGACAATTTTTTAAATCTAAATAAAATGTCTTTTCTAAATAATTAAAACCTAAAAATATCTCAAATCCAAGATAATGACCTATATTTATTTCGTCATTTAACCATGAACTTTTCGTAATAATTTCTAATAGGGCAGTACCTGCTTCTTTTCTGTCATAATAAGTTATTCCTTTAAATTCTATAAAACTAAATTCATCTGTTTTATTTTGATTTAGAATTTTAATATCTTCTTGTAAATCGTTTATAGTGTTTTCTGTTAGTTTTATATCTCTGGGGTATATTTTCATTACTTTATCTTGTAATTCATATAATTGATTTAAATGACTTTGTTTTAATAATTTTAACTTAGACACTTTAGAATCTAATTCTGTTTTTTCCAAAATTAAAGGATTCCCTGATGCCAGTGCCTTAATTTCAGCATAAGATAAAATAGTTTCATCAACATCACTAGCACTTCTTAACGGAGTTTTAGATGTCATTATTTGAGAAATAAACTTTTGCTTATTCTCTACTAATTGATAAAGATAAGCATCAAAGGTTTTTTCTGTAACATAATTATAGATATAAATTTCTTTATTCATATTTCCCTGTCTGATACCTCGCCCATTTCTTTGTACTATTTCGGCAGGTTTCCACGGACAATCTAAATGATGAATTGCGACTAATCTATCCTGACAATTCGTACCTGCTCCCATTTTTTGAGTTGAGCCTAATAAAACTCGTACCTGTCCTTTGCGAACTTTAGCAAATAATTCTTTCTTTTTAACCTCATTGTCAGCATTATGAATAAAGTCTATTTCTTCACTTGGAATACCTTTTTCGATTAGTTTATTTTTTAAATCATCATAAACATTAAAAGAGCCATCAGCTTTTGGTGTCGAAGAATCACAGAATATTAATTGCGTTCCTTTAATATTATTAAACTCTTGATAATGATTATAAACTTTATCAACACAAGCAATAGCTTTGCTATTAGGATTATCAGGCAAAAGTTCATTTATTAATCTTTGATCTAATGCTAATTTTTTACCATCATTAGTAATTTTAAGCATATTATCTTCATGTGGATCAACATCTCCACTTCTTATTTTTTCAGCTCGTTCTGCTAATTCTTCCACCAATTTTTCTTGTATTTCACTAGGTTTTACAACAACAGTTTCAAACTTTGCTTCAGGAACTGGCAAATCTAACATATCTGCAGTTTTAATATCTGCAACTTCTTTAAATATAGCAATTAATTCAGGAAGATTATAAAATTTTGCAAATCTTGTTTTTGAACGATAACCTGTACCTTCAGGTGCTAGTTCTATAGCCGTAGTTGTTTCTCCAAAAGTTGAAGCCCAAGCATCAAAATTTTGTAGTCCTAATTTATATAATGTATTTGTTTGTAAATATCTTTGCATTGTATAAAGCTCAACCATCGAATTACTTACTGGTGTTCCTGTAGCAAAAATTATACCTTTACTATCAGTTATTTCATCCATATATTTACATTTCATATATAAGTCGGAACTTTTTTGTGCTTCTGTTTGTCCAATACCACTCACATTACTCATTTTAGTATATAAATATAAATTTTTAAAATAATGTGCTTCATCAACAAATAATCTATCAACACCTAACTGTTCAAAGGTTACAACATTATCATCTTTTCTATCAGTATTGTTTAATTTTGCAAGTTTTGTTTCAATAGCTCTTTTTGATTTCATCAATTGTTTAACTGTGAAAGTTGCCCCTGCTCTTT
>CAZRJY010000104.1:0-4581 GCA_964600525.1 uncultured Clostridia bacterium
CGACGTCGGTAGGAACCATATACTTGCCGTCCTTTTCGACGTACTTGCGCTTTGTGAGCACGGAAATTATAGATGCGTAGGTAGAAGGTCTGCCTATGCCGCGCTCGTCCATAGCTTTAACAAGCGACGCGTCGGTGTACCTTAAAGGCGGACGCGTGAATTTCTGCTCTTTGGTGAGCGAAACAAGGTTTAATTTGTCGCCCTCGTTCAAAGGCGGCAGAAGCTTTCCGCTCTCCTCCTCGTCGTTCTCGCCCGACTGCGTTATGCTGTACGCCGCGGTGAAGCCAGCAAACAGCACCGCCTTGCCGCTCGCCTTAAACACGTAGTCCGCGCACGTCGCCTCTATCTGCATGGAATTGTACTGCGCTTCCGCCATCTGCGACGATACGAAACGGTCGTATATAAGCTTATAGATATTGTAGTGTTTTTTATCGAGATACTTCTTTACGCTTGCTGGCGTAACGTCCAAATTTATGGGACGGATAGCCTCGTGAGCGTCCTGCGCGCCCTTCTTGGTTGCAAAGTAGTTGGGCTTTTGCGGCACAAAGTCCTTGCCGTAAGTGCGCTCGATAAATTCCAGCGCGCTCTGCTGTGCCTCGGCGGCTATACGCACCGAGTCGGTTCTTATATAGGTGATGAGCGCGATATGGTCGCCGCCCAATTCCATACCTTCGTAAAGATGCTGTGCAACCAGCATTGTTTCGGGCGAGGACATACCGAATTTATTCGAAGCGTCCTGTTGAAGCGAAGAGGTTGTAAACGGCGCGGGAGCGTGCTGTTTGGTTATGCCGCTTTTGACTTTGGTAACGACGAACTCACCCTGCTTTATTTTCCCTTCCGCCTCTTCCGCGGTAGCAACGTCAATCGAAACGCCGCTCTTTTTTAACTGGTAAACCGCCTTAAACGGCGCATACTTGGCACCCAAATCGCAAAGCTGGGCGTTGAATGCGTAGTATTCCTCGGGCTTGAACGCGGCAATTTCGCGCTCTCTGTCTACAATAAGTCTGAGCGCAACCGACTGCACGCGCCCCGCCGAAAGTCCGTCCTGAATGCGGTTGTTCAAAAAGGGCGAAAGCTTGTAGCCCACAAGTCTGTCGAGTACGCGCCTTGCCTGCTGTGCGTCGACGAGATTATAGTCTATTTTGCGCGGATTTTTCAACGCGTTCTGAACGGCGCGCGGAGAAATTTCGTTGAACTCCACCCTGTTTGCGCCGTCGGGGTCCATTCCCAGAACGGTCTGTAAATGCCAGCTGATTGCCTCGCCCTCGCGGTCGGGGTCGGTTGCGAGATATACGCGGTCGGCCTTTTTCGCCTCGTCGGTAAGTCTTTTAATGACGTCCTTTTTGTTGGGCGTAATCTCGTAGTGCGGCTCGAAGTTTTCGGTCACCTTTACGCCGAGAGTTTTTTCGGGTAAATCCCTGACGTGTCCGCCCGAAGCATCCACGCGGAACTTGCCCTTTAAGTATTTGGAAATTGTCTTTGCCTTGGAAGGCGATTCCACTATTATCAAATCCATATCTTCACCTATATGTTTTTATATTACTGCAAACGAGTTGCCGCCCGTTCTGACGACAAGCCCCTTTATTTCCAACATCGAGCACGCCGTCACAACGTCGGTTAATTTCAGATTAAGTTTCGCGGCTATTTTTTCGGCGTGCATTTCGCCCTCCTCTTTCAGAAGGTTTAACACCGCCTGCTCGTCGCCGTCAACGTAAGTTTCGGTTTTTACAGTCCTGCCGCCGTCTATTCCCAGAGCGAACAGCACGTCGTCCGCGCAGTCGCAAAGTGCCGCGCCGTCTTTTATCAGCTTGTTACAGCCGACGCCCGAAGCCACGCCTATGCCGTGCGGAAACGCGAACACGTCTCTGTTATAGCCGGTTGCATACTCCACTGTCGACATAGTTCCGCTCTTTTCACCGGCCGATACGACAAGTAAGCCCTCGCTCAAACCAGCGATTATGCGGTTTCTCAAAGTGAAAGTCAGCTTCTGAACGGGCGTTCCCGGAGTAAACTCCGTAACCGAAAGTCCCTCGCTTTCCACTCTTTTTAACATGTTTAAGTTATTACAACACCCCGAGTCGTGACCGCCGGGCAGAACGCATATCACGTTGCCCGTTTCGAGCGCGCCCGATATTACCGCGCTGTCGCCGCCGTCGGCAACTCCCGTTACGATTGTCAGGTGCTTTGAAAGCCCGGCGCAAATCCTGCGGCACTCCGCAGCCGTTTGAGCGGATATTCTGCGCGAGCCTACCGCCGCAAACATACGCGTCGATAAAAGTTCGCGCCTGCCGCGCAGGTATAATACAATCGGCGGAGCGGGAATTTCTTTCAGAATGGGCGGATAGTCAGCGCTTTTAAAAGTTACGCACTCGATATTGCGCCGTTCCAGATTTTTGATTACTTCCGCACGGTACTTTGCGTCTCCGTAAAGCGCCTTTACTTTATTATATACTCCGACGCCGACGCTTTTAATCAATTCGTCCTTATATTTTTCTCTGTCGCAGGCGGTCGGATTAACCGACTTTAAGAACAGCTTTTTATTCTTATAAGTGACAAGCCCTAAACTGTCGAGGGTAATAAGTTCGATTTCTTTTTCAGTATAATTCATCGCTGTGTAGTGCTGTCGAAGTTGCGGTAGGACGTAGCTTCAAGAATATGCTTGGGCTGAATTTCGCCGCAAGCGTCCAAATCGGCTATTGTGCGCGCAACTTTGATTATCCTCGAACGCGCCCTCGCCGAAAGGTTGAGCCTCTCGAACGCGGCGCGCAGTATTTTTTCGCAGTCGGGGGAAAGACGGCAGTATTTTTTAATCTGCGCTTCGCCCATACCGGCGTTTACCGTAACGCCCTCCACGCCGCGGAACCGCTCACGCTGAATTTCGCGCGCACGCTCCACGCGCTGTTTGACCTCCGCGCTGCTCTCGCCGTCACCGTCGCCCGCAAGCTCCTCGTACTTCACACTGTCCACTTCCACCTGCAAATCTATGCGGTCTAAAAGCGGTCCCGAAATCTTGCTGCGGTACCTTCTTATCTGCGCGGGAGTGCAGTTGCACTGCTTCTCCTTAGAGCCAAGATTTCCGCAGGGACAGGGGTTCATACTCGCGCACAGAATAAAGTCGGCCGGGAAAGTAACCGCGCCGCCCGAGCGCGTAACCGTGATTTTACCGTCCTCCAAGGGTTGGCGCAGCGATTCCAGCGCGCTTCTCGTGTACTCGGGCAACTCATCCAAAAACAGCACGCCGCGGTGCGCCTTGGAAATTTCGCCCGCGCGGATTTTGGAACTGCCGCCGCCGCACAGCGACACGGAGCTCGCCGTGTGATGGGGCGTGCGGAAGGGGCGCAGGGAAACTATTCCCTCCTCGCCCAGCTCGCCCGAAACCGAGAGTATTTTGGTGACCTCCAAAGCTTCCTCGAAAGTCATATCGGGCATAATCGTGGGAATGCACCGCGCAAGCATGGTCTTACCCGTGCCGGGAGGTCCCGATAAAAGTATGTTATGTCCGCCTGCAACGGCTATTTCCAACGCGCGCTTTGCCATAGCCTGACCGCGCACGTATTTCAAATCGCAGTTATAAGAGGTGCGGTCTTTAACCGCCTCGAAGCTGCGCACTTCCACGGGAGCAAACTGCGCCGCGCCCGATAAGAACTCGAACGTTTCGCGCAAGGTTTTGAGCGCATACACCTCGACGCCGCTTATGTAGCTTGCCTCGCCCGCGTTACCCGCAGGCACTATAAACCTGGTATAGCCCTTGCTCTTTGCCGAAATGAGTACGGGCAGAACGCCGTTCACCGCGCGTAAGGTTCCGTCCAGTGCGAGCTCGCCCAGCATTACGAAGCCCTCTGTGTCCGCCGCAAGCTGACCGCTTGCCGCAAGAAGAGATACGGCTATGGGCAAATCGTACTGACCGCCCTCCTTTTTTATGTCGGCGGGCGCAAGGTTGACGGTTATTTTATTTACGGGGAAATGCAAAAGGCTGTTGCGTATCGCCGAATACACGCGCTCCTTGCTCTCTTTAACGGCGGCGTCGGGAAGACCTACCAGGTCGTAAGAGACCATGCCCTTGTTTATGTCGGTTTCCACCTCCACGGGCACGCCTTCCAGTCCGACAAGCGCGTAACTTGTAATTTTAGATAACATCTTTCGTTCCTTGGAAAAACCGAAGCTCCCTTTGCGCGTTGCGCAAAGGGAGCTTTTTTAATTATCTTATTTCCTGTATCTTTGCAGCCTTGCCTGTCAAGCCTCTCAGGTAGTAGAGCTTAGCTCTTCTTACCTTACCGCGCTTAACTACCGCAATGGACGCGATTTTCGGGGAGTGAACGGGGAAAGTTCTTTCCACGCCTACGCCGAAAGACAAGCGGCGAACCGTGAAGCTCTCTCTTATGCCGCCGTGCTTTTTAGCGATTACAACGCCCTCGAAATTCTGAATTCTTTCCTTGGTACCCTCGATAACCTTGAAGCCGACCCTTACGGTATCGCCTACGTTAAACGCGGGAACGCTCTCTTTCATGCCCTCTTTCTCGATAGCATCAACTAACTTACTCATCTGACTTGTCCTCCATAAACCAAGTATTCTTGCGGCAA
>CAZRJY010000105.1:0-4544 GCA_964600525.1 uncultured Clostridia bacterium
ATCATAAGAAACTCCGGCTAATCTTGCATCATAATCAACCAGACTGTTATACTCCTCAACCTTGTCGAAAATAGTATAAATCGCTGTCTGGTAGCTATCCTCATATAACCACGTCTTTTCACCTGTCAGCAGATACACCTTTATGTCCCTTGTATAAGCGTTTTTTACAAAAGATTCAACCATATCCTTGTTTTTAATTAATTTGTTCGCACCAATAGAATAGTAGATTTCGGTAATACCGTAAAATTCCATTGCGTCTAAAAATTCATTCTGCTTTTCGTTGTCATCATCTATTCCGTATAAAGCAGCTTTTGAACCTTTCCAGTACCATGTCGCACAATTCATTTTTGTTTCTTCATGGACAACATAGATGTCCATTGTAGTAGCGTTATAAAGATATTTAGTATCGCTGTTCAAACCGAGTTTTTCATTATTTACGAGATAAAACCGATCTATTGAATAATCCAGAGGACGACCCATTTTGTCTTCAATTGTACTTTTCAATCTTCCTGCTATCTGATAATTATATTCCAATCTTGAAATATAAGAATTCCGGACAGCATCTTCATAATTCATGCCGATCAGCGAATCCAAGGGATTATGCCCCATTGATTGAAGCAGCAATCGCTTCATCAGACAAAGATCAAACACATCAAGTCTATCATCCTCACACAAGTCTCCTGCTTTCCAGTCTGCAAGCTCCGTATTTGGAACAGCCAGCAGCCATTTTTGCAGCAGTACCACATCCGCAATAGTAAACTCACCATCGCAGTTGACATCGCCCATTATTCTGCTGCTGTCCAAATAATCTTCATATTCCTCCAATGAATAATAGTCTGCACCAAGCTCGTTTTTATCGCTGCAAAGTTCTGTCAGTCTGACGGATTTCCTGCCATCATAATAGTACAAATCATAGCCACCGTTTGCAGTACTGCTATAAATCATCTCATCATCCATTACCGGACAAGAATCTGAGCAGTCATATTGTTCAGAATTGAATGGCAGAACGGATATATCGCTGCCGTCATAGCACATTAGCTGGTCAAAATGATTCTCCGCACTGTACCATTTTGCAAAATAAAGCTGTTCGCCTTGGGTAATAGGATAATACGCAGTTACATCTGCTTCGCTGTAAATATCCTCTGTTTCATGGGTTGCCACATCCATTCGGCATATCGAGCCGATGCCGTCTGTGTAGCGTGTATAATAGATATATTTTCCGTCTTCCGAAAAGAAGGGCATAGCTTCCTCTGCACGGTCATTCGTCAGCATTGTCACTTCGTAAGTATTTATATTGAGCGTCGCAAGATTATACACAAAATCTCCGGTACTGTTATCCCAATAGCCGCGTTTGAATACAATTTGTTTTCCGTCCGGCGACCACTTCGGATCTTCGTTCCGAAATCCGCTGTTCTTTGTGAGATTTGTGATATTGCCATTATCATAGAGGTAAATATCCCATTCATCTGCACTGCTGTCAATTGCCATAAAAGCGATCCGTTCCGGCGCGATACCAAAGCTGCCGTTCATCGCATGGATAAAGTCGCCGCCGATCTCTTTTGTACTGCCGTCCGGCGTCCGCAAATACAGCTTGCTGTCTAATGCAGCATATTCACTGTAGCTGTGCCAAAGCAGCCATCCTTTCGGCAGTTCTGCATCCGGGTTTGCCCATCCGCTGTCCGGATAGGATTCATGCTGCTGCGTATCTCCGCTTTCATGAAACGGCGTGATCTTTACATAGTCGATCACAAATTCAGTCGTATCAAAATCGGGTGTTCCTGCCCAATATTTCGGAAACCAGAGACCAAGCCAGAATCTGCTTTCATTTGTGGGGATATAATCATAAGATGTATAAGTCAGCACATCATCAAAATAATACTCCACTCTCGGCGTTTCTGTATCGCTGCCTGTGTGCCAGTCAAAGCGATAAGTATGGAATTCACCATCCGCCTGATCTCCGCAATTCACAGATTTTGTTTTGTAGTCCTCCTCCGTAATCCATGTGGTACAGAGTGCGTGACTGAGACTGAAATCGTCGTCATCATCTCTTCCGGGAAACTCAATATCGATCTCATGATTGGTGATTTTTACATCATCTCCTGAGTAATCCTCCTCGTATTCAAACGTCCACATGGCAGAACAACAGCCAAGCACCGGAGCGATTTTTGCACGGATCTCATAGCTGCCAGAGGCGTAATATTCCCTTGTTGCGATCGCACCGCCGCAGCGTTTTCCGTCCAGACGCCGACTGCCATCACGGTTGATGCCTTTCTGTTCCCCCTCATATAGATCACCAAGCCCTGTGAAAACCAGATCACCATCACGAACTGCAACATTTTCAGAGACCACTCCGCCGTTATAGTCAACTGTTTCTCCGTTTTCCGTCACCGTGCCGCCCCAGTTTTTCTCGGCAATCAGCCATTTATTCATATCAAGCCGTAATCCTGTGAAATCATCGTAGAAAATATCATCAGCATCGGATACAGCTGCAATTGTTGTAAACGGCATCACGCAGGACATGGTAACTACGGTCATAAGAGTAAAAAAACACTTGAAAGCGTTTGATATATGATTTTTCATAAGCAGCACACTCCGATAATTACATAAGATCTATTGAACCAATTTTTGTATAGATTTCATCATTCTGCAACAAATCTGACCGCATAAGAGTGATACGCCGTACAGTCATTGTTTCCTTTTTGACAGCAATATCTGAAAATCTCCGCTTGCTTTCTGCGTTTCGCAGAAGTGTGATATGGGGAATGAATTTTTTCTTCCAAAACGGGATATCTCCTTCAGCAAGCATCTGACGAAGCTCCTTTGTATAATTTTCAAGTTCAGGATTATTCTCCAGGCTTGCCCACAGCAGGTTTCCAAAATGACCAATATATCCTCCCAGTGTGATATCAAATGGTTTATACTGTACCTTCTCTATTACACCCAATACTTTATCCGGCTCATCATATTCACCGATAAAAGCCAGTGTCATGTGCAGATTTTCAACAATTGAATATTGACCGCAAAAATGACGCTTTCGCAGTACAATTTGAGCATCTGTCAACGCATTCAGCACATTCTGCTCAAATTGAATCGCTATGAATAGTCTCATGATGTATCACCGCACTTTCCAAAATATACTTTTTTCTTATTGTATCATATTCCGACTGTTTTTTCAATACTTATGCTGTTCAAAATTCAGAACATTTTCACACAGTCAGTTTAATCAATTGGTAATTTCACGCCATATATGTAGAACAACCAATTTCCACCTTTAAATTTTGTACAACCCTACAATCTTAAATTCTTTCACAAGTCACATTGATTGCATAATCTCCTAATCTAAGCCATGTTTGCAGATTATATCCCCTTTTTCTGCATAATCTATCAAAAGAACTGTAAAATACCTATTTACATTTTTGAAATTTCGTGGTATAACAAGGAACAAATGTTTTATATTACATAATTCATCACTGTTTCAAGAATGTCCCAAGACATGTGCTGCTCACAAGCATATCCTATACGCCATCTAAGCCAATCGCCTTGTGACTCGTGGGAAAAATTATTTTTCTATGTGTCCTTCCACGAAGGGAGCTTAAAATGACAACAGCTTTTCAAGCATCGATCAGATATCCTCTTATATGGATCATAAAAACTGCAAATCCGGATGATTTCCGCGTAAAACGCAACGAAAATTACAGACAGTTCCCAAGGCTTGCTTCCATGCGCAGCTATCTTTTGGCACACTATCTCTGCTCCTATCAATACGAACTGAAACAGGCACTTCTGAACGGTGAAACGGAGCTTGAAATCCCTCATCTGCTGGGCGTTCATGTGGAAAATATAAGGTTTCTGAATTTCCATTTCTACAAAAAATCATTCTCGGAAGTATATGTAGACGCTTTTTTTGTGCTGACATGACCGCATATACCGGAAGTGAAGATAATCCTCAACGCAGATCGGTATACAGCGATTATCTCATCAGAGGATACTACGACTTCAAAAGTAGTCGTGTCAGACTTATGCAGGGTATCATGCCGATTTCTAAGGCATATCCGCTGCCGTATACAGAACTTGATGACTATCTTCTACCGAAATATTCGGTTTCGGATATAGAGGAAGCCGCCCAGGAAATTTTGTGTGAAAATTACCCCTATTCCATTTACGGAAGAATAAATTCCAATATTCTCGCTAAATCTCTTGAATTATCCATATATAAAACAGGACTCGGCGAGAATGAACCTGACGGCGGACGTTTTTACTGCCGTGATACCGAAGCAACGCTCTATACATCGGATCAGAAATCTTTTCAGACAACTGTTCCGTCAAAAACTATCCTAATTGAACGTTCATTAACAGCACAGCAGCAGCAAAACGTAGCATTTCATGAAATTGCTCACGCTGTGCAGCACAGCCTGTTCTATTTTTTGCAGGAGAAATACCATGAGGATCTAAATGAAAATTATAACGACACCCCAAAATGGCTGCCACTCTCTAGAGCGTGTCTACACGAGTTAAGCGAGTACACGAAGCCAAAGCACAATGCA
>CAZRJY010000106.1:0-4320 GCA_964600525.1 uncultured Clostridia bacterium
ATACAGTCAATCGCCTGAGAGCGTGAGCGAAAAACCGCCAGCATTTCGGTCATAAATTTTTCCTTCGTTAAACATTATTTTATAGGCTTACTAATATAATATGTAAGACGGTTTGAGGAGGGTGTATATGATTTATTTCGATAATGCGGCAACGGGCGGTTTTAAGCCCGACGGAGTGCTGTCGGCAGCGGCGGCGGCGTTAAAGACGTGCGCCAACCCCGGTCGCAGCGGTCATAAGCTCTCGCTTGCGTGCGCCGAAAGAGTGTACGCCGTCCGCAATATTCTCGCCGAATTTTTCGGCGCTCCGTCCGCCGACAGAGTGGTGTTCACGAAAAACTGCACCGAAGCTCTGAACATAGCCATTTTCGGAATTTTACGCGCCGGCGACAAGGTGGTGTCGACGGTTGCCGAGCACAATTCGGTGTTGCGCCCCTTGCACTTTCTGGAAAGCAAGGGAGTAAAGGTGGAGCTTGCACCCCTGACCGCGAACGGCGAAATAGACGCGTCGGCGGTTATCAAGGCGGCGCAGGACGCCAAGGCTGTAATAATAACTCTCGCTTCCAACGTGACGGGCACCGCGCCCGACGTTGCGCGCATACGCGAAGGTATCCCTTGCGAAACGCTGCTAATCTGTGACGGCGCGCAGGCGTGCGGACATCAGAGGGTGGACATTACCGCTATGGGCATAGACGCGCTTGCGGTTGCCGGACATAAGGGTATGCTCGGCATACAGGGCAGCGGCGCGCTTGTTTTTTCCGAGCGCTTCAATCCGTCGCCTTTGATGTTCGGCGGCACGGGCAGTGAAAGTATCAATCTGAACATGCCCGCGTTCTACCCCGACAAGTTGGAGAGCGGCACGCTTTCCTATCCCGCGATAGTGTCGCTGGGCGAGGGCGCGCTCTATTTAAAGAGCCATATGTACGAAAACCGCGACAGAACGGTCTATCTAACCGACCTTATGCTGGGAGGGCTCGGTTCAATCGACGGAATAAAGGTATATTCGCGCTCTAACCATTTCGGCATAGTCGCGCTCGCGTTCGAAAAACTGCAATCCGAAATGGCGGCGTACCGCTTATCCGAGGAGTATTCGATTTGCGTGCGCGGCGGATTGCACTGTGCTCCGCTCATGCACGACGCGCTTTCGTCCGAAGGACTTGTGCGCGTTTCACTCTCGGCTTTCAATAACGAAAGGGAGGTCGATTACTTTCTGCGCGCGGCGGAAAAACTCGCGCAAGGGTAATACGGTTTCTCAGACGTCTGTCTTCCGTCGTCGCCTTACAGGCGGCGGCTTTTTTTTATTAAATGGATTTGAGTTTCTGAATAATCTGGCGCAGTTTCTGCCGCTTAAAGCCGTCCAGCATGGGCGCTAAGGCGTTGTAAAAGTTGTCAAGGTCGGCGTTGGTAAGCGTGCCGTCGCGCTTGCCCTGTTCCGCCTGCGCGAGTATGGTCTGAAAAATCTGCCCCTCGCTCTTGCCGTTAAACGCCTTGGCGAGCATTGAAGCCATGTTCACCGTCTGGTTAAGGTTGTTGTCGGAAGGCTTCGAGTTAGAAGTGTTGGCGCCGCCCGTATTCGCAGCGGTCGCACCGCTCGCGGTGGTCGCACCACCGCCGTTTTGCGTGTAAGATTTAAAGTCCTTCATTTTTCTCCCCGCATATAATAGAATAAAGCCGAAAAAAGGCTCTATACAGTGTATGACGGAGGGGATTTTTATGCAACTACTCGTGCTTGTGCTGATGCTTATAATGTCGGGCAAAAACGCGAATATGAAAGAACTCAGACCCATTTTGGAGGAGTTCGGAGGAGGTCAGGCGGCGGAGGCTTTCAAGCAGGCGGAGGAGCTGTCGGGTATGCTCTCGGCGGTGCAGTCGCTTGCAAAAATGAATAATGCGTCCGCACCGCAGCCGCCCGAGGAGTGCGCCGCGGGCGACGGCTTTCCGCTTGCGCCGATTGCAAACATTGCGGACGAACGGATAACGTACTGTCTGTCAAGATACATAGCTTTGGGGGAATAATACTTTAAATTGAGCCGCGCTCTTGCTATTTTGCAAAAATAATAGTACAATAAGGGCGAGGTGAAAACATGCTGAAAAAATTTATAAAAGTATTGGCGGTCATTCTCGGTGTTTTATCATTAACGTTTGCTTTTGCTGGTTGCAAAAATCCGAGCGGAGAGACTTCGGAGCCTGTTACGGGAGAATTTTATACGTTGCGTGAGGCGTATAATAACGGATATTTAACGCGGACAGATTTGGAAAGCATAGCTTATTATCATAACGGCGAGAAACCTTATCCCGAAAGTATAAACGATGATACGGCAAAATCGATTAAAAGCGCCTGGGCGAAAAAACTGGCGGACGATGAAACCGACCCGATAACCGATGCAACGGAAGATAAGTTTACTATAAGTAAATATTACGGTACTTACGACGGTTGTGTAGCTGTAATTGTAGAGCGTACGGGGGCTATGTATCCTGCTGTTTATAGCCCGGTTGAGGTGGAAATAGGGAACGTAATTTTCAAGTATAATTTATACCACCCGCAAATCGTTGTTTGGAAATTAAACGTAAGTAAATGATGTTATGAATAAAAACTTGTTTTTACAAGAAGCAGAACAATATCTTACTGAGAAGTTGGATAAGAATTTGTTTTCTTTCGAATTGGATAACAGTTTTAACGAGTATCATACTTTTATTTACATCAGGGTTCTTAAAAGCGGAAATCTTATTAAAATCGGTTGTTCATATTGTGATAATAGAATAAATTTCTGGAACAACTTCGACGAGGAGTTTGTTCAACCGCTAAGCGTGGAAGGTCTTGCGAAAATACTGGAAACCGCATTCGAAGAAAAGTCTGTCGAATACAGTTTTTCTTTTGTCAGTGATAACCGGGCGGAATATAAGATTTACTTAAAAGCAGACAAAGCGGATAACAGGGTTATATTTCATGAGCTGAGCAAAATCTTAGCGGAAAGTGAAATCGAATACGGGCACATTATTTTTGCCGATTTTTTCGGGGAAATAAATATGCAAATAACGTTTAACGGCGAAACTGAAAAATTCGAAATAAATCAAACGGCAAATATATGAAAATAGGAATATCTACGGCGGCGCTGTTCCCCGAAAAGCACACGGAGGAAGCGGCGCGCATAATTAAATCGCTCGGCGCGGAGGTGGCGGAGGTTTTCTTTTCCACTTTCTACGAATACCGTCCCGAGTTTTCAAAGGCGCTCGCGCCCGAAATTGCGGGGCTTAAAGTCAATTCCGTGCATACGGTGCCGCTCAATTTCGAGGGCAATTTTTTCAATCCCACGCGGCGTGTGCGCGGCGACGGCTTTTACTGGCTTGACCAGCTTGCGCGTTCGGCTAAGCTTTTGGGGTGCGAAAATTACACCTTCCACGGTTTTATGCGCGCGGGCAATATGAACGACGATATGCGGTTTATCGGTGAGCGCATTGCCGAAGCTCATTCTTTCGCGGCGGGGTACGGAGTTAACTTATGCCTTGAAAACACGGCATATTATGCGTTCAACCGCCCGTCGTTTTTCAAAGAGGTTAAAAATTACTGTCCCGATTTGTACGGCGTTTTCGATTTGAAGCAGGCGCGGCGCAGCGGCTATCCGTGGCAGATGTACGTAGCCGAGATGTCGGGCGCGATTGCGTACGTTCACATCTCCGATATGGACGAAAACGGCAAGATGTGTCTGCCGGGCAAGGGCGTTTACGATTTTGCCGAGATTTTCAGGCGATTAAAAGGCGCGGGGTTCGACGGAAACGTTATAATCGAGGCGTACCGCGGCGACTACGGAGGCTTTGACGAGCTGAAAGAGAGCATGGAATTCTTAATGGAAACCGCGGATAAAACCGAATAAACCGTTATTAATTTACATATAATGAAAAGCTGTAACAAGCGTCAAAAAAGTTAAAAAAATAAAAAAATTTTTTGTTTTTTGCTTGACTTATGTTACGGCTTTTGTTATCATATAAAAGCTGTCGACTGTGACAGCACGGTTTTTCTTTAAGGAAAATCGTCAAAAATTCCTGCTTTCGCAAGGAAACCGAAGATTGACAACTGCATAGAGAAGAAGAAAAAAACAAGTACAAAAGGCAATTTTAAAGTACTAATTGGTTAATACGAAGAAAGAAGTAACTTCAAGAACGAAGGAGCGCTTCTGAACTGTAGAGAAAATTAGTCGAGTTAAAGTTCGAGAATTTTTGTAAAGGATTTGTAAAAAGACAACTCAGAAAAGCGAAAATGCTAGAAGAGGAAGAAAGATCAAGCTACAAAGAGCATTGAGGTGGATGCCTTGGTACATGGCGCCG
>CAZRJY010000107.1:0-4268 GCA_964600525.1 uncultured Clostridia bacterium
TTTACAAGGGCGACCACTACCGTTACATTGTCCGTACTTACGAGAACGAGGAGGATTACGTCCTCTCCTGCCCCGACTTATGGAACACGGGCGACCTTGTAAGCCTTATTATTCCCAAGGAAAAAATCAAGCTTAAATTGAAGGCTACGGAGGAAAAGGTTAAATGAAAAAATTTCGTTTACGTTTTTCGCGCAGTCAGCTCTGCCTGCCTTACGCAGTATTTTTAATATTGTTTGTAATAGCGCCGCTTCTCGTAATTTTTTACTACGCGTTTACAAGCGGTCAGGGAAAATTCACGTTTGCCAACTTTGCAAACTTTTTCTCGAACACAAACACCATAGGCACGCTTTTGTACAGCCTGTTTCTGGCAATTACGACAACTATTATCTGCCTTATTATTGCTTACCCCACCGCCTATATTCTGGCGCGCAGCGGTTTTAAAAAGCAGTACGTGCTTTTGATGCTGTTCATAATGCCTATGTGGATAAATTTCACCCTGAGAATTACGGCGCTTAAAGAAGTTCTGTCCCTTATCGAGGGCAACATTTCCAAATACCCCTTCCTCAATTCGGTTATCGGTATGACGTACGACTTTCTGCCGTTTATGATTTTACCGCTATACACCTCGTTTTTGAAGCTGGACAAAAACCTTATGGAAGCGGCTTCGGATTTGGGCGCAAACAAGTTTACCGTATTTTTACAGGTAACGCTTCCCCTTTCGGTTCCGGGAATTGTTTCGGGCATTACAATGGTACTGCTTCCCTCCATGACAAACTACGTCGTTCTGGATATGCTGTACAACAAAACTTACATTATGGGCAGCCTTATCGGCAGTTATTTCAGCGCATACGACTGGCATAACGGCTCGATGATTTCGCTCATTCTGTTGTTCATAATATTTATAGTAACGCTGGTCACAAACCGTTTCAGCGACAAGGACGACAACACAGGGAGAACGATACTATGAAAAACACTAAAAAAGCGTTCTGCTGCGTTTGGCTTGCACTTGTGCTCATGCTTACATATCTGCCCATACTGATTATCGCCGTTTACTCGTTTACCGACGCTAAAATGGTCGGCGGCAATATCGGCGGCGCGTCGTTCGACAACTACACCCACCTGTTTAAAAACGCGGAACTGCGCGATATGATTATAGGAACTGTACTACTCGCACTCGGCTCGGCGCTGATTGCCACGATTTTGGCAACGCTGGGCGCGATAGGCGCGCACTATTCCAAGCGCGTTCCCAAAGCGATATTAAATACCGCCAATCAGGTGCCCGTTGTAAATGCGGACGTCGTTACTGGCTTTTCGCTCTGCGTGCTTTTAATCATACTTATGGGTATCGGCAAGGACACCTACGTTCCCTTGGTAATCGGGCACGTCGTTCTTTGCACGCCGTTTGTTTATCTTTCGATAATACCCAAGCTTAAACAACTAGACAACAATCTTTACGAAGCGGCTCTGGACTTGGGCGCGACGCCCGCGCAGGCGCTGTTCAAAGTCATTCTGCCCCAGCTTATCCCCGGAATTCTTTCGGGCTTTATGCTTGCGGTCACTCTGTCGCTCGACGATTATTTCATTACCACTTACACAAAACCCTCCACTTTCGACACGATAAGCACTTACGTAGTTAACGCCACAAAGGGCAGTCAGACGGAAACAAAAACCGCACTTTGGGCGCTGAGCACGCTGATTTTCCTGCTTGTCGTTGTCATTGTGGTTGTTATGAACGTACTTTCGATAAAACGCAAGGAGAAAATAAAGAAGTGAAAAAACTGCCTAAAATATTATTCACGGCGGCGGCCGCGGGCGCTATCGCCTTTGCCGCACTTCCGCTCTCCGCGTGCGCAAAGAACTCGAACGAACTGGTCTTGCGTGTTTCCAACTGGGAGGAATATATCGACCTCGGCGGCTGGGACGACGACGAAACGATTGACCTTAAAAGCGGCGACATAATCGGCGTAAACAGTATGGTCGACGACTTTACCGAGTGGTTTAACAGCGATGAAAGCGGTTTTGACTTTAAAATCCGCGTCGAATACTCCACCTTCGGCACTAACGAGGATTTGTACAACCGCCTTAACCTGGGCGACACTTACGACCTTGTCTGCCCCTCCGACTATATGATTATGCAGCTTATGCGCGAGAACAAGCTGGAAAAATATTCTGAGCAGTTCCGCGACGCTTCGATAGAAACAAACTACTACGCCAAAAACGTATCGCCGTTTATCAGCAACGCATTTGAAAGTTTCGGCGGACAGGAATACGCGGCGGGCTATATGTGGGGCACGACGGGCGTTGTGTATAACCCCGAACTTGTCGAAGTCGAGGACGTTAAAACCTGGAACATTTTAAGAAACACAAAATACGCAAGGCAGGTTACTATTAAAGATAACGTGCGCGACTCCTACTTCCCCGCACTCGGGATTTTAAACGCAGAACAACTTCTTTCGGGCGAGGGCGACCCCGACAAGCTTTTAAACAATACTGACGACGAAACAATCCAAGCCGCCTTACAGATTTTAAAGGAAATCAAGGAAAACGTATACTCGTTCGAAACGGACAGCGGAAAAGCCGATATGATTACGGGCAAAGTGGTTGCCAACTACCAGTGGTCGGGCGACGCGGTATTTATTATGGACGAAGCGGACGGCGACAGCTCCTCCACCGAGCTTTGGTACTCGGTTCCAGACGAATGCACAAACCTTTGGTTTGACGGCTGGGTTATGCTTAAAAACGGAATAAACGGCAACAAAAGAAAACAGACCGCCGCGGAAGCGTTCGTTAACTTTTTATCCAAACCGGAAAACGCTATACGCAATATGTACTACATAGGTTACACCTCCGCCATTGCAGGGAAAAGGGTATACGAATATCTCGACTGGAACTACGGCGTCGAAGATGGCGTTCCATACGACGTTTCGAACTTTTTCGGCGACGGGTTTGCCCCGTTAAGCGTCGACAGCGAAACGCTTGAAGTTGACGAAAACGGCAATATTAACCGCGGCAGACAGTTATTCGCCCAATATCCGCCCAAAAACATAACCGACAGAAGCGTTATAATGGAAGACTTCGGCGACAGGCTTGCCGCAATCAATCAGATGTGGATTGACGTTCGGTGTCTGGACGTAAAAGACTTCAATCCCGCCGTCGTTTGGTCGGTAGTTGCAATTATTGTGGCTGGCGCCGCCGCAATCGTACTTTATAAATTCAGATATCAAATCTTTTACCGTGACAAAAAAAATTAATATTAAAGCCCCGCGGCTAAATGCCGCGGGGCTTTACAAATTAAAATCCTTTTTCCTTTAACGTCGACACAATTTCTTCGTATACTTCCAAAATATCGCTGATATTTTCGCCTTTTTTCCTTGTAAATTTACGTCGGCGCAAATCCACCTCGTCGCAATGCGAAATACCTCTTTTCGAATTGCTTCTCTTAACGCCTTTAAAATCTCCCCACTCAGCCGATTTAACCGAAACAAGTCCGTCGTTTTCGCCTTCGATTTTATTTATTATCCAGTGGGTAAACCATAAAAGAATATCCCGTCGCATTGAAAATGCGTAGCTTTGATAGTAAACGTTCGGGCTGTCGGGATTTTCCGAATTAAACTTTTCGGCGTTGTCCGCCCTGAAAGACAGATACGCAAGGTAAGCGTTCGGGTGCTTATCCCCCATAATTCGCATCCATATGTTCATAAAAAATCCCGTAATCTCTAATATAAACTTCGGAATTTTTTCTATCGACTTGGAGCCGCGGTGCGGAGTTGCTATTGTTGTCAGCGAGGCGATTTTATCATCTTCCTTCATTGTCGAAATCAGATACCGCGCTTCAAGCCCTCCCTTGGAATGCGCAATGACGTTTACTTTTTCCGCGCCGGTTTCTTTCAGCACCTGCACAATCCTGTCTCTTAAAAACCGTGCGTTGTCCTCGATTGTGCCGCAGCTGTCCTGACCTCCGTAAAAAACCTTGCACCCTTTTTCTTTTAACATCTTGGGTATTCGTCCCCAATAGCTCAATCTTTTTCCGTCACGAAATCCGAAGCCGTGAACAAGCACTATTGGATATTTAATAAAGTTTTCGTCCATAGCTCCTCCAAAAACGCGCCATTTGGTTAAAAATAACCATAAATTAAGCGATTATATCACGCATAGTACTTGATATTTTACTTAAAAAGACCAATACAGTAAAAAAGACGGCTGAAAACCGTCCTTTTTTATGGAGCAGGCGACGGGAGTCGGACCCGCCGTAATCAGCTTGGGAAGCT
>CAZRJY010000108.1:0-4216 GCA_964600525.1 uncultured Clostridia bacterium
CTTAAATTATTCTTTAAAACGTACATTGCGACAGCCGCGGAAACGCCCGCATTCAAGCTTTCGCAAGTCTCTCTCATAGGTATTTTAACCGTAAATTGCGCCCGTTCGCTCACTTCGCCGCTCACTCCGCCGCCCTCGTTACCTATAACAAGGCAAAACTTTTCGGGAGTGGTAAACTCGAAGATATTTTCGCCGTTCATATCCGCACAGATTACCGGCACGCCTTTAAGTGCTTCGAACGCGTCAGCATATCCGCACTCGTGCAGATTGACGTAAAACACGCCGCCCATACTTGCCCTTACGGCTTTCGGCGAATACGCGTCGGCACAGTTTACAAGGTAAATATCCGTGTACCCCGCGGCGTTAGCCGTTCTTATAATCGTGCCGATATTGCCCGGGTCCTGCAATCTGTCCAGCAAAAGACAGCTGCTTTTCGGCGCGCAGACCTTGTTTTGCGGTAGCTTTACTGCCGCAAGCACGCCCTGAGGCGATTTTTCGGTCGAAATGCGTTCGAACAGCTCGTCCGTTACGACAATCGGGTCCGAATATCTTTCAGCCAGATTACCTGTGCAGATTATCGTATCTATTTCCATTCCCGACGACAGACACTCGTCCACCGCTTTCACGCTTTCCACGATAAACAGACCGTACATTTTACGGTACTTTTTTTCGGCAAGCGAAGAAATTTTTTTAATTATCGAATTGGCTTTCGACGAAATAATCATGAGCTTATAAAAAGTTTTAGGGTAGCAAATAAATTCGCTACCCGATTAAAACAAAATAATTAAACTGCCGCCTTTGCTTTTTCGGCAAGAGCCGCAAATGCCGCCGCGTCGTTAACCGCAAGCTCTGCAAGAACCTTTCTGTTAAGGTTGATGCCGGCAACTTTAAGACCGTGCATAAACTTTGAATAGGAAAGTCCGTTAATTCTTGCCGCCGCGTTGATACGTGCAATCCACAGCGAACGCATATCGCGCTTTCTGAGTCTTCTGCCGATGTAGGCATAGTTCAAAGACTTCATAACCGCTTCGCGGGCAATTCTGTAATTCTTGGATTTGTTACCGAAATAACCTTTTGCAAGGCGTAAAATCTTTCTGCGCTTCTTTAAAGCGTTTACCGACCTTTTAATACGCATAATTTAGTACCTCCGTTAAGCCTTATAGGGAATCATTGACTTAACCGTCGATTCCTGTGTAGTAGAAACAAGCGTATTCTGACGCAAATTTCTCTTTCTCTTTCTGTTCTTGGTTTCCGCCTTGTGGTTTTTGCCGCTGTGAGGTCTCTGAACCTTACCGCTTGCAGTCAACCAGAAACGCTTCTTAGAGCCGCTATGTGATTTCTGTTTAGGCATTTTATTGTCCTCCGATGAATATTTTCTGTATTTAAACTTATTCAGTTAAGTTACGCTTTTGCGGGCGAAAGCATCATTGTGATGTTTCTGCCCTCTGCCATGGGCTTTTTGTCCTGAACCGCTTTGCCGCCTAAGCCAGCAAAGAAGTCCTCCATTACCTTGACGCCCTGATAAGCTCTGGAATTCTCTCTGCCCTTCATTCTTATGGAAACCTTTACTTTGTTTCCCGCGTCAAGGAATTTAAGGCACTGCTTGGTCTTTACCGCGATATCGCCCACGTCGATAGTCATAGACAAACGAATTTCTTTGATTTCCACCACAGTCTGGTTCTTGCGGTTTTCCTTGTCCTTTTTAGACTGCTCGTACTTGAATTTGGAATAATCCATAACCTTACATACGGGCGGAACAGCCGTAGGGGAAATTTTAACAAGGTCAAGCCCGGCGTCGTCCGCAAGGCGCTGCGCCTGCTGAGCGGACATTATGCCGACCATCGCGCCGTCCGCGCCGATAACGCGCACTTCCTTATCTCTTATCGCCTCGTTTATCTGATAAAACTCTTTTATAACCTTTTACCTCTCTTAAAATTATAAAAACGGGTTACGCAAAAGTAACCCGTTTAATGCCAAAAAACTACTTTAACATTATTGAGCCGTTGCAATACATTTGCAAGGCGAAAGGGGTCTTCCTTTGCTTTACTCAATAATGATACACTAAAATAATTTACTTGTCAACCATTTAACAGCTTAAAAATTGACTTTTTCGGCAATATCGCCAAGTACGGTTGCCACGAACTCGTCAAGTTTAACCGTTGTCTTTTCCTCTACGCCGCGCTTGTTGACGTTGACGGTGCCGTCCTCCGCTTCCTTGTCGCCCACGACAAGTACGTAGGGCACTTTTTCCATCTTGGCTTCCCTGATTTTGTAGCCGATTTTCTCGCTTCTGCCGTCAACCTCGGCGCGAACGCCAGCCTCGGCAAGCTTTTTGCAGACCTTTTCCGCGTACTCCGCCGTTCTGTCGGTTATGGGCAGAATTTTAACCTGCTTGGGCGCGAGCCATACGGGGAACCTGCCAGCAAAGTGCTCGATTAAAATGCCGATAAAGCGCTCGATAGAGCCGAAAATCGCACGGTGAATCATTATGGGGCGGTGCTTTTTACCGTCCTCGCCCACGTATTCGAGTTCGAAACGCTGAGGCATCTGGAAGTCGAGCTGAATAGTTCCGCACTGCCACGTTCTGCCTATGCTGTCCTGAAGATGGAAGTCGATTTTAGGTCCGTAGAACGCGCCGTCGCCCTCGTTGATTTCGTACTCGATATGCATTTCGTCCAACGCCTTTTTGAGCGAGGAAGTCGCAAGCTCCCAGTCCTCCGCACTTCCCATACTGTCCTCGGGACGCGTGGAAAGCTCAACTTTATACTTGAAGCCGAACTGCTTGTAAATTTTGTCGGTAAGGCGAACGACGCCCTTGATTTCGTCGGTGATTTGCTCGGGCAACATAAAGATGTGCGCATCGTCCTGAGTGAAGCAGCGGACGCGGAACAATCCGTGAAGCTGACCGCTCTTTTCGTGGCGGTGCACAAGTCCCATTTCCGCAACGCGCAAAGGCAAGTCCTTATAGCTGTGCGGCTCTAATTTGTACACAAGCATTCCGCCGGGGCAGTTCATGGGTTTTACCGCGCAGTCCTCGCCGTCGATTTTGGTCGTGTACATATTGTCTTTATAGTGTTCCCAGTGCCCCGAATTTTCCCAAAGCGTACGGGTCAGGATTATGGGCGTCTGAATTTCCACGTAATTTTCCTTTCTGTGCAGGTCGCGCCAGTAGTCGACAAGCGCGTTTTTCAGCACCATTCCGTTGGGCAGGAAGAAAGGAAATCCTTTACCCTCGTTTAAAAGAGCGAAAAGTTTAAGCTCTTTGCCAAGTCTGATATGGTCGCGCTTTTTAGCCTCTTCCAGCATTTCGAAGTATGCTTTCATTTCGTCCTTGGTCGCAAACGCCGTGCCGTAGATACGGGTGAGCATCTTGTTCTTTTCGTCGCCGCGCCAGTAAGCGCCCGCAATGGAAATAAGCTTGAACGCCTTGATTTTGCCCGTGGACGGCAAGTGGGGTCCGCGGCAAAGGTCGGTGAAAGTGCCCTGCTTATAGAAAGAGATTACCGAATTTTCGGGAAGGTCGTTGATAAGCTCTACCTTGTACTTTTCGCCGTACTTGGTCATAAGCGCGATTGCTTCGTCGCGAGGCAGCTCGAAACGCTTGATTGCTATATTCGACTTGATGATTTTCTGCATTTCGGTCTCGATTTTTTCAAAATCGTCCTGGCTTATGGGCGTTTTGAAGTCGATATCGTAATAAAAGCCGTTGTCGATAACGGGACCTATCGCAAGATTGCTTGTGGGGAAAACCGTCTTGACTGCCTGCGCAAGAATGTGCGAGCACGTGTGGCGGTACACTTCTAATCCCTCTTTATCCTTTAAAGTTACTATTTCGAGTTTGTCGCCGCCGTGCAGTTCGGTGCACAAGTCGACGAGCTTGCCGTTCACCTTTGCGGCTACCGCGGCGCGCGCAAGCCCCTCGGATATTTTCGAAGCTGCGTTTGCGCAGGTTGCGCCGTCGTCCAAAACGAGTTTATCACCGTTTTTCAATATAATTTCCATATTTATCTCCTTGTCAATATAAAAAGTCCTTAAACTTTTGCAAAAGTTTAAGGACGCAAAATTTCTATGCGCGGTTCCACCCTAATTGCCGATTAAAAAATCGGCCGCTCTTTATGCCGTAAATCTATTTATAAAGTGGTTTCCCGTTCCCCTTCGGACTAAGCGGCTCACAGCAAACGTCGCTCTCTCTGAAAATCTTTCGGCGGTACTTGTC
>CAZRJY010000109.1:0-4202 GCA_964600525.1 uncultured Clostridia bacterium
GCCTTGACGGTAGAGGTGCTTGTTTCGGGAGCTTTCAATCTCGACTTGCCCATAAAGAACAGTGCGAGAGTGCCGGGTCCCGCGTGCGCGCCCGTGCATAAATCGTAATAGTTCATAATTATGTCCTTTGCGCCCAAATCTTTTACTCTCGCGGCAAGGTCCAAAGCGTCCTCCTCGCAGTCGGCGTGCGCTATGGCAACCGTCTGGTTTTCGGGGTCGATGACGTTTTCCTTGAACGTTTCCACAAGTTTTGCAATCGATTTCTTTCTGCCGCGCTCGTTGGAAAAGACGGTAAGCTTGCTGTTCTCGTCGCCGTGCAGTACGGGCTTAATGTTCAGAATGGTGCCCGCAATGGCAAGCGCCGTGGAAACTCTGCCGCCGCGTTTAAGGTATTTGAGCGAGTCCACCGTGCATACGCCGTGAATGTTAAATCTGTTGTCTATAATCCACTGATAGCAGGTGTCAACGCTTTCGCCCATATCGGCAAGCTTTGCCGCATACATAGCCACAAGCCCCTCGCCTAAGGACGCGTTCGCGCTCTGGGCAACAAGTATTTTTCTGTCGGGGAACTTTTCGTTAAGCTCCTTAGCCGCAAACACACCCTGATTGTACGTGCCGCTTATGCCCTCGGCAATGGTTATAAAAAGTACGTCGCGCCCCGCCTGCAAAGAGGGGGTAAGCGCGGTCATTATCTTATCTGCATTGACAAGCGTCGTCTTGGTTTCCGAGCCCTCGCGCATGGCGGCGTAAAACTTTTTTGCGGTTTCCACGAAGGGCACGCCGTCCTCGTAGCATTCCAAATCCTTGCCGTCGATAGAGCAGGTATAGGAAATTACCTTGATGTCGCTGTCTTTTAAAATGTCGTCGGGCAGGTTGGCAGCCGAGTCGACGAAAATATCGAAATTTCTCATTGTGTCCTCCGAATTGGCGGAAAATTTTTACTCTTATATTATAACCAAAAGTCGCGCGGTTTACAACTGTTAACGGGCTTTTAGCGGTCTACAATTAAAATTACGGTATAAACAGCGAAATTTTACAACTCTACCACAAAAATTTCACACTCTACTGACAGTAGAGTTGTATAAAATCATTGCAAAACGTGCGCGCGCGTGCTATAATTTGAGTATGAGAGAGTTAAAGGAAACAATAGCGGCAAATCTTACGAGGCTCAGACAGGAAGTCGGGCTTACGCAGATGCAGCTTGCCGAAATGCTGAATTATTCCGATAAAGCCGTTTCCAAATGGGAGCGCGGCGAGTCGATACCCGATTTAAGGGTGCTTATCCAGCTTGCGGACATATATCATATTACGGTCGACGACATTGTAAAAGAAAAGGCGGAAAAACAGGTTAAGCCCAAGCTTAACCTTATGCATAAGCGGCTTTTGATAACGCTGTTGTCTTTCGGACTTGTATGGGTTGTGGCGACGGGCGTGTTTATGATACTGTACTACATTTCGTCGATAAGAAGCTATGCCTATCTGTCGTTCGTCATTGCGCCGTTTGTTTCCACGGTCGTACTGCTTGTTTTTTCGGCGATATGGGGCAGGCGGATAACAACCGCGCTTGCTACGTCGGCGGTGGTGTGGTCGATAGCGCTTATTGTGCACGTGTTTTTATGGCAGTTTGCAACGGGAGTGTCCATCTGGCCGTTCTATCTGGTTGCAGTGGGCGTGCAGATATTAGTTATAGGCTGGTTTGTTTTAAGAAAATTGTACAAGCCTAACCGCAAGGTGGAAAAATAGAGATTATGGAAGAAGTTATTTCGGAAGAAAAAATCAATTATGCGCAGGTTTTGGAACTTGCTCTCGAAGTGGGGCTGGGGCTGTTGTCCAGCGGCGGCTCGGTTTCGCGCGTGGAGACGGCGGTAGACAGAATTTGCCGCGCGTACGGCGCGGAGGAAGCCAACGTTGCGGCGTTCCCCTCTATGATAATCGCAAGCGTCCGCACTTCGGACGGCAGTCAGGAATCGTATATGAAGAGGGTGTATTCGATGTCGAATAACCTTGCTCTGCTCGAAAGATACAATCAGTTGTCCCGCGATATCTGCTATAATAAATACCCCGTTGGCGACGCTCTGAAAATGTGCTTCGATTTGGCTCATTCCAAGACGCGCAACAAGTGGGTTACGATAATCGGCGGTTCGTTGGTTTCGGGAATATACTCGATATTTTTCGGAGGTACGGTAGCCGACGTTCTGCCCGCTTTCATTGTAGCGTTCGGTATGTCGTTATTGAACGAGTTGCTGTCAAAACGTTCGTTAAACGCTTACGCAACGACATTCATATTATCTTTGACGGGCGGTTTACTCAGCGTAGCTTTATGCAAGCTTTTGAACATAATCGGGCTGCCCTGTCAGTGCGCATACGTCATGATAGGCACGATAATGATATTAATTCCCGGGCTTCTGACTACCAACGCCGTCCGGGATATGTTCACGGGCGACTTGATGAGCGGCACGTTTCAGCTTTTGAACGGAATACTGCTGGCAGTCGTCATTGCCGCGGGCTACGGCGTTTCGATACTCGCGTTAAGCCCCATTGCCGACTTTACGAAGTACACGTTTGTCGGTTGGTACGATTTAATCGAAAACACTACCTGGTTCAGAGCGCTTATGCTTATGATATCCGGCACGTTGGGCGCCGGTGCGGTGTGCCTGTTTTTTAACCTTAACTTAAAGCGCATCGGTTGGGCGCTACTGGCAAGCGTTCTTGCTTTGGGCGTGTACGTCGGTATGCTCGAAGCTTTCGAATACAGCAACGACTACGTATTTCTGATTGTGCTTATTCCTACGCTGTTCGCTGCGATTTTGTCAGAAATTATGGCGAGGAAAATAAAAATACCTGCAACAATAATCCTGGTGCCTGCAATCATAGCGGTAGTGCCGGGCAGTTCGCTCTATTATACAATGGAGGCTATCGTTTCGCCGAAGATGGCAATCATGCCTGCCTCCGAGTGGGGAGTTATATGCCTGTTGACCCTTCTGAGCATAGCGGTGGGTATCTGTACGGCAACCGTACTTTTCCATCTGTTTTCCCCCGTAAAACTCAAATTCTACAAAAAGAACAAACTCGCAATGTTGCGCAAGGCGCAAAAATTTAAGGAAGTTAGCGAGAGCGGCGAAAAAAAGGAAGGTTGATTATGGATTTAAAAAAACTGGCGTCGACTTTAATACCCGATACGGATTTGCTTCCGCTTGAAGAGTACGAGAAAATGTACCCCGCGCGCGAGCTTGCAAAGGGCGCGGAGGTTACGCGTCTTGCACCGTCGCCCACGGGCTTTATACACCTGGGCAATCTGTACAGCGCGCTTGCCGACGAGCGCATAGCGCACACAACGGACGGCATATTTTACCTCAGAATAGAGGACACCGACTTAAAACGCAAGGTGGACGGCGCGGTGGAAAGCGTTATCCGCTCGCTGAAATATTTCGGCTTGAATTTCGACGAGGGCGCGGAAATCAATTCGCCGCTCAATAAATACGGACCGTATTATCAGCGTCAGCGTGCTTCAATATACCGCACGTACGTAAAAGATTTAATAGAGCGCGGACTTGCTTACCCTTGCTTCTGCACCGAAGACGAGCTCAACGCGGTGAGGGAGGAGCAGACCGAAAGGAAGGAAATCACGGGCTACTACGGTAAGTATGCAAAGTGCCGAAACCTTTCCGAGGACGAAATTTACGCCAATATAAAGGCGGGCAAGCCCTTTGTAATCCGACTTAAATCGCAGGGCAGCACCGAAAACAAAATGACCTTTACCGACGCGATTAAAGGCGACATTACCGTCACCGAAAACGACCAGGACGTCGTAATCTTAAAGTCGGACGGCATACCCACATATCACTTTGCGCACGCAATCGACGACCACTTTATGCACACTACTCTGGTTATCCGCGGCGAGGAGTGGCTGTCTAGCCTGCCCATTCATTTAGAGCTTTTCAAGGTGCTCGGCTTCAAGCTTCCCAAGTACGGTCATACGTGCTCTTTAATGAAGGTGGATAACGGCGTTAAAAGAAAGCTTTCCAAGCGCAAAGACCCCGAACTATCCCTTGACTATTACCGCAGCGCGGGCTATTATCCCAAGGCGGTCGTCAAGTATTTAATGACCATTTTAAACTCAAATTTCGAGGAGTGGGAGCGCAAAAATCCGCAGGCTGATTACCGCGATTTCAAGTTCTCGATAGGCAAGATGGGTAAAAGCG
>CAZRJY010000110.1:0-4186 GCA_964600525.1 uncultured Clostridia bacterium
GCACCCACCTGCTAGTAGCGGGTTAGTACTTTTTCACACACGGCATAAGCGGATTTTTTTTATCTTATAAAGTTCGTCTTTACTTTATCGATGAGCACGGGTTTTTCCAAATCCGTGCCTTTTGCGTTTTCCAAAAGCTTTAAAAGCCAGACCATATTGGAAGCGATGGCGCGCATTACGCTCTGCCCCTCCAAATCCTGCTTTGTATCCTCCGCGTTCGCGCCGAAAACCATATTCCAGTAAGTGGACGGCACCTGCAACATATTGTTGATTTGTATGTACTTATTTAAGACGTCGTACGAAGCGGTTGTGCCAGCACGCCTTGCCGCAACCACCGCCGCCGCGGGTTTGAACTTCATATGCCTGCCCTGCGAATAGAACAGTCTGTCCAAAAGCGCGATTACCGCGCCCGAAGGCGACGCGTAGTGTACGGGTGCGGCAAAGATATAGCCGTCCGCCTCCTTTACCTTTTCGCCGATTGCGTTTACGGGGTCGTCGCCGAACACGCACTTGCCCAGCTTCTGACAGCCCATACAGCCCGTGCACGAATGCACCGCCGCGGTGCCTACGCATACGATTTCACTGTCCACGCCCTGCGCTTTCAGTTCGTCCGCAATAATTTTAAGTGCGGCTGCCGTAGTACCGTTTTCGTGCGTACTGCCGTTGAGCATTAAAACTTTCATTTTTTACCTCACAAAGTTTTAAGTTTTGCCTCAATCAAAGGCATATATTTTAACTCGTAACCGAGCGCGTTGGGGTGGGTGCAATCGCCTCTGCCCCAGTTATAGCTGTCGCAGGTGAACATATCGCGCTGCTCGGGTATGAACGTGTTAAGTCCGCTCTCCGAATACAAATCGACGTATGCAACTCCCCACTTCTTACATATTTCGAGGGCGCGCTCGCCGTACTGACGTTGCAGAAAGTCGTCCCGCCTGCCCATATTGTGCGGTCGGAAAAACAACGGCTTTGCCTTGGGGAAATATTTTAAAAACGCGAAAATTATCTCCTCGAAACAGCGCGAAAATGGCATTGTTTTCGTCACGGCGAAAATATCGTAACCCGTATATCCCGCTTTCAGCTCGCCCAGCGGTACGTCGGGTCCGGTTGCGCCCTCGGATATATTGCAGTCGTTGGTAAAACCGTTGAACACTATGTAGTCGGGCGCTACGCCGTCGCGGATTGCGTTTTGCACCTGCTCAACCATCCAGTTGTGCTCAGCACGGAAGCCCACGCGCGCGCCGCCTACCGCATATTTATATAAGCTCAGTTTTAAGTCTTTATTAAGATACTCGCCCACGCCGAAGCCGTCGTTGCCCGAGCCGTAGGCTATGCTGTCGCCGAAAACGGCAACGCTTTTGCCGCTCAAATCCATAGTTACGCCTTATACAGAATTCTGTGGCAGTTTTCGCACTCCACAACCTTGCCCGCCGACACCTTTTCCTTGTCGGCTATGGATAACTCGATGCCGCACTTAGAGCATCTGTCCGCCTTGATTTCGCAGATTATGGGGAATATCCTCTCCGAGCGTTTCGCCTGGTACTTTCGAAGCACCTCGGGGTCGATACCCTTTGCGATACCGTCAAGCTCATTGGTAATTTTGTCCGTCTGCTCCTGCTTGGACTTTTTGAACTCCTGAAAAGCGGCGTGCAGTTCGGGGTACTGCTTCTGGGCGGTGATGACGCTTTTTTTCATTGTCTGGTACTCGTCGGTCGTTTTCTTCGCACTTGCGGTAAGCGCCGCGATTTCACCCTTTATGGTCTTGATTTGTTCGATAATCTGCGATATGTTGCGCTGATAAAAGGACAAATCCGCGCCGCCTTCCATAAGGTCGTCGAGGTGGTCGAAGTCCTTTAACGTTTCCGAAATTTCCTTGTAGCGCTCGTTCAACGCGTCGAGGTGCTTTAAAATCGCCTGCGACTGCGCTTCGAGCTTGTCCAGCTTTTCCGAAGCCTTGTTTAAATAACTTTTTGTCTGCGCATACTTCTTGCGCTCGTCGGAATTGGATATCTCCTGCTCGATTTCCCTGAGCTCGGAATCCTTTTCCTGATAAAGTAAAAGCTGTGCTATCTGAGACATATATTACTCCTTTTTACGCAAAGCGTTCGTCGCAAAAATACGACGAAGGCAATTGCAACTTTGTTTTTACGTTCTGATAAATTTGGTTGAAGCCGTAGTTTTCCGCGCAGTAATGCGTAAGCTGAATTACGGCTATTCCGCTTTCCACAAGCTCGGCAATGCGGTGGTGCGACAAATCGCTCGAAACTACCGCGTCCGCCTTTTCCGCCTTGGCAAAAGTTACTGCAAAATCGTCTAAACCCGCTCCGCAGAAAGACGCGATTTTGCTGATTTGACCGTCTTTACTGCCGTGGACTATTATGCGGTTTGTATTGAAATTTTTCTGTAAATCCTGCGTTAGTCGGGGCATAGTACGGGGGCAAATGCTGTAAACCCTGCCGTATGCGCCCCCTTCGACGTTTGCCAAAGTCTTGCAGTCCGTGCCGCCTACGCCGCACATTAAGTAGTAGTCTATACCCTTGGGCGCGGCGTCGAAATTGAGGTGCATGGATATGACCGAAATTCCGTTTTTAAGGCAGATTGCAATCGCGCGCGACTGGGCGCAACCCGTTAAATCGAAACGCGATACTCCGCCGTAAATTGCGGGGTGGTGCGTAACTATCAGGTTATAGCCGAGCTCGACCGCGCGGTTTGCCGCCGCCTCGGATAAGTCCAGCGAAAACAGCGCGCCGTTTAACTGCCCGCCGCAGTTTATTATAATTCCGCTGTTATCGTACATTTTGTACCTGGCGCAAAAATCGTCGGACACCTTTACGGGCGCAACCTGCTTTTCCAAAAGGTCGAAAGCCTCTTCCACCGTCATGATAAAACCTCGGTTAAAAGTTTGATTTTCTCTGATATCTTTCCGCGCTGAACTCCGTCAACGCACTTTTCAAGTCTGGTACGGTTCTTTTCAAGCTCTGCCTGCGCGTACTCTTTAAGCACATCGCCGCCTATACTGTCCCTGCCGAATTCCAGCCCGGCGGGCGAATAATCCGCGCTTTTGCCCGCGCGTTCGCCCTTGATTACAAAGTAAAATTTTTGAGCCTTGAAAACGCCGTCGTATGTAATTTTACAGCCGTTGTCAAGCAAAAACTTCCTCAGCTTGGGCGCGTTCTTCATCGGCTGAAAAACGAATTTTCGGGGGATAAAGCCCTCGGTTAAAATCTTGATTATTTCCTCGCCGCCCATACCCGCTATCAGCACGAGTTCGGTTTCTTCGGGCACAAGCGCAAGCCCGTCGCAACAGACCGACCTGCAACTGCCGCTCTCTATATACTCCGAAAGCAGTGTTTCCGCCTTTGAAAGGCATTTGGCGCTTACGTCGGTTATGAGCACGTTTGCACATTTACCGCTCTTTAAAACGTGCCGCGAAACGTAGCCGTGGTCGCAGCCGACGTCGGCAAAGCTTTCGCAGTTTTCGATTAACGCGCACAGTTCCTCTATTCTGCCCATCAGGTATCGAGGAAGTCCTTCAAATGCTTGGAACGCGAGGGATGACGCAGCTTTCTCAACGCCTTTGCTTCGATTTGCCTTATACGCTCACGGGTAACGTTGAACTCCTTGCCCACCTCTTCGAGCGTTCTGGGTCTGCCGTCGTCCACGCCGTAGCGAAGGCGCAAAACCTTTTCCTCGCGCGGGGTCAGGCTGTTTAAAACCGACAACAGCGTTTCTTTGAGCATTGTCGTGGACACGCTGTCCGACGGAGTGATTGCTCTGTCGTCCTCGATAAAATCGCCTAAATGGCTGTCCTCTTCCTCGCCGATAGGCGTTTCGAGCGACACGGGGTCCTGAGCTATTTTCTGAATTTCGCGCACGCGCTCTTCCGATACGCCCATTTCCGCCGCTATTTCCGCGGGAGTGGGTTCTCTGCCCAGAGTCTGCAACAGTATGCGCGAGACGCGCGTCAATTTGTTTATGGTTTCCACCATGTGCACGGGGATACGGATTGTGCGCGCCTGGTCGGCTATGGCTCTGGTTATAGCCTGTCTTATCCACCACGTTGCATACGTTGAAAATTTGAAGCCTTTCTGGTAGTCGAACTTTTCGACCGCCTTCATAAGACCGATGTTGCCTTCCTGAATTAAATCAAGAAACAGCATGCCGCGCCCGACGTACCTTTTGGCAATGG
>CAZRJY010000111.1:0-4135 GCA_964600525.1 uncultured Clostridia bacterium
ACTGATAAAAATTTTCTCCAATTTAAAAAGCGGGACGGCGCATTTGCGCCGTCCCGCTTTAAATATTATTTATTCTTTCACAATCATAACATAAACCGTTTTCGTTAAGCGGCAACTCTTCAAAATACTTTCTAATTTGACTACCAGCCAAAGATATTTCACCACCAATATGTTTCGGCATCTCAGGTTTATAGCCTTTTCTGTGACAGCAAACACATTCGTTTATCCACTTACTGTATTTCGGAAATGCTTTAATATAATCATCGCCACTATATCTATTATATCTCAACTATATTAAACCTCCTTAACTAGTGCGTATAGTTTCATATCACGAAGATTACCGTTTTTGAAAGCGTTTTTGTGTAAAATGCCCTCTAAAACAAAGCCGTTTTTTTCTAAAACGCGGCAACTGCCTATGTTTTCAGCGAAAGGCTCGGCGTAAATCCGCACGATATTCGTGTTATCGAAAACGTGCTTACACGCAAGTCGCACTGCTTCCGTCATAATGCCTTTGCCCCAATATTTTTCGCCGATATAATAACCCAACTCAGCCGTCCTGAAATGAATATTGCCCTGCCTGAATATGCCGATACTGCCCACAATTTTGTCATTATAGACTATTGCAAAGCAAAAATTGCTGTATTTATCAGCCGAAAGGCACGAATTTATGTAATACAGTGCATCGGCGGTTGTGTACGGATACGGCAGACCGTCGCGCAGATTGTCTAAAATTCTTTTATCGTTTAAAAGCTGAGCCAACGCTTCGGCGTCGCTCTCTTTCCATTCTCTAATCGTAACCATAATTATCTCAATTTACTTAAAATACGTTCTAACGCGTATTTCCCGTGTTCGTAGGTCAAACCGCCCTGAAAATACGCAACGTACGGCGGCTTTACGGGACCGTCGGCGGAAAGCTCAATCGACGCGCCCGAAACAAAAGTGCCAGCCGCCATTATTATCTTGTCGTCGTAACCGGGCATATCCCACGGTTCGCACGTAACATAGCTGTCAACGGGCGACGCATACTGCACTTCTCTTATAAAATTGACCATTTTATCCGCGTTGTCAAACTGAATTGCGCGCGTTATGTCGTGCGGCGCCTTATCAATTGCAGGATAATTTTTGTAACCCAGTTCGGTCATTGCCTTACCGATTAAAAGCGAGCATTTCAAAGCCTGCGCAACCGTGTGCGGCGCCATAAAAAGCCCCTGATAAAAATATTGATACCCAAGCGCATAAGACCCGACTTCCAGCCCGATTGACGGCGCGGTAAATCTGCGCCCGATTAGCTCGATTAAATCCGCCTTACCGACTATATAGCCGCCCGTGGGGGCAAGTCCGCCGCCCGCATTTTTTATAAGTGAGCCAACGCAGATATCCGCGCCGACTTCAATCGGCTCCTGCATTTCAACAAACTCACCGTAGCAGTTATCCACGAAAATCACGCCATCAAAGCCAATTTTACGTAAATATTGACAAATTTCACCTATTTTTTCGCACGAAAAGGCCTCTCTCAGTTCATATCCGCGCGAACGCTGAATATATACGACTTTAACTTTGCTATTAAGATTTATCTTTATTTCATCTAAATTAAACTGTTCGTCAACCGTAAGGTCACAGCACGCAAAATTTACGCCCATATCCTTTAAAGAGCCGATATTTTCACCGAAAATTACGGGGCGAATTGTATCGTACGGCATTCCGCTAATACATAAAAGCGTATCGCCGCCCTTTAAAAGCCCGAAAAGCGCAACCGAAAGCGAATGAGTTCCCGATAAAAGGTGCGGCGAAACTATGCCGCTTTCCGCCTTAAATACGTCTGCGTACAACTTGCCGAGCGTATCTCTGCCCTCGTCGCCGTAGCCGTAACCCGTCGTTCCGGCAAAATGCCTTATTGCAATATTATTATTCTGAAAAGCCTGTAAAACCTTTTTCTGATTAAAATACGCTATTTCGTCAATCCTTTCAAACTGCGTCTGCAATTTATTTTCGCACAGTTTAATAAATTCTGCGTTATCTTTCATTTAACAACCTCAAAACGTAATCCGAGTTGGCATTCTCGGGTTTAAGCCAAACAATTCCCTTCAATTTCTTAAAAAACGTAAGCTGTCTTTTGGCGTAATGTCGCGTGTTTACCTTAATTATGTCACGCATAGTACTATCATTAACCCCGTTTTTTAAGCCTTCAAGCACCTCTTTATAGCCGATTGCTTGCATACTTTGACAATTTTCGTCAATTCCGACACTTTTTAACCGATTTACTTCGTCTATAAGTCCCGAGTTAAACATTACGTCCACCCGGCAGTCAATCCGCCTATACAATGCCTCTCTGGGGTAATCGATTGCAACGGCAAGGTAATCGAAACGCGGTTTTAATTCGTCGTTTTGCTCGGATTTCTTTTTGCCGCTCACTTCGTAAATTTCAAGCGCGCGCACCACTCTTTTCGTATCGTTGACGTGCAATTTTTCCGCACTCTCGGGGTCGACCTGTTTTAACAGCGAATAAACGTACTCCTTGCCGCGCTCCGCAAGCATTGCCTCATAACGCGCCCTGACCGACGCGTCGGCTTTAACATGACCGTAACCTAAATTATATAACAGCGAATTTATATAAAATCCCGTACCGCCGCAAACAACGGGCGATTTGTCTTCGTTTAACAGCTTTTCAATTATCGGCAAAGCACGTTCCTCGTAATCGGAGACCGAAAAATTTTCTTCGGCGCCGACAACGTTAATCATATGGTGTTTTATACCCTGCATTTCCGCCGCAGTAGGTTTTGCCGTTCCTATATTCAATCCTCTATAAACAAGCTGGGAATCGGCGGAAATTATTTCGGAATTCAAAGCTTTTGCACAGTCTACGGCAAGCGAAGTTTTACCTGTTGCGGTAGGTCCGCAAATTACGAGAACACGTTTCAAGAAATCACACCTTCCTTTTAAACATTTTCTCGACTTCGGTTTTAGTAAGCTTTACGCATACAGGCCGGCCGTGAGGACATTTCAGCCCCATATTGCCGCTTAACATTTCAAAAAGCCTGTCGCGCTCCTTTTCGGTGAGTATTTCTCCGCCCTTAACGGCATGTTTGCACGCCGACTGCGCGATTTTATCCTTTAAAACGTCTACAAGCGTTATGTTTTTTAGTTCGTACACATTTGCAAGCAGCTCGTCGAAAAAGTCTTTGAGTTTCAGCCACGGCAAATCGGCGGGCATTGAATTAACTCTGTACGCGTTTTCGCCGAACGGCTCGATAGAAAAGCCCATCTGCTCGATTATATTTACGTTTTCATCCAGAAACTGCCGCTCGTCTGGCGTTACGGTAAGCACGTAGGGCACAAGCATATCCTGCCTTGTCAGTTGCCGCGCGTTCAGTTTCTCTTTCAATAAGTCGTAAATCAGCCTCTCGTGCGCCGCGTGCTGGTCGATAATATAGACGGCGCCTTCCATTTCATATAATAAATATGTGTCGAAAAGCGTGCCTCTGTATTTGCACTGACTTACGAAAATCGTTTTCTGCTCAGCTTTCTGCTCGGCTTTCAGTCTGGCAATATCCGCTTCAACGCTCTTTAAAATTGGGTCTTCGTCGTCACTGTGCAAGGTCAGAGTATTATTTATTCTATCGTTTTCACCGCGTGAAAAATATTTATACAGCGGAAGGTCGGTTTCGGCATTGTTGTCCTTGGCTGGCGCTTCGAACTTTTCGTAACCGGACAGATTTGCGGTTTCAACCTTGGGAACCTCTTTCTTTTTATCCTTAGCAAACTGTTCGATGCCCACAACGTCGTTGAAATCTTTATCGTAAGCTTTCTCACTTACAAACTCCGCGGCGTACACGGGCGGAACACTTTGCATGCCTGCGCTTGTACTGTCGTCGGTTACGACAAATTCCGCCGCTTTAACGGTGCCGTCGAGAATGGTTGATATAACTTTGTAAATCGAGCCGTAAACAAGCGAACTGTTTGTAAAACGCACGTCCGCCTTGTTGGGGTGAACGTTTACGTCGACAATTTCGTCGGGAACGGTAATAAAAAGTACGTAAAACGGATACTGTCTCTTCATTGCATAACCCGAGTACGCGTTTGTGATTGCCGATGAAATCGCAACGTTTTCTATATGTCTGCCGTTTAAATATACGTT
>CAZRJY010000112.1:0-4091 GCA_964600525.1 uncultured Clostridia bacterium
TGGGACCTACGGGTTGCGGAAAGACCTTGCTTGCGCGTACGCTTGCAAGAATTTTAAACGTGCCCTTTGCGGCAACCGACGCAACCACCTTAACCGAGGCGGGCTACGTCGGCGAGGACGTTGAAAACATTCTTTTAAAGCTCATTCAGAACGCCGACTACAACGTCGAAAGGGCGCAGCGCGGCATTATCTATATCGACGAAATCGATAAGATTGCAAGAAAGAGCGAAAACGTTTCGATAACGCGCGACGTTTCGGGCGAGGGCGTTCAGCAGGCGCTTTTGAAAATCATCGAAAGCACGGTTGCCAACGTTCCCCCTCAGGGCGGCAGAAAGCACCCCCAGCAGGAGTGCCTGCGCATAGATACAACCAACATTTTATTCATCTGCGGCGGTGCGTTCGTAGGGCTTGACAAGATAGTACAGGCAAGAAAGGATACGGCTTCGCTCGGTTTCGGCGGCGAAGTTAAAAACGCGGATAACGATATGTACAAGGCGTTGGAGGACGTAAAGCCCCAGGACTTGACCAAGTTCGGGCTTATACCCGAGTTTGTCGGGCGCGTACCCATCGTGGTTGCGCTTCACCCTCTGGACGAGGCGGCGTTGGTCAACATTCTTACCGAGCCGAGAAACGCGATTATCAAGCAGTACCAGAAGCTTATGGCGCTTGACGGCGTTAAGCTGACCGTCGAGCACGACGCGGTAAAGGAAATCGCACGCACGGCAATCAACTTAAAGACGGGTGCGCGCGGACTGCGTACGATAATCGAGAGTTTTATGACCTCGGTTATGTATAAAATCCCCTCCGAAAAGAACGTGGAGGAAGTTATTGTCACGCAAAAGTGCATAACCGACAGGGCTGAACCCCGTATAATTTATAGTAAAAGCGCATAGTGCGACAGGGGGAAACGGTGAGTTTCCCCTTTTTTCGAATTAAGGAGTTTCTATGTCAGAAGAAGAAAACAAATTCCTTCCGTTAGTGGCGCTTCGCGGCAGAGTGGTTCTGCCGTACGTAACTACGTCGTTCGACGCGGGCAGGCTGATAACGCTTGCCGCGGTTAAAAACGCGCTCGAAAAGGGCAAGCTTTTAATTGCGGTTGCCCAGCGCGACGAGCACAAAGAACAGATTTCGGAGGACGATTTATATTCGGTGGGCACCGTGTTTTCGGTTGCCCGCGTTACCAACCTTCCCGGGAACCGCGTGCGCGTAACTGGCAAGGGGCTTTACCGTGTAAAAATTAAAAACCTTTGCATGGACGAAAACTGCCTTTTCGCCTGTGCCGAAAAAGAACCTACGGTATTCGGCGACGCCGCTTTGGAGGAGGCGTATCTCCGCAGTGCGCGCTATGCTATGAGCGAGATTATCGAAAGCCCTTCCAACAGGCTTATCGGCGAGGACGTGACAAGCATTCTGCGCGGCACCGAGGATAAAGAGGAGTTCGTATATACCGCGGCAAACGTTATTAAGCTGTCGGTTGAAAAGAAGCAGGCAATTCTGGAAGCGGACAAGCTTACTGGCAAATTCGACTTGCTTACCCGCTATCTCAACGACGAAGTGGAGATAACCAAGCTTGAAAAAAAGATAAACGCAACGGTCAAGCGCAATATAGAAAAGGGGCAGAAAGACTTTTATCTGCGCGAACAGTTAAAGGCGATACACACCGAACTCGGCGACGACGAAAACGAAAAGCTCGAACTCGAAGAAAAGATTAAGGCGAAGGGTATGCCTGCGGAAGTGGAGGAAAAGGCGCTCAAAGAGCTGTCGCGTATGTCGCGCATGCAGTCGTCCTCGCCCGACTACAACGTGAACCGCAACTATATAGACTGGCTTCTGGATTTGGAATGGCAGTACGAAACGACCGACACGGAAAAGCTGTCCGACGCGGTCGAAGTGCTCAATTCCTGCCACTACGGACTTGAAAAGGTCAAGGAGCGCATAACCGAATACCTTGCGGTGTTGCAGCTTACGGGCGGAATGAACGCGCCCATACTTTGCCTTGTCGGTCCCCCGGGCGTGGGCAAAACTTCGGTTGCAACGTCGGTAGCCGACGCGCTGAAAAGAAAGTTCGTGCGTATGAGCCTGGGCGGCGTGCGCGACGAATCGGAAATACGCGGACACAGAAAGACTTACGTCGGCGCAATGCCGGGAAGAATAATAGCGGCAATCAAGAACGCGGGCTCTGTAAACCCCGTATTCCTTTTGGACGAGATAGACAAGCTTTCGTCGGACAGCATTCACGGCGACCCTTCCAGCGCGCTTTTGGAGGTTTTGGACCCCGCGCAGAATTCCACCTTCCGCGACAGGTACTTGGAAGTGCCGTACGATTTATCCAAAGTATTATTCATAACAACGGCAAACGACCTTTCCACTGTACCCGCGCCGCTTTTGGACAGAATGGAAGTAATAAGGCTTTCGGGCTATACGCCGGACGAAAAAAGGGAGATTGCAAAGCGGTTTTTAGTGCCCAAAAAGCTTGCTTCCAACGGCATTGATGCGGGAATATGCTTTGACGACGACAGTTTGGACGCCATAATCGACGGCTTTACGAGAGAGGCGGGCGTTAGAGAACTGGAAAGGCAGATTGACGCGGTTTGCCGCAAAATCGCCGTAAAGAAAGCCGACGGAAAAGAGCTTACTAAGAAAGTTACGGCTGCCGATATCACGGAATATCTGGGTGCGCCGCGCTTCGAGCGCGGCGACGAAATGCCGAAAAGCAATCAGGTCGGCGCGGCGTGCGGTCTTGCCTGGACGTCCGTCGGCGGTACGACTTTGACGATAGAGGTGTCGGCAATGCAGGGCAAGGGCGACATAACTCTTACGGGCAAGCTCGGCGACGTTATGAAAGAGAGCGCACGCGCGGCAATCAGTTATATACGTTCCAACGCTTCCGACTACGGACTTACGGACGAGCAGTTTTCCTCGACGGACATTCACGTGCACGTGCCCGAGGGCGCAACGCCCAAGGACGGACCGAGCGCGGGCATAACCATGGCGACTGCCATACTTTCGGCGTTCACCAAAAAGCCCGTTCGGCGCGATATTGCCATGACGGGCGAAATCACCCTGCGCGGCAGAGTGCTGCCAATCGGCGGATTAAAGGAAAAATCGCTTGCCGCCTACCGCATAGGCGTACGCGACGTAATTATTCCGCAGGGCAACTTGAAAGACCTGGAAGACGTGCCCGAAGTGGTTAAAAACAACGTGCACTTTATCCCCGTCGAAAGCGTGGGCGACGTATTCAAAAACGCGATAATCGGCATATAGTGCAGGGGCAATCGTGAAAAATCTTTTAAAACACTGGCAGTTCTGGGTTGCCGTTCTCATAATATTGTTAGGCGCCTTTATCTTTTCGTTTGGCATTTATTATACGGTAACGGACAGGGCAAAGCTTAAAAATTATACCGAAATGACGGCGGTGGTTGTCGACTACGAAGAAAGGAGGTCGCATAATAGCGACACCCACCACACCACGTATACGTACGCCGAAGTAGTCGAATACAGTGTGAACGGAGTTACTTACAAGGCGGCAAACAATGTGTCTTCAACCTCGCCGAAAAAACTCGGTTCGTCTATGAAAATAGCAATCAACCCCGACGACCCCTCGGACTGTGTTTTTGTAAACAGTCAGAAATGGACGTACGTATTTCTGTTTGTTTTCGGTGCGGCTATAATAGTTTTCGGCAGCGTGCTGACGGGTTATCTTGTAAAAAATCTGTAAACGGAAAAAGCTTATGAATACATATGCGAACGCAAAATTTATAACGAGCGCGGCGAGCAAGGCGCAGTTTATCACCGCCGATAAACCGGTAATTGCAGTGTGCGGAAAGTCCAACGTCGGCAAGAGTTCTTTTATAAATATGCTGGCGGGACAGAAAAAGCTTGCCAAAGTTTCGGGCGAGCCTGGGCGCACGCGCCTTGTAAATTACTTCGATTTCGGCGGTTTTATTCTTGCCGACCTGCCCGGCTACGGCTATGCGCGCGTATCCAAGGGCGAAAAGGAAAAGTGGGCAAAGCTTTTGGACGACTTTTTCGCCGACGAATGTACGCCTGCGCACGTGTTCGCGCTTTGCGATATCCGCCACGAGCCGACC
>CAZRJY010000113.1:0-1975 GCA_964600525.1 uncultured Clostridia bacterium
GTTGTCATCATAGGTATCCCCGTTCTGAAAGTTCGTTCCGGAATTATCTTCCACCACGGTAGTCAGAACTACTTCCTGCTCGTAAGGATCCCACAAGCCTTCCGGAATTGGAACAGCCTCTGCTGTGCTGTCACTTCCGCCATTACCGCAACCGACCATGGACAATACCATGACGGCTGTCATCCCCGCTGCCGCCAGTTGTCTCCAAAGATTTTTTTTCGTCATGTCTCTTCCTCCATTTGTCATTTTCCTGACACTATTTGTGTAATGTGCACTTGTCACTGGTATATCTATATCAAAATTACGCCAAAAATTCTTTTTATTATTTTTACATTTTTGTGATATTTCAACTTTTATTTTTTAACATCAAAAGATTTCTAAATAATGTAAAAATTTTATAAACTCCCCCGGTTGTACATTTACAGCTATCCATGCTAAAATGCCATTAGATATTTTTACATTCAGATTTTATTTAGGAGGAAACCATTATTAAACTTCGATATCACCTCATCCAGAAAATTGCAATTTTATTATTGATTTTGTTTGTTCCGGCAAGCAGCATCAGTTTCCTGTTCCTGTACCAGACAGGCCGGAAGCTGGAGACCCAGACCCTGACAGGTATCCATGACAGCAATGTCTCCTACATGGACAGGCTGGACGAAAGCCTGCAGCTGCTCTATCATATAGATTATCAGCTCATGAACAATTACGAATGGATCCAGTTCGAGGAACGGACAGACTCCATGAAAGATTATGAGAAATTCACGCTGATCAATTCCCTGCGCAATCAATTGACTTTAATCAAAACCATCCACCCACTATTGGAAAGCGTGCATATCTACTTTCCCGGGCTGACTACCATTTATCACTCATCGCCCTATGCCTATGGCTCCTTTACCGTTTTGGACAAGGCCCAGAACACAAAGTATCAGGAGCTGGTGTCAAAGGATGAACATATGCTATATTATGCGGAGCCTGTCAGCGGGAATCAGGTTTTGTCGCTTTTGATGGAACCGTCGAATTCCGCCATAGATTATTACATCATCCTCACGCTCTCCACGGACACGCTTTCTCAGAACATCGCGGCCAACAGCCCTTATGAGAACGATTTTTATTATTTTTCCTATGGAAATGACTTTTCCATTTCAAACATGGAGCCCACAATGGAGGCAGAGGCTGCGGAACTCATCCGGCAGATGAGCACCGAAAAGCATCAGGAGAACGAGGCTATCCCCTATCAGAAAATCAGGATTGGCGGCCGGAATTATTATGCCTTTTATTATGCCCTGACTTATTCGGGGGCCTGTTACATCAGGCTGCTTCCCGCTTCTTTCCTGCTGCACGTCATCTTTCCCAGCTATATCATGATACTTGCCTTCTGCCTTGCCATTTTGCTGGCAAGTGTCCTCTTTCTGTTGGGCATCTATCGGATGGTACACAGACCTCTTACCCAGCTGGCTATGGCTTTTGTACAGGTGGAGCAGGGAGACTTTACCATACAGACACCGACAACGGAGGATTCGGACTTCAACTATGTGTTCCAGGGCTTCAATCACATGGTGAACCAGCTGAACACACTGATCGAACAGAACTATACACAGACAGTGCTGCTGCAGAAAGCAGAGTTGAAACAACTGCAGGCACAAATCAATCCCCATTTCCTTTACAACAGCTTCTTCATGCTGCAGAACATGATCCGCTGGGATGCAGAACAGGCGGAAGCAATTGCCAGTGCTCTGGCCAGGTATTTCCAGTATATTACCAGAAACAGCAAGGAACTGGTGCCTCTGGCAGCAGAATATTCCCACGCCAAAGACTATATCTATATCCAGGAACTCCGTTTCAGCGGACGGATTCATATAGAGGCGGAAAAACTTCCGGAACAGTACGCCTGCCTGCCCGTTCCGAAACTGATCCTCCAGCCTGTGCTGGAGAATGTGTTCAAGCATGGCCTGCAAAATAAAGAAGAAAACGG
>CAZRJY010000113.1:2075-4068 GCA_964600525.1 uncultured Clostridia bacterium
AAAAGCATGTTGGATGACACCCTCCAGAGAAACCGCTATCTGTCTCATCTGCTCATGCAGCATTCCCTCCGCAGCCTCCAGTCCGGAATGCCCATAGACTTCCTGCGCTCAGAAAATGCTTTTTTGGAACTTGACAGCCCTTTAGACATAGAAAAGCCCATCTACCTGATGTACATGAGTATACGGCATAAAAACTTTCAGGGCTACCGTCCTCTAATCTACGACGAATGCCTGCAATACCTGCATCTGGCTGAATACCATACCTCCGGCAAATTCAGTTCTTTTCTGCTGCAGCTGGACAACGAGGATGGACTATGGTTCTTCCAGTGCCGGGAAACTGCGGATTTCGGCGTGTCTACTCCCATCTCTTTTCTGCGGAATATGGCAGACGATCTGGCATCCGACTTTGAGAAGGCAGTCCACAGGAAGGTGCTTCTGCTCCTTTATCCGGAACAGATAGGATGCTGCCAGGTACACCAGATTTTCCATCGTTTTCAGCGCACTTTAAAGGGTATGGATTTTTCATCCCTGTTCCCATCTGTAGTAATGTGCCCTCATGACACCGATGAAGAGCGGGCACACCCAAATGGAGACGATACAGCCGCCACGGAATCCCTGCTGCGGGAATCCAGATACTGCCTCCTTCGCGGAAATAAGCAGGATTACCTGGCCATCTTGAAGCAGCTGCAGGAAATCTGCCAGATTGGACACAGCATGCATAATCTGTCCTGTGTCCGTATCTATCAGGCAGCGGCTTTGGATCTGCTAAATTACATCGATTCCAATCAGCTGCAGGAAGAGCTTTCTACCCGCACAGCTATTTATCCGCTTTACTATACCAATAATTTTACGAATTGGATTCAAGCCTTCCAGTATCTGCAGACCTGTGCCGGGCATGTCTTCCGGCTCATCGAAGCAAGAGGCGCTTCCCGCAACAACTCTACGATAGAGAAGATACAAAAGCATATCCAGTCCCATATCGGGGAGCAGCTGAATCTTGCCGGCATCGCTGCTGCCGTAAACTACAACGAGACATACGTCTCCCGACTGTTCCGGCAGCACACTGGGATGAAGATCAGCGACTATATCCTGCAGGAAAGGCTGTCAAAGGCAAAACAGCTGCTTTCTTCCTCTGACCAGAACATCAACACGATTGCGGAATGCTGCGGCTTTGACAGCATCCATTATTTTTCTTATACCTTTAAAAAGAATGTAGGAATGTCGCCAAGCGATTACAGAAGGCAGCGGCTTTAATGCTGCTGCCTCCTCCAATGGGCAGTGCTGAATCTATGCACATTTCTATTTTAACATCCTTTTTAATTCTGATAATAAAAGTTCGGCAACTGGGGTAAATACCTGATATTTTTTCCAGATCACATACATTTTTGTGTGAAGGGCCGGAATGATCTGACGAAAACATAGGTCGCTTTCTTCCGATACTTCAATCAGCTTATCAAAGGTAAGTACCACGCCCAGCCCCTCCCTTGCAAATACTGCGGCATTGCCGGACAGGTTAAAGGTAGCCATAACATTAAGCCGATCCATATGTCCTCCGCACCATCTTGGCAGGTCAACTTTCGCAGACTGCTCTGAGCAAAAAACTGGATAAGGGAGAATATCGCTGACCTCAATAGCAGATTTTTCGGCCAAAGGACAATCCTTTCGCATCAGGACCCCCCAGGTATCATGCTCGGGCACTTCAAGATAATTGTACTTTGATAAATCCGGTGGTTCCACGATGAATGCAAAATCCAAAAGCCCGCGGTCAAGGCGCTCTGCAACCTGCCCGGTATCGCCGCTGGTGATGTGGTAATGGATATTTGCATATTTCTCATTTAATCGGCTGACTGCACGGGCAAGATACCTGATAAGGTGGGATTCGGCGCAGCCAATATAAATATCGCCCCCTGTGATTTCGCCTAATGCCCTGAACTCACCTTCAATCTTATCCGCCATGGCGAGCAGGTCCTCCGCCCTCTTTCTGAGCAGCATT
>CAZRJY010000114.1:0-4056 GCA_964600525.1 uncultured Clostridia bacterium
AACAAGGATTTTTTTGCTGCGCTTGCAGATTTGGAAAAGGAAAAGGGCATACCTCAGGAAGTGTTCATCGACGCGCTTAAAAACGCGCTCGTTTCCGCTTGCAAAAAGCAGAGCTCGGGTGCGGTCGGCGAAGTTGAATTAAAGCTTGTTCCCGAAAAGGGCACAATCGAATTCTATACTTCCAAAACGGTCGTGGACGAGGTTGTCGACAGGGATACGGAAATATCTTTGGAGGAAGCCCGCACAATCAAGAAGAGCTATAAGGTAGGCGACAAAGTAACCGAAAAATTCACACCCAAAGATTTTTCGCGTATTGCCGCGCAGACCGCAAAGCAGGTTATACTGCAAAAGCTCCACGAAACCGAGCGCGACGCCGCTATGAACGAGTTCTCGGATAAAGAGGGCGAGCTCGTTGTAGGCAAGGTAAGAAAAATCGACCTTAAAAATATTTACGTTGAACTCGGCAAAGGTCAGGTTGAAGGTCTTATGTTGCCTTCCGACCAGGTTCCCGGCGAGAAGTACGAAGTCAACGATAAAATCAAAGTATTCGTAAAGCGCGTTAAGAGCGGTTTTAAGGGCGCTCAGGTGCTTGTCAGCCGTTCGTCGGCGGGCTTGGTAAGAAAGCTGTTCGAAGAGGAAGTTCCCGAAATCAAGCAGGGCACCGTCGTAATCAAGGAAGTTAGCCGCGAGGCTGGCGCAAGAACCAAAATCGCAATCTATTCCGAGGACCCGAGAGTGGACGCAATCGGCGCGTGCGTAGGCAACAAGGGCGCGCGTGTAAACGCTATCGTAGAGGAACTGCACGGCGAAAAAATCGACATTATCCCTTGGAGTGAAAATCCGCTTGAATTTATCGCAAAGGCGCTTTCGCCCGCAAAGGTTATTTCGGTAACCCAGCTCGACGGCGAGAATACCGCAATGGCGGTCGTGCCCGACGACAAGCTGTCGCTTGCTATCGGCAGAGACGGTCAGAACGCGCGCCTTGCCGTAAGACTTACGGGCTGGAAAATAGACGTTAAGAGCGAATCCGCGGCGGCTAAGCTCGGCATAGGACTTCCCGACGAGGAAGAGGACGGAGAAAACGAATAAGAAATATGCCTAAGGTTAAAAAGGTGCCGCTCAGGCAGTGCATAGCCTGCCGCGAACTGAAAGAGAAAAAGCAGATGCTGAGGGTAACAAAGGAAGCGGAAGGTAAAATTTTTCTCGATTTTTCGGGCAAGGCGAACGGGCGCGGCGCGTATATCTGCGACAATCCCGACTGCGTTAAAAAACTGAAAAAGAGCCGCCTTTTAGACAAGGTTTTCTCCTGCCGTGTCGACGACGGCGTATATGCGGCAATCGAGGAGGAGTATTTTGGCGGGAAAGGTTGAGTCCTATTTGGGATTTTGTTTAAGGGCGCGCAAAATAGCGCTCGGCAGCGGTACGATAGACACGCTTAAAAAGGGCGTGCATCTGATAATCGTCTGTTCAACCGCGTCGGAAAATACTTTTAAACTTGCAATTAAATTTAAAAACAGATTTTCCTGCCCGATGATTGTGTGCAAATCGGGACTGGAAAACGCCGTGCATAAAGAGGGCTGTAAGGTAGCGGCTGTGCGCGCTCCCGAGCTTGCCAAAGCTATACTAGCCAATGTCGGCGGCGACTACGAATTATATACCGAGAGGTGAAAATTATTATATGGCTAAATACGAGAATATTGTAACCATTGCCAAAATTTTAAACGAGGGAACGCTCGGCGAGCTCTCGAAAAAAGTTTCGACAGTCGAGCGTACGGCTGCCGACATATTAAAGCGCCTTAACGAAATAGAAAACGCGCGCATAGCCAAGCGTGCCGAGGAGGAAAGACTTGCCCGTGAGGCGGCCGCCGCAGAGGAAGCTTCGGCTAAGGCACAGGCGGAGCCCGAAAAGGTTGAAAGTCAGCCCGAAGAGGTAAAAGTTAAGGAGGAAGTTCCCGAAAAAGCACAAAAGGCGGAGCCCGAAAAGGTTGCGGAAGCTGCGCAAAAATCCGCCGCTGCGGAAAAGCCGCAGGAAGCCGCGGTTGAACAGTCCGCGGCTCCCGCAAAGCCCGCGCGCCCTTCGTATATAGTGTCGAAAGCGGCGGCAACGCCTGCAAAGACTTACGTAAACAAGGATACGGGCACAAGACCCGCCCGTCCGGCATACGGACAGCAGCCCCGCACGGGCGCTGCGGCAGGACAGCCCAGGGGCGGCGCAAAATACGTTGCACCCGCGGCGCCAGCGCCTGCAAAGGGTTCGGGCAAAAACTTCGGAGCGGATAAGAAAAAGGGCTTCGAAAAGACTTACGTAGAGAAAGACAGACACGCAATATCCAAGCGCGCGCTCATTAAGCAGCAGGGCGCAACCGTTGCGGACTTCGACGAGGATAAGAGCGGTTACAGAAAGTTAAGAGTAAAGAAAGCCAAGACCAGCCAGAGCTCGCAGACGGTTAAAATCGACCACGCTGTCGTAACGACAAACGATATTCCCTTAAAGGTGCTGTCCGAAAAGATAGGTATGTCCGCAGTCGAAATCACCAAGTGGCTGTTCAAAGAGGGCATAATGAAGACGGTTAACGAGTCGATTGACTACGATACAGCGGCGCTGCTTGCGGCAAGTATCGACATCGAGCTGGAATACAAGCCCGAAAAGACGGCGGAGGAAATACTCAGCGAAAAGCAGGCGGACACGGTAGAGGAAATCGAAAGCCTCGTACCCCGCGCACCCGTCGTAACGGTTATGGGTCACGTCGACCACGGCAAGACCTCGCTTTTAGACTATATCAGAAAGGCGAATATAGCGGGCGGAGAAGCCGGCGGCATTACCCAGCACATAGGCGCGTACTCGGTAGGCGTTAAGGGCAAGAGCATAACCTTTATCGATACCCCCGGTCACGAAGCGTTCACCGCAATGAGAGCGCGCGGCGCAATGGTAACCGATATAGTTATATTGGTCGTAGCGGCGGACGACGGCGTTATGCCGCAGACCGTGGAGGCTATCAACCACGCAACGGCGGCTGGCGTTTCCATTATCGTTGCCGTAAACAAGATGGATAAAGTCGGGGCTAATCCCGAAAAGATAAAACAGGAGCTCACCTCCCACGGACTTGTTCCCGAGGAGTGGGGCGGCAATACTCCCGTGTGCCCTATATCGTGCAAGACGGGCGAGGGCATCGACGAGCTTTTGGAAAACGTACTGCTTGTAGCCGAAATGAAAGAGCTTTTGGCCAACCCCGAAAGACAGGCTCGCGGCGTAATTATCGAGGCTCAGCTCGACAAGGGCAAGGGACCTTTGGCAACCGTGCTTGTACAGAACGGTACGCTTCATACGGGCGACAACATAATTTCGGGCACAATCACGGGTCGTGTGCGTGCAATGATTGACGACAAGGGCAGAACGGTCAAGGAAGCAGGACCTTCCAAGGCTGTCTACGTGCTCGGCTTGGAGGAAGTTCCCAACGCGGGCGATTCTATTTTCGCCGTATCGCAGGAGCTTATGAAGTCTGTCATCGAGGAAAGAAAGAGAAAGGAGAGCGAAGAGAGGGGCAAAGTTACTTCCAGAGCTTCGTTCGACGATATGTTCGGCGCGCTTGCATCGGGCAACAAAAAGATTTTAAACCTTATAATCAAGGGCGACGTTCAGGGTTCTGTCGAAGCTATTAAGCAGTCGGTTTTAGAGCTTTCTGACGAGGAAGTGGAAGTTAAGGTTATCCACAGCGGCGCGGGCGCGATTACCGAATCGGACGTTATGCTTGCGGAATCTTCCAACGCGATTATTCTCGGCTTTAACGTTCGTCCCGACGCAAAGGCGAGGGTTACCGCCGAGCGCAGCAAGGTAGACGTTAGAAGTTACAGAATTATTTACGACTTGCTCGACGATATCAAAGCGGCGCTCAAAGGTATGTATACGCCCAAATATCAGGACGTATATCTCGGCAAGTGCGAGGTGCGCCAGACTTTCAAAATTACGGGCGTCGGCACGGTTGCAGGCTGCTACGTTACCGAGGGCAAGATTATCCGCGGCGGCAAGCTGAGAATTTACCGCGACGACGTGCTTGT
>CAZRJY010000115.1:0-4018 GCA_964600525.1 uncultured Clostridia bacterium
GTCGCCGCATAAGAGGTAATGGTTGCCGAGCTTGAATAGCTCGCCCGGCTTCGTGTTCGGTTCTGCGGGCGGCTCCGGCTCGTAGTTGTCCTCGTACGGTTCGCCCGGCGTTTCCGTGGTATCAAACCCGAAGTCCGACATATCGAGCTTTATGTCCTCAAGCTCCAACTGTAAAAGGTCGAAGTCCCACTCGGCAAGCTCGGCGGTTTTGTTGTCCGCAAGCCGAAACGCCTTTATCTGGTCGGGCGTTAGGTCGTCCGCTATTATGCACGGCACTTCCGCAAGCCCGAGCTTCTGCGCGGCTTTCAGTCTGGTATGCCCCGCGATAATCTCTCCGTCCGTATCAATTACGATCGGAACTTTGAACCCGAATTCTTTTATACTCGCCGCGACCGCGTCGACCGCCCCGTCGTTGTTCCGGGGGTTGCGCTTGTACGGTTTCAGCTCGTCAATTGCCTTGTATACAACTTGCACTCTGTACTCCCTCAAAAACAAAACCCCGCCGCTTTTCTCGGGGCGAGGTTGTTGTTGGTAAAATTTTCAACGATAATATTATATCACATAAAATCGGCTTTTTACACGCAGGCTTTGTGTGTAACGAATATTTTTTTACAAAAGCCCGAATTTTTTTGCCCACTTGTAGGCGTATTCGAGCCAATGGTCGCGCCACCGGTAAAAGGTCGTTTCCCATAGCCCGTCGCAGAGTAGCTCTTTTAGCTTTCGCCCCTTTATGTACAATTCGCACATGACCTTGTACTCTGGCTCGAACCGAAAGGCTATAAAGGTATTACGCACTACGGTCGCCCACGACTGCTCCGCGTCAAGCTCGTATAGTTTAATCGCCTTTGCTTCGGTCGGGCTGCTTATGCTGTTACCGCCGCCCCCGACCCCGCCGTAATTCGGCGTAAGCCCCGATTCCAATATGTCCCGCACTTTCTCGTTATACAGCGCAATGTCCGCGTTGTAGTTCTTGAAGTGCCACTCAATTTGTCCGCGTAATCGTTTTGTCAACATTTCCGTTCCTCCCGGTCCCGTTTCTTTCTGTGTTTGGGAATGTACCCCGATAAAAACTTTTTCTCTAAATCGAATATAGAATATTCTTTTTTGAATGGTCTTTGTATTTGGCTTTGTAGCCCCTTGAGCCGTTCCCAATATTCGGGCAAGTATCGCCAAATGTTGTATAGCTCCCATAGATTTTTGTTTCCGCAACACCAACACGAAACCCGATCAAGTATGTCGTATAGTTCCACCCCGTTCTCTTGCCACCCTATATTGCAAGCCCGGCAATAATCGAGGCAGTCGCGCTCCGTCATTCCCCATTCATTTAGCGGGAATAGTTTATAAGGCTTTCGTTCTTTTTGAAGCCTTTGCTGTTCGTCGGCCGCTATGCCAACGTAGCAAGTCGCCCCTTGTTCCTCGCAGTATTTATCAATAGAAATGAGCTTTTCGTGTGTTCCCCACCTGCACATTCCACCGCACCAACCGAAGCCGTACCGTATAACCCCGTCGTGTTTGCCTTTGTGTGGTTGTTCAAACATAGTGAATAAAAAGGGGCATTTTGGTTTTAATGTGGTGCATTTAATTCCGCAAAGCCCGGCGTGCAGCTTCAACTCCTCCTAATTCCTATATATTGCCGAGAACTCCATTCCCGTATCATAAAAAACTATTTCGTCAAGGGGCTTGTTTTGTGCTATTAGTCGGTATACCATTGCGAGGCTATCTTTCCCGCAACTGCAACTCGCTATGTAGTAAGGTTTTCGTTCCACCGTTTACCTCCCGAAAGCCGATAAAAACAAAATCGGCAATATCGAAACCGCAACTATCAATATAATTTTGCGCTTCACTTTTCTTTTAACTCTCCCGTTAGTTCTGTTATTTTCTGCTTGTAGTCAACCTCGAGCAATAGCCCGAATATCGCCATAAGGCACGCGGTCACTATGCTGTCGCCCGCCAAATGGTAAAGGCTCGACATTGATTGGTTTTTGGCGATCCGCTCGAAGTCCTCGCCCTTTACGCCCATTAAACGGAAGCACTCCCGCTCGGTCAGCTTTCGTATGCGGTAATCGCTCGTAACCGGTAATATTGCCGTTTTCAGCCCCTCCGGGCGCGTTGTGATTGTCGGACTGCACCCACCCTTATTGACTCGCTTATTGAATGCATCTATCGTGTCGCCCGCTTCGCAGTCGTTCTCTTGCAATGTTTCGACCGCTTGTCGGTAAAACCTATAATCGCCCGGTTCAACTATTCGGTTGTTGTGCTTGGGGCTGTTTCCGTCCGTCGTCAACGTCCCGACCGTCCCGTCTTTGCGTAAGTAGCCGTTTTGCTCGTCGTAGGCGGTAGGCTCTGCGATTTTTAATTCTTGCTGTCCCCCGCCCGCCGTGTGTACCGTCGGCGACAATCCGTCTACCCCGTAGACCCTGCGGCTTATGTCGTGTAGTTTGTCCCACTTCCCGCCGCATAGCTTTCCTATTTCTTCGCACTTGATTTTTTCCATTCTATTACTCCGTTTTTGCCCTCCGTCGTAATTGACCGGCTTATTTCTTCGAGCGGTCCGGCGTTGTATTTTTTGCTTGTCCCAAGCATAACGCTGTCGTATTTTCCACCACGGCGTTCATTGCTTGGTTGCCGAAACCCTTGTAATCTCTCGCCATCAGGGTCGCCGCGCACTCCGTCGTCCTTTCGTACTGCGTCCCCTTGTTCGATAATAAAATTGTCGTCAGTTCTTCCTCCGGCTCGGGTGCTGACCGTTTTAGCGTACCCCCCCCCGTTGTCGGCTCAAATTTGAACCCGTTGCCTTTCGCTTGTTGCTTGGTGGTGTGTTCGATAAACATTTCAACCGTGCGGTCGGAAAGGTAGTATTTTTCGTCAGCGTGCCGTTCGAGAAAATCTTTCAAACGGTATTGAAGCGGTAGCTCCGGCGGGAATATGTAATCGTAGTCGCCGAGAATACTTACCATAAAACAGCGGTTGCGGTTCTGCGGTATTCCGTAGCCTTTGGCGTTCATAAGCTGCGTGTAGTTCTTGTAGCCCAACCCCTCGAGGAACTCTCGCCATTGTACGAAGTCGGCTATCGCGCCGCCGCCGATAACTTGGGGTACGTTCTCCATAAGCAAAATTTGCGGCAGTTCGTACCCCCCCCGCGAGCGGTTTCACTCAAAAGCCTTTCTACTTCCCAGAGTAGCCCGCTCCGCGTTCCGCTGCCCTTGCTCATTCCGGCACCGTTGCCCGCCGCGCTCAAGTCTTGACAAGGGAACGAATACGTCATTATATAAAGGAATTTGTCGGTATTTACGATCGCCAAATCTTCGGCGGTTGCTTGCGTTATGCTCCCGATATTCCGCGTCGCTCGCATATTGTTGTATAGCGTGCGGACGATCTTTTCGTTGAACCGCTCGATTTGCTCTGCAGTTGCGGGGGTGCTGTAATCGGTCGATATTTTGCCCGTAAGCCACGCTTTTATCTCGGCGGGTGTTAACCCTTGCGAGTAGTCTGTGCGGTCGTCCGTGGCGTGCAAGTCCTTGTACGCTTGAATTGACTTTGTCGCCCACTCGCTTATGCGGTAATGCTCGAACTGAACGCCGAGGTATTTCAGCGCGAGTGCTTGGCTTCCATACCCGGCGAATAGCTCAATAAGGCGTATTGGCTTATCGTTGCGGAACTTCTGCGTCCCGTCAAAAAAGCTCATTTGCTTCATTACTTTATCTTCACTCCGTACTTTGCGCAAAGGTTAGTAAACCATTGATAGTCTTTCAGTTTCGTCCACCCGTCGTCGTCTGCTATGTTTCCGACGATCGTCAAAATCTCTTTTGCGGTTTCCTCGCGTACGGTGTCCGCTTTGCGGTAGCCTGCGTCGTAAAGGTCTTTTGCGACCTCTTTGTGCGTTTTGCTCCCGTTGTCTATTTTTCGTATATCTCGCGTTAAAAACTCGATTTCCCACTTTCTGCTCATTCTTCGTCCTCTCTTAAAAGCTCGGGGTTGTCGTGTATATTGCCGATAACTTCAAAGCATTTGATTTTCT
>CAZRJY010000116.1:0-3985 GCA_964600525.1 uncultured Clostridia bacterium
TCATTGCAAGCGAGTTCATAACCGTGGCGAGCATACCCATATGGTCGGCGGTGGTGCGGTCCATCTTTTTGCCCTGGCGTCCGCGCCAGAAGTTGCCGCCGCCGATTACGAGCGCGATTTGCACGCCCATATTCTTGATAGCTTCAATCTGGTCGACAACGCCCGAAATGACGTTTTCGTTTAAACCGTGTCCTTCCTTGCCCGCGAGAGCCTCGCCCGACAGTTTGATTAACACCCTTTTGTATTTAGGCTGCATATATTTACACTCCTATTTATATTCCCACTGCTAAATTATACCATACAGTAAAAGTTAAATCAATAACTTAAAGGAAAATAATTCAAACGCCGCGAGGCAATTTGCTGCTATATAAAAATTTTGAAATGAACAAGCGCTATTTTATTATTAAATACTTGATCTTTTTATTTTGATATGATATAATTGTATTGCTGAACAGGAGAATAAAATGGAAATCAATAAGGTTTATAACGACGATATTTTTAATATATTAAAAGCTTTACCTGACAACAGCGTAGATATGATATACAGCGACCCCGATTATAATGTTGGAATTAAGTATAACGGTAAATCGTACACAAAAAATTTTGACGAATATATCGACTGGTATGTAGAACTTGCAAGAGAATCGTTAAGAGTGCTAAAACCCGACGGCAATATGTTCTTTATTAACTATCCCAAACAGAATTCTTATTTACGGGTAAAATTATTAGACGAAACCTGTTATAACGTTTTCGATTACGTTTGGGTATATAATTCAAACGTAGGACATTCTCCCAAAAAATTTACCACAGCTCACCGCAGTATACTGCATTGTACGAAATCTGCAAATAATAAATGGTATAAAAATCAAGTTGCCGAACCTTATAAAAACCCGACAGACAGGAGAATTCAGGAGAATATGGCTAATGGGAGTTGCGGCCGTATGCCCTACTCCTGGCTGTATTACGATTTAGTCAAAAACGTATCAAAAGACAAGACAATTCATTCGTGCCAAATACCCAAAGGGCTAGTAGAAAAACTGATTTTAGCTTCTACAAGACCCGGCGATTTAGTTTTAATTCATTTCGGAGGTTCAGGCGGCGAAATCATTTCCACAAAACAACTCGGCAGAAATTTTATTTCCGCCGAATTAGACAAAACCTACGTACAGCTAATCAACGACAGATTAGAGCATAACGGTGAAATTTCCGAACAATACAAATTAAAGTCCAAAAAATAGCGTTATTCCGTCAAATACGGCGAAAACAACTTGATAAGCTCTTTATTTGAAAGAGGCTGCACGCCCCTTGTTTTTGCAAATTTTTGGGCTACATCTATTATTATAGAAAAATCGATATTTTCTCTTTTGCCATCGCTTTTTAAAACCTCTTCAACAAATTTTTGAAACAACATAGGTATGGATATACAGCTTAACAGCGTATTTATCCTGCCGTTTTTTCTTTTTTGCACATCTGAAAAATCCGGCTGGTTGTTATGTGTGTGATATTTTACATCTTCATTCCAACTTAAAACATCGAGAAAATGAAGGAATGAAAGCAAATCCACTTTCAGATTTTTGGAATATATTTCTTGCTGTATTTCTTCTATTTCTGCCTTTAACTCTTTACAGGGTGTAAACCTCAATTTACCCCCGACATAAGAAAAATCCAACAGATATGCCATTCGGTAAATAATTGCTGATAATTTTTTGTAATTATTCAAACTTATTGTGTTGTATAATTTACAAAGTAACTCCCAGATATCAGCAAAGCGGAAATTTTCGTAATAACTCCCTACATTGGGAGACATATCGTTTAAATTAGGGATTTTTCTGAAATATTCCTTGCCGGGTTTAATAAAGAAAACTTCTGTTCCGTCACTTAAAGTATCCACAACGTACTTAACACGATTGTTATGGTCTGTAAACTTTATGTCAAGAGCCTCCTGAATTCTCGCTGTCCTTTTTTCGATGATATTTGCAGGACAACCGGTCACTACTTTTGTAAACATAAAAACCTCCGCTACACTTTTGAATATTATACCATTATAATCCGTAAAATCAATGCAAAAACTTGTTTTATAATTAAAAATACCCCGACCACAATAATTCGGTCGGGGTATCTTTTATGTTCTGTTTAGTTCTTTTTCATTGCTTCAACCTGCTTAGCAACTTCGTCCTGCAAGTTTTCCTGCTTCTTTTCGATGCCTTCGCCCATTTCCCAGCGAACGAAGCGCGTTACCTTGAATTTCTTGCCGATAACCTGCTCTACCGTCTGGGTGTCGTCCTTTACGAACGCCTGCTTTAAAAGGCAGTTTTCCGAATAGAACTTGCCGATTTTGCCCATAACGATTTTTTCCAGAATCTCCTTGGGCTTCTTCGCGTTCTTTTCGTCGTTCTGCATCTGAACGAGCATAATTTCCTTTTCCTTTTCGATAACGCTTGCGGGTACTTCCGCCTCGGTTACGTAGGAAGGCTTGCTTGCGGCAATCTGCAAAGCGATATCGTGCAAGGTTTCCTCGCAACCCGCCGCGCAATCGACCGCCTCAACCATTACGCCGACCTTGCCGCCCATATGGATATAGGTCTCGATTTTGCCGCTCGTCTGATAAATTTCAAATCTGCGGATAGCGATTTTTTCGCCGATAACCGCAGTAGCGTTGGTGATATAGTCTTTTACGGTTGCGCCGTCTAAGGGGCAAGCGTTCAAAGCCTCGATATCTGCGGGCTTGTTCTCGGCGATTACCTTTGCAACCGCGTCGACGATGCCGTGGAACTTGTCGCCCTTGGAAACGAAGTCGCTCTCGCAGTTGATTTCGAGCAAAACGCCCACGCCGCACTTCTCGCAACGGTAAGCGCCTACGGCGCCTTCCGCCGCAATACGGCTTTCCTTTTTAACAGCCTTGGCAATGCCGCGCTCTCTCAAAAGCTCGGCAGCTTTCTCCATATCGCCGTCGGCGTCGGTCAAAGCCTTCTTGCAGTCAAGCATGCCCGCACCGCTCTTATCTCTCAAAGTCATTACGTCTTTTGCCGTGAATGCCATTTCTTTATTCTCCTTTATTCTAAATTACTCAGCCTTGTCGATTGTAGCCACAACCTCTTCGATAGAGGTGGGTTCGGTTGCGGGAGCACCCTCTTCGATTTCCTCTTCAACCGAGTAAGCCTCGCCCTGATTTGCCTCGATAACCGCGTTCGCGATAACGCTTGCAATGAGCTTAACCGCACGGATAGCGTCGTCGTTGCCGGGGATAACGTGGTCGATTAAATCGGGGTCGCAGTTGGTATCGGTGATAGCAACGATGGGAATATTGAGCTTTCTTGCCTCCGCTACCGCGATATCCTCGTTGTGAGGGTCAACCACGAACATAACGCCGGGCATCTTGGTCATATCCCTGATACCGCCGAGGTTGGTCTGCAGCTTGCCCATTTCCTCTTTGAGCTTGGCAACTTCCTTCTTGGGCAGAAGGTCGAACTCGCCGTTCTCTTCCATCTTTTCAAGCTTAACCATTCTTTCGATACGCGAACGGATTGTCTTGAAGTTGGTAAGCGTGCCGCCGAGCCAGCGCGAATTGATGTAGTACTGACCGCAACGCTCAGCTTCCTCTTTGATAGCGTCCTGAGCCTGCTTTTTGGTGCCTACGAAAAGGACGGTCTTGCCCTCTTTTACGGTTTCGCAAACGAACTTGTACGCTTCCTCTACCAATCCTACGGTAAGCTGCAAGTCGATGATGTGAATGTCGTTGCGCGCCGCATAGATGTACTTGCTCATCTTGGGGTTCCACTTTCTGGTCTGGTGACCGAAGTGTACGCCTGCTTCGAGGAGCTGTTTCATAGTGATAACTGCCATATAAAACCTCCGTTAAACCTCCCCGTAAACGCATTATCAAAGGACTGTTAAGCGGAATTGAAAAGATTTTTCCGCCACGGGCAGTCCGCCTTACGGGTGTGAATTTTTATAGCTTTGATATTTTAGCAGAATTTTCCGCGTT
>CAZRJY010000117.1:0-3983 GCA_964600525.1 uncultured Clostridia bacterium
GGACATATGTGCCGACGAAAGCTGAAACGGCGGGCGCGTGATTACACGCGCCCGCTTCTAATTCTATAAAATAAGTTGATTTTTCGTTTAATGACTGCTATACTAAGATATCAGGATATTTTTTTATGGCGGATATAGAAAAACTTAAAAATTTAATAAATCCGAAAAAATGCGCGGACAAAAATTTTTACCTCGATTTGCTTGATACGGACAAGCAGACAGAGTTGGAAAACGCGCATATTTCCGCCGTGCTGGCAATGCTCAAATTTCTGCACCTCAACAAGCTGTCGCGGCAGATACGCGAGGCGGAGGAGGAAAAAAAGGCGCTTGTCACCTCGCCCGACTACGACGCGGAAAAGTACAGGCGCGTTCTTGAACTCAATGCGCAGATAGCTTCGGCAAAGCAGAAGCGGCTGTCGTTCAAGTGCTTTTTCGACGAGCCGTACTTCGCGCGTATGGACTTGGAGGACGACAAGGACGGCTACAATTCCTACTATATAGGAAAAAAGGGCGACGAGGGGTTGGAAATAGTCGACTGGCGCGCGCCGCTCGCACGCCGCTATTACCAAAAGAGCAAGCTCGCGTTTTCCATTAACCAGTTTAACTATAAGCTTGTATTGCGCCGCGCGATAAGAACAAAGAGCGGCAGGGTTGAGGACTTTAAAAACGAATACCTTTCGGTGGGCGGCAACCTTACCAAAGAGGAAATAGCGGGGCGCGACGCGGCAGTTATATTCGACCCGTTCTTAAAGGAAATTTTATCGTCGCGCAAGGAAAAGCAGGAAATCTGCGACATAATCGAAACCATACAGGAAAAGCAGTACGAAATTATAACCGCGCCCGAGGACGCCGAGTTTATCGTGCAGGGCGTTGCGGGCAGCGGCAAAACAATGATACTTCTGCACAGGCTGTCGTATTTAATGTACAACAACGAACAGTTAAAACCGTCGTCCGTGCTTGTCATAACTCCGTCCGACAGCTTTAACGACTTTATCGACGAGCTCGCTCAGATTTTAGAGCTCGAAAGAGTTAAAACCGTAACCCTCGAAAACTATTATCTGCGCCTTTTGAGCGGCGCGGGCATAGACATTTCCGACAAGGTGGACTATACCGCCGAGGTCGGCGCGCAATACCTCGGATACGTATACTCGCAGTCATTCATTAACGACGTGCGCAAAAAGCTTTCGAAAATTTATTCGTCGGTGCGCGGAATGCTGCCCGATAAAAACGACGAATTTGTCGGCGCAATTCTTTCGGCGCTCGACGGTCAGCTCAAAGAGTACGAGAGCATAAAGAACGCGGGGCTGAGAGTGCGCAGGTGCGTGCTGGGCGAAATCAAGGAAAAAAAGGACGGCGGACTTTTTTACACCAAGAGAATGCGCGAGCTTTTCAACTGCGTGAACGAGATAAAGGAATTTTTCAATCTTTTGGGCTCGGACGCGCGAATGGACGGTTATTACTACTTTTTCAAGCAGTTGCTTACGTTTTATAAGGCGCTCAAATTTATTGCGGCGCACAGTCGCAAGATATGCGAAACGGCGGTACGCGATTTGCACGATTTGACCGTGACCGTCGAAAAAGAAATCACCGATTTAAAGAGATACAAACAGCACGTCGGCGGCAGAACGGAGTACACCTATCCCGACCGCATCGAAAAGCGCGAGCAGACCAAAAAGGAAATAGCGCACACAATCGAACAGATGGAAAGCATATGCTCCGCGTTCGACGTGACGTGCGATTTTGCCGAGGTGGTGCGCGGCGAAAAGTATCTGGTAAAGATAGGCAAGTGCGAAAACGCGGTTGAAATCGCGCGGCTTTTCTACCGCGAAATCGTAAAGAGCGCAAAGCAGAAATACGGCGAGCCGACTACCCGCCTTGTAAAGAGCGACGCGTACGCGCTGTGCCGCGTTATGTGCGAGCTGGGTTATAGTTTAACGCCGTCGTACGCGTTCGTGTTCGTGGACGAGGCGCAGGACATATCGCCCGCGGAATACGAGGTTCTGCGCACGGTAAACGCCAACGCCAAATTCAACATTTTCGGCGATTTGAAACAGAACGTAACGCCGTACCGCGGCATATCCGACTGGACAAGTCTGTCCCTTCCCGTAAGTAGGCTTAATCTTAATTACCGCAACACCAACCAGATAGTTGACTACGTTGCCGAAAACCTGAACGTGGAAATGCAGGCGATAGGACTGGGCGGAGAAGAGGTAAAAATAATAAATAGCCGCGGCATATCCTCGTTCCTTTCGCAAAAAGCGGGGCTGCGCGCGGTGATTACTTCGGATAAAAATCTGCCCGAATTTACAAAGAAAACGTACAACGTGGTAAGGGAGAGCGGCAAAATTTCCAAAACCAAAATCAACGTTTTAACGGTGTACGAAAGCAAGGGACTGGAATTTACGGCGGTTGCCGTAGCCGACGGAGATATGTCCGAAAACGAGCGCTATATAGCTTACACGCGCGCCTTGAAAGAACTTGCGTTAGTGCGCTGATATGCGGAATATTTTAAGTGAAAAACCGTCAATAATTTAGCTCGAACTGTTGAAAGTTAAGCGCACTTATGATATAATGTTAATTGGAATAATTTTCTAAAAAAGCTTGTGGAAAGGAATATATAGATGGCGGCGAATAAAAAGGCAAAGCAACTTGGCGAAACTCTGGATTTAGACGGCGAACTTTTAAACTGCGTGTCGTACGCAACGTACTACAACCGCATACCGCTTTTCACGTCTTTCAGAGTAGTCAACAACGGCGAGGAAGCAATCGAAGACTTAACCATTCAGGTAACGGGCGCAAACAAGCTTATCCTGCCTGCGGAAATAAACATTGCCGAAATCCCCGCGGAAAGCAGTATGGAGGTAAAAACTCCGTCGCTTTTGAACCCCAAGTATCTCGCCGATATCGACGCGCCTGCCGACTGCACTGTTACCGTAACCGTATGCAGCGGCAAAGTGGTGGTATGCTCTATACAGGCTTCCGTCAAAGCAATCCCCATGGAGTACTGGTCGGGCGTTTCGGGCAACTCGGAAGTTCTTGCCGCGTTTGTCCGTCCGCGCCTTTCCGACTGCCAGAAAATTCTTGCCGAAGCGGGCTTGCAGTTAAAGACGTGGGGCTATTCCAAGGAATGGTCGGGCTATTCGGGCAACGATAAAAACGGGCTTATGTACGCGTTCGCCTCGATGTATTCGGCGGTGCGCAACTTGAATATCGAAAGAGAGGACTGCACCGACGCAAACGAGATTGTCCGCGTGGGCAACGTTGCCGAGCTTGTTCCGTCGCGTACCGCCAATCCGCTTGCAATGGCGGTGTATATGGCTTCCTGCCTCGAAGCCGCTAAATTCAACCCCGTGATAGTAGTGGGTAAAAACAATATCGGCGTGGGAGTATGGCTTTACGAAAGCTGTTTCAATTCGCCCACCGAGGACGATATGTCGGTTATAGAGCGCTACGTATCCTCGGGCGTAAACAATCTTGCGATAGTCGACGTAGACGATTTGTTCGCGCATAAGAACGCGAGCTTCGCCACGTCTTCGACCCACTTTACAACTCTTTTGCAGCAGGGCAAATTCGACGCGTGCATAGACATCAAGCGTTGCCGCATAGGCGGAATTTTCCCCATGCCCATAAAGGTGGGCGGCGGTTCGTCGTACGAAATACTGGACAACAACCGCTATTCCTACGACGCCAAGCCCGAAGAGCTTATCGACGCCGACAGTCTTTCGCTTCAACGCAAGGCGACCAAGAACAGAAACTGGGAAAGGCGCCTTTTAGACTTGTCGCTTAAAAACAATCTTTTGAATTTCCGTTACCAGCGCGACTGCGTGCATCTGCTTCTGACCGACTTGAAGGTATTCCTCGAAAAAATCGAGGACAAGTCTTCGCTTAGCATACTTGCCAACCAGTCAAAGCTGGACGACGCGCTCTGCTTCGGACTGGGCAACAAGGTCAAAACGCTTTCCGAGCTTGTGTCGATAGAACTC
>CAZRJY010000118.1:0-3961 GCA_964600525.1 uncultured Clostridia bacterium
TGCACCAGATGCCTTAAAACCGTGGAAAGAGCGTAAATTTTATTTTGTAATTTTAAAAGCGCAGAGCATGCTTGCTCTGCGCTTTATTTTTATTTATTAAAACCCGGCGTTAAAATGCATCTGTACGTTTTTAATCGCCGTCGATTTTTCCACTCTTTTTTCTTCGTACTCGTCCTCTTTACCTTCCTTTTTCACCATCTGGAAAAAGTACACGTTATTCCACTCCTCCTCGGTTCCCGCAAAATATATATCGGTTATCATATTGCCCGAAAAAGCGCTTGCGTGGATTTTTTCCAGACTTGCGGGCAGATACACTTCGGTAAGCGAGGTTTCCGAGAATACGTTGCCTCCCTGCGTTTCCACCTTGTTAAAGAAAACCTTTTCTTCCAGCACGGTGATACTGCCTTTGACGTACGCCTTTTCAAGCGAGGGGCAGCAGTAAAAAGCCATATTGCCCAGCTTTTCCACGCTTGCCGGCACGGTAATTTCGGTAAGCGACTGGCACAAGCCGAACGCGCCGCCCCCTATTTCGGTTACGCTGTCGGGAATTACGAATTCCGAAAAGTTACACTGCGCAAACGCAAGCCTTCCTATCTTTTCGATTGTGTCCGGTATGGTAACGTTTTTAAGCTGGTAACACTGATAAAACGCACGGTCGCCTATCTCTTTGACGGGCTTTGCGTTCCCGTCACCCTCGGGATAGGTTGCAGGCACCTCGTAGCTTTTAAGACCCAGCTTGTCCCCCGAAACGCCGCTGACGATATAGTAGTCGCCGCTCTCGGAAAGAGTATACTCAACGTACGCTTCGCCGACCTTACAGCCGCCCAGACTTATTACCGACATAATGCCTGCCGCAATAGCCGCGGCGGCGCAGATAAACTTTTTCATAGCAGGTTTATTTTATCATACCCGCGCACAATTTGCAATTAAAATTATCCGACAACCTCTTTAAACACTCTGTAAAAATTGCCGCGCGCAAGCTTTTCAATCTGCCTTCCGCTTATGCCGCGCTCATGAAAATATTCCAAAAGCTTCGGAACGTAAGTGCAGTCGGCAAGCTCGTCGTAGGGCGGTATTCCGTCAAAGTCGCTACCCAGCGCCGCAACGTCCTCGCCGCCTGTATTTATAAGGTGCGCAAGATGGTTATAAAGCCCCTCGAACGCGCTTTCGCCGCCGATAAAATCGTGACAGTAATTCAGCCCTATAACGCCGCCGCAGTCGGCGATTTTTTTAATTTGGTCGTCGGTTAAATTGCGGCTTACGTTATGCACAGCCGCGCAGTTGGAATGGCTTGCGACTACGGGCGCTTTGCTCAAAGCGAGAATGTCCCCGACGCCGCCGTCGGAAAGGTGCGAAACGTCGATTATTATTCTGTTTTCTTTGAGCGCGCGCACCGCGTCTTTGCCCGCCTCGGTAAGACCGCGTTTTTCACGCGCCGAAAAGTCGGGCATACCGCCGCTGAATATGAGGTTGGGAAAGGCGAACGCGTTTTCGTTATTCCAGACAAGCGAAGCCATCTTGACGTTCGCGGCCGCAAGCCGCTTTATGCCGTCAGTATTTCCGTTTAAAAACCCGAGGTTTTCAACCGTCAGAACCGCCGCGATTTTACCGCTTTTTTCGGCTTTTTCTATATCAGAATAGCGTTCGACGGGCAATATTCTGGGGTCAATTGCAATTTGGGCATTATAAAACGCCATAAACTTATCAAAGTCTACGGCGGCGTTTTGTCCTTCCGTAAAGAGCGCGAAACACTGCAACGCGCTCCCCGAATTTTTAAGTTTTTCGATATTGACCTGTCCTGCGAAAGCGGAAAAATTTCCGTCCCCGTTACAGCTGACCGTAACGCTGTCGCAGTGCAAATCGGCGTATTTTATTTTCTGCATATCAACTTTAAAATCTTCCGTATGGGTTTAGGCGGTTTAATACAGATAATGGTCATACTTCCCCTCGGTTTACGATTATCAGGGCGCAGTCGTTTTCGGCTATACGCACCTCGGCAAAGTCGGTCGCGGCGATATTGGAAATGCCGCGGCACTCGCCGTAACCTATCCTTTCGGGGTAGGCGTACTTGCACCCTGTACTATCCATTATATGCACGGCGCCGCCGAAAGGTAACAACGAAAAAGTTTTTCCCTTAAATCCGTGCAGATTTATAGCGCCGCTGCCCATAAAAGCGAGCGCGCTTTCGCTGAGCATAACCGCCTTAACGCCGCGCGCGTGCGCCGCGTATAAAAGGTGCAGATTACCAATAAAGTGGTCCTCTCTGCCGCCGAAGCCGCCGTATATTTCTATGCTTTCCACACCTTTGGCAAGCAGTCTTTTCAGCGCGATTTCACCGTCGGTAAAGTCCTTTTCACTCGGATAAATCTTTTCGGGCGGCGGCTCGGGAGTACAGTCGAGGCTGTCGAAATCGCCCAGGTTTTCGTCGATTTTCAATCTGCCGTGCGCCCACTTGTACGCGCCGTCGCAACACACGACGTATGCGTTTTCACAATCTATTTCACCCGAAAACGGCTGACCGTTTAATAGCAGAATACCCTTCAATTTGCGCCCCTTATCTTTGTTATTGCCGCAGCCGTATCGGGCGCGCCGAACACTGCCGAGCCGGCAACCAGAACGTTTGCGCCAGCCTCTCTTATAAGCGCCGCGTTGTCGCAGGTCACGCCGCCGTCGATTTCTATATCGAGGTTTGTTTTGCCGATAGATAAAGCATATTCGCGTATCTTTTTAACGTTTTCGAGCGACGAGGGTATAAATTTCTGACCGCCGTAGCCGGGAAATACCGACATAATAAGCACCATATCGCACTCGCCGACGACGTCGAAAATAACCTCCGCGGAAGCGTCGGGATTGATGACCGCGCCGCACTTTACGCCGTACGATTTAATGAGTTGAAGCGTTTCCTTTAAATAGGTCGGCGAGATTTTTTTGCACGCTTCGTAGTGCACGGTTATTATGTCCGCGCCCGCGTCGGCAAAGAATTTAATCTGCGTTTTGGGGTGCTCTATCATAAGGTGCACGTCCAGAGGCAGTTCGGTTATTTTGCGGATATTTTTTACCATCTGTCCGCCGAAGGTTATGGGCTCTACAAAGCTGCCGTCCATAACGTCGCAGTGCACCAAATCGGCGCCCGCCCTCTCTATTTTTTTAATCGCCTCGCCCATCGCCGAAAAATCGGCGGAAAGTATCGAAGGCGCAACCTTAACGTTTGACATATTTCACTCCTTGTTCTGTAAATAGTTTACCCTTAACTGTCCGCAGGCGCCGCCAATGTCCGCACCGGTTCTACGGCGCAAAGTTGCCGAAAGTCCGCCCTTTTGCAAAAGTCCCAAAAAGCGGTACGCCGCCTTTTCGCCAGCCGCCGAAAGCGTGCGCTCTTTTACCTCGTTCAGCCTTATTAAATTCACGTGGCACGGCTTGCCCTTTAAAAGCGCAATCAGCTCGTCCGCGTGCCGCTCGTCGCAGTTCTCGCCCTCGATTAAAGCGTACTCGAATATGTACCGCCTGCCCGTCTTTTCGAAATAATTTTCGCACGCCTTCAAAATTTCGGCTATACTCCACTTGTTGGCAACAGGCATCGTCCGCGCACGTTCTCCGTCCGTCGTCGAGTGCAAAGAAACGGTTAAATTTACGGGCAGTCCCTCGTCCGCGAGCGCGTACATCTTATCGACAAGTCCGCAAGTGGATAAAGATATGTTGCGCGCCGAAACGTTTAATCCGTCGGGCGAAGTGACGTTTTTCAGAAACTCTACCACGTTATCATAGTTGTCAAGCGGCTCGCCGCTGCCCATTAAAACTATGTTGGTAACGCCGCGCTCTTTTCCGCTTGCGTGCAGCGAATTTATTAAAAGCACCTGCGATAAAATTTCGCCCGAGGTCAAATCGCGCACTCTGCCGCCAAGGGTACTCGCGCAGAATTTGCAGCCCATACGGCAGCCCACCTGCGTGGAAACGCACTGCG
>CAZRJY010000119.1:0-3959 GCA_964600525.1 uncultured Clostridia bacterium
AGCGCACGGGTGCGGAGAACTCTTTCGACCAGCGTTTAAGCTGGATACGCGACGTTATGGACTGGCAGGGAAGTCTGGAAACTTCCAAAGAGTTTGTCGATTCGCTCAAAAACGATTTGTACGCGTCCGAGCTTTTGGTGTTCACGCCGCAGGGCAAGGTTATTTCGCTTCCGCTTGAAGCAACCCCCGTGGACTTTGCATACGCAATTCATTCCGAGGTCGGCAACAAGTGCGTGGGCGCCAAGGTCAACGGCAAAATCGTGCCCTTAAACGGCACTTTAAAGACGGGCGACGTCGTCGAGATTTTGACATCTTCCAACTCGAAGGGCCCTTCGTGGGACTGGCTCAAATTTGTAAAATCGGGCTCGGCGAAGGCAAAAATCAAGCAGTTCTTCAAGCACGCAATGAAGGACGAAAACGTCAGAACGGGCAAGTCAATGCTCGAAGCAGAGGCAAAGCGCCGCGGCTACTCGCTTGCCGATTTGCTCACGGACGAGAGCTTTGCCAAGCTTTCCGAAAAAATGGTGTTCGCTTCGGTCGACGAAATGATGGCGTCGGTCGGCTACGGCGCTGTCGGCGTAAACCAGATAATGTACAAACTTATCGATTTTTACCGCCGCGAACAGCCGCTGCAACTGCCGAAGGTAGAGGCGGAAAAATTGAAGCATACGCCTGCCGGCAGTGTTTCGGTCAAGGGTTTGGAGGGGCTTTTGGTAAGGTTTGCGCACTGTTGCAATCCCGTGCCTGGCGACCCTATTGTCGGCTTTGTCTCGCGCGGGCGCGGCGTAATCGTGCACCGTAAGGACTGCCCCAATCTCGTCGATTACGAGGCTGACAGAATACAGCCCGCCAACTGGACGGGCGACGTCGAGCAAGGCTTCCTCGCGGGTATAAAAATCATTGCCGACGACGACGCGGGACTGACTGCGTTCATAACTTCCGAAATATCGTCTATGCAACTTTATATGACGCAGATTAACGGCAGGGTTGGCAAGGACGGAAAGGCGGTATTTCTTATTTCGGTCAAGCTGAATAAGCTCTCCGATTTAGACCTTTTAATCAAGCACTTAAAGCGCGACAAGCACATAATCGACGTGTTCAGGACGACAAACGCATGAAGATAATAACAATCTACGGCGGACAGTTCGAAAGCAACGTGTACGCCGTTACCGAGGATAATAAAAACTGTATTCTTATCGACTGTTCATACCCCGACGCGTATGAAAGATGCCGCCGCTTGGGATTAACTCCGCGCGCGGTACTTCTTACTCACGGCCACCTTGACCACATTACAGGTTGCCCCGCACTGCAAAAATCGGGCGCGGAAATTTACTGCGGAGAGGGAGAGGACAAGTTTATTTTCTCCAAGGAAAACAAGTCGATTTTCGGCGTCGAGCTTCCTAAGTTTACAATAGATAAAACTTTAAAAGACGGTGAAGAGTTCGAGCTGTGCGGCTTAAAAATCAAGGTGCTCGCAACCCCGGGGCATACCGTCGGCGGAGTGAGCTATTTAATAGGCGACAGTCTGTTTACAGGCGATTCGCTGTTTTGCGGCAGTATAGGCAGAAGCGATTTTCCCTCGGGCGACTATAACGAGCTTGTCAATTCCGTAAAAAAGCTATACGCGCTTGACGGGGATTATTCCGTTTATTGCGGTCACGGACCTGAAACGTCCCTCGGCTACGAACGCAAAAATAACGCGTTCGTCAGGGCATAGTGCGGGGGCAATTATAATGTTAAACACCAATTCGGAGTACTTGCGCGCCGAAATAATGGACGTTATCCGTCTGTTTAATGCGGAGGACGAGGAAATAACGCATTATTTTTCTTACGGCGCAAACGAGTATTACAACTGCATAGAGTACGGCGGCGAGTTCTACGATTTTTGCGACAAGAAGCAGACCGAAAACGAATTGGAGTTTAAACGTTTTGCAAAGCGGTATGCAAAGATTGCGGTTTATAAAGTACTTTCCAAGGCGAAAAATTTAAGCCTGCCGTACGGCGCGCTGACGGGCGTACGCCCCACAAAGCTTGCTTACAACGAAATTGCCGCAGGGAATAATTATGCGGAATTATTCAGAGAATGCGGCGTAAGCGACGAAAATACGCGGCACGTTGCGGCTATACTGCGTGCGCAGTCGCATATTTATGCAAACAAGGGCGGTCAGGACTTATTTGTCAGTCTGCCGTTCTGCCCGACCAAATGCGAATACTGTTCTTTTATTACAGCGCCCATATCGGCAACGCGCGGTTACGTAGACGATTATGTTTCGTGCGTTGAAAAAGAGCTTGCAAGCGTAAAGCATATTCTTACGGATATAAAGAGCATTTACATAGGCGGAGGAACGCCTTTTGCGGTTGAAACTGCGCAATTGGAGCGCATATATGCCGCAATTAACGCCTTAAACCTTAAAAAATGCGAGTTTACGGTAGAGGCCGGCAGACCCGATACGTTCACAGAAGAAAAGCTGAAACTTACCAAAGATTACGGCGTTACGAGGATATGTATCAATCCGCAGTCGTTCAAAGACGAAACGCTTGTAAAGATAGGAAGAAAGCACACCTGCGCGGATATTTACAGAGCGTTTGAAATGTCGGCAAAATATAACTTCGACGTCAATATCGATTTGATTGCCGGGCTTGCCGACGAAAAGCTTTCCGACTTCGAAAATTCGGTCAGAAAGGCAATCGAACTCAAACCCGCCAATATCACGGTGCACACGCTCTCGTTAAAGGCGGGCGCAAAATTGAAGGAAAACTGCAACAGGCTTGTTATAGACGATATCGGCGCAATGCTCGCCTTATCGCGCAAGCTGCTTACCGAGGCGGGGTACGAGCCGTACTATATGTACCGACAGAAGTACCAGGCGGGCGGACACGAAAACTGCGGTTGGGCGTTGTTGGGCAAGGCGTGCGTTTACAATATCGACGTGATGGAGGAAATAGCGGACAACGTGGCGGTCGGCGCAAACGCGATATCCAAGCGCGTCGTTTTAGGTGACGAGCGCAAAATTCAGCGCTGCGCGTCGCCCAAGGACATTCCGACCTATATCGAAAAGGTCGACAAAATTATCGAAGAGCGAAACAAACTGTTTGAATAATTCACTTAAAAATCTTTGTTAAAACGTTTGCTATTTTTCTCATAATATGGTAAACTTATATCTGTTACGGCTACAAGGCGGTGCGAATACTCTACGCCCGAAACTTTGTAGACCGCAAATAAAGTTCCATATGGAGGATAAATTAAAATGGACAAGCAGGAAATTATTGCAAAGTACGCAACCAAAGAAGGCGACACGGGTTCACCCGAAGTTCAGATTGCACTCCTTACCGAGCGCATCAATCACCTTAACGACCACTTGAAAGAGCACATTCACGACAACCATTCGAGACGCGGTCTTTTGAAGATGGTAGGTCGCCGCCGCGGTCTTTTGGACTATTTAAAGAGCAAGGACATCGAAAGATACCGTGCAATAATCGCGGCTTTGGGTTTAAGAAAGTAAAAAATGAGAGAGCGGGCAGATTATATTTGCGCGCTCTTTTCCATATAGCCCCGCGGCGGCGCCGAGGGGTAAGAAGTAAAAAGGAGAGTAGATAAATGGCAAATTACAAGGAGTTTTCTCTTACCGTCGGCGGTAGAGAAGTAATCGTAGAAACGGGCAAATATGCCGAACAGACCAACGGCGCGTGCGTAGTACGCTGCGGCGAAACGGCGGTTATGGTATCGGTATGTATGTCGGCATCCCCGAGGGACGGTATGGACTTTTTCCCTTTGCAGGTTGACTACGAAGAGAAGATGTATTCGGTCGGCAAAATTCCCGGCGGCTTCAAAAAGCGCGAGGGCAGAGCAAGCGACAAGGCGATATTGACCGCAAGGCTTATCGACAGACCCCTTCGTCCGCTGTTCCCCAAGGGACTTTTCAACGACGTAGTGGTTATCGCGCAGGCGCTTTCGGTTG
>CAZRJY010000120.1:0-3943 GCA_964600525.1 uncultured Clostridia bacterium
GTGCCGGGGTCGATATTGATATAGGGGTCGAGCTTCTGCGAAGCGACCTTATAGCCTCTGCACTTTAAAAGCCTGCCGAGCGATGCCGCGGTAATGCCCTTACCCAAGCCCGAAACAACGCCGCCCGTTACGAAAATATACTTTGTCATAAAACAATTTCCTCTTATTCGTACAATATAAATTATTGTAACATAAAAGCGGCGGAATTGCAATATTTCGCCGCTTGAAAATTTATATAAATTTTTGCCTCTTTAAATTTCCACTTCACCCGTGAAAGCAAGAGTTGCGCTCCCCTCCATATACACGGTTTGGTCGGTATAAGTTATAGTGAGGTCGCCGCCGCGAAGATGCACGGTGACGGGAGCGTTCTTATCGGCATAGCCGTTTAAAACCGAGGCGACCGCAACCGCGCACGCACCCGTGCCGCAAGCCCACGTTTCACCGCTGCCGCGTTCCCATACTCGCATTGTCAGCTCGTTTCTGCCGTCCACGCGCACAAACTCGGTGTTTATTCTCTCGGGGAAAATCGCGTTGTTTTCGAACTGCGGTCCCACCTTTTCCAAATCGGTTTTATAGGGGTCGTCGACAAAGGTCACGCAATGCGGATTGCCCATAGATACGAGAGTAATTTTATACTCCCTGCCGTCCACCGTCAACGGCTCGCCGACAACCTTTTCGCCCGACAGCGTCGAGGGTATTTTATCAGCCTGTAAAACCGCCGCGCCCATATCCACTTTCGCCGAGATAACCTTGCCCTTTTCGTCGCACTTAAAACGCAGAGTTTTTATGCCCGAAAGCGTTTCGATGCGGCATATGTCGCTGTTAACGTACCCCAAATCGTGCGCGAGCTTGCCCACGCAGCGTATTCCGTTGCCGCACATTTTGCCTTCCGAACCGTCCGCATTGAACATACGCATCTTGCAGTCGGCAATCTCCGAAGGGCACAGCAAAATTATGCCGTCGCCGCCGATTGAAAAGTGTCTGTCCGAAAGACGGATTGCCAGTTCCTCGACGTTTTCGAGCGGCTCTTTCATACAGTCGAAATATATGTAGTCGTTGCCTATTCCGTGTAACTTGTAAAACTTTCTTAACATACTTATATTTTATCACACCCCTCATCAATTTAGCAACAAAATATTGACAAACGTAAAAAACTGTTGCAAAATAGAATTATGAACAAGAAACATATATTGGCGTTGTTTCTTGCGTGCGCCGCGGCCTGCTCGTTAACGGCCTGCTCGCCCGCAAAGGACAATTCGGACAAAAACGGGAATAAAACTCCTCCCGTCAAAGAAGAAATAACGGACACCGAGTTAGAGGTCGGAATTAAATCGGCTTTTGCGAAAAAGTACGGTTTAAAGGTAAGCGATACAACGCTTGTAAAATGCGACACTAAGGACGGGGTTTACGCGGTTTACGCCTGCGGTGACGATACGGCGCTTTCTTACGAAACGGTAGGTCCTATAACCTTTATTTTTCCCACCACGCCGCATCAGATGGAAATAAGTTACTACGGTAGGCTTTACTCGGCGTCCACCGCCTACGACAGAGGTTATCTTTCCTGCGACGACTGGTTGAACATTGCCCAAAAACTCGGCAGAGGCTGGTACAGCTTAGACGAGGAACAGTGGGCGGAAATAAAGGGCACGTCAGACGAAATCAAGTCCGCGTTTGCAAAAATGCACAACATAAGCGCCGATACGGTCTGGTTTTCCGGCTACGGCGAGTATAACGGTGCCTACCCGGTTATGATTTCCGCCGCAAATCTTTTATACGCCACCGTTATCACCTACGACAATGTGGGCGGAGTGTTTTTATCATATCCCAGCAGTCAGAAAATGGACGTCTATTACGACGGCAAATTTTACTTGCTACCCGCGGCGTACGAAAAGGGACTTTTGACAAACTCCGATTTGATTGAAATTGCCAAAAGGTACGGCGGATATTATCTTACCCCTCAGGAGGAAGCGGATATTATCGCCGCGTACCGCCAAAACGCCGACGGCGAGCAAGTTATTATTTCCTCCTTTTACGGCGAAGCAAACGGCTACTACGCCCTTTCGGTCGGGGTTAAAGACACCGCTCCCTATCTTAACGTAACCGAGGAAATAACCGTAGACGGCGAATTGTTCGGCAAAGAATACCACGCAGTTAATAAAATCGTATACGTTAATGATTTCGGGATAAGTCTTTACAAAGACGGCTCGCTTTACACGTTGAAATATGCAATGGAAAATAAGCTTATAAGCATAGATGATTTTCACGGTATATGCGAGAGGAACGGTTTCTATTTTGTAGATTAACAAGTAAAATAAACGCCGCGCACTTTAAAAGTGCGCGGCGTTTTATTTTATATTTCAGTCAAGTATTATGCAGGCGTCGCGTTCCGCTCCTACGGAAACGTACTTAATCTTGCAGTTGCAAAGCTTTTCGAGAAGGCGGATATAGTCCATAGCTTCTTTGGGAAGGTCCTCCGCTTTGCGGCACTTGGTTATGTCGCAGTGCCAGCCCTTAACCTTGGAAATCACGGGCTTGCATTCGTCCAAAACGTCGGTGAAAGGGAAGTCGTCCAAAATCTTGCCGTTCAGTTCGTAATGAGTGCAGATTTCTATTTCCTCGTAGTCGTCAAGAACGTCAAGCTTGGTCAGTGCGATTTCGTCCGCCCCCTGACACATTATGCCGTAACGCGAAGCAACCACGTCGAAAGGTCCTACCCTTCTCGGTCTGCCCGTAGCCGCGCCGTACTCGCCGCCCAGCTCGCGCAGTCTTTCAGCCTTTTCGCCGAAGTATTCGCAAGTAAAAGGACCGGCGCCCACGCAGCTCGAATACGCTTTCATAATGCCTATCGAGTTGTCCAGTTTAAGATTGGGCACGCCCGCGCCTATGGGTGCGTAAGCGGCGATTGTCGACGACGACGAAGTGTAGGGCACTATGCCGTAGTCGATGTCGCGAAGCGCGCCGAGCTGCGCCTCGAACATAATCTTTTTGCCCTCTTTATGCGCTTGGTTGAGGTATATTCCCGTATCAATTATGTAATCGCACAGCGGTTTGCCGTACGTTTCGAAGTAGGAAACCATCTCGTCAACCGTTACGGGGTCGAAGCCGTAAGCCTTTATGCTCATGTTTTTCCACGCGACGATATCGGGCAGTCTCTTGTATAAAAGCGACAGATTTAAAAGCTCGCCCATGCGGAAAGCTTTCTTCATATACTTATCGGCGTACACGGGCGCAATGCCGCGGCGTGTAGAACCGTAGGGCTTGCCCGTAGCCTTGGTAAGTCTGTCCTCCTCCATAATATCCTGCAAAACGTTGTAGGGCATGGTGATTATCGCCTTGTCGCTGATTTTAAGGTTTTCGGGCGTAATTTTAATGCCAGCGGCGCGCAGCTTATCCATTTCGCCGCAGAGGTGCTTTATGTCGATAACCATACCGCAGCCTAAAACGTTGACAACTTCCTCGCGCAGAATACCCGAAGGCAACAGATTTAAAATAAATCTGCCCTTGTCGTTGATAACGGTATGCCCAGCATTGTTACCGCCCTGATAGCGGCAGACTATGTCGAAGTCGCTCGACAGAAGGTCGACCATTCTGCCCTTGCCTTCGTCGCCCCAGTTAATTCCGCAGATACTTGTAAGCATCGCTTTCACCTCGTGAATTTTATTACCTTTATATTATAAAATAATATAATGACATAGTCAAGTTAAAACGCGGCTCGGAAAGTCCGCACCGCGTTAAAATTTATTTTTCGTACTTGTTGGGCACTCCGCGGCGTGTTACCAGGTACAGATACCAGATAAAGCCGATAAGCGGGATAAACAGCACGAATATAAAAAATCCGCTTCTGTCGATGTCGTGCATTCTGCGGATAATCAGCGTGATTGAAGGAATAAGTTCTACCAGACTGAACAGCACGAGCACTATCGTCATTAACGTACTGAACGTG
>CAZRJY010000121.1:0-3889 GCA_964600525.1 uncultured Clostridia bacterium
TCGCCATCAGATTATTCAGCATACTTCCCTCACTTTATCTGCATCTGCAAAGACGCAATCAGATACTGTCTTACGAACGCGGGCTCTATAATGTTGTCGATATAACCGCCTTTCGCCGCATTTATGGGGTCTGAATTTTCGTCGGCGTACTTTTCCGCAAGCTTAGCCGTATCCGCTTTACCGTCGGTTGCAAGCTCGATTTCCGCACCCTGAGCGCTGTCAAACAAAGCAATCTGTGCGTTAGCAAACGCGTACGTGAAATCATAGCCCATCGACTTAGCCGCAAACAGCGTGTAACCCAAGCCGATTGCCTTGCCGTAAACAACCGAAATTTTGGGTTCTTCGAACCAGACGAGCTGATTTAGATAATCAGATGCAAAGCTGATAAAATTACTGTTTGCAACCTCGGGTATTTCCTTAACGCCGAGAGTATTGACGAACGTTACGTAAGGCAAATGATATTCGCCTGCAAGCCACGCGAAATGCAACAGCTTATTCATTTTACCGGGGCAAAGTTTAACTCCGTCATCGTTATCGAAAATTACCGCCGCAACCGCAATTCCGCCTATCCTTGCAAAATAGCACTTAACTTCGGGCGCGGTACCTTCTAAAAGTTCGATTGCCGACCCCTTGTCGAATACGTTTAACAGCGCTTTTGCGTCGCACTTTTTATTGAGTGCGGGCAAAGACGCGTTGAGTTCTTCGCAGTCGACCACTCCGGTATTTATAATTTCGTTTACCGCCTTGATTTTAGCGGCAACTTCCGCCAAATCCTTAACGACAAAAGTGGGCAGCGTGGTCTTGTTTAAAGCCGCCGCACCGCCGACCTTTTCCTTGGGCAGGTTCTGTCCGCCGGCCGCAGTGATAATCAAAGGACTTGTAAGCGCAAGCACGGACTTTTTATCTATAAAGAAAGTAAAATCGCAAATGCCCGCCAGAAGCGCAATCTGACCGTAAACTTCGCCGTTTACGACAAGGTACTGCGCTATGCTCGCCGATAAGCTTTTAGCCTTCTTCAAAAGCGCGGCAATGCCTTCGAGCACGTTTACGCCCTCGCCCACACGCACGCCCTGCGAAGAAAGCATATAGATAACGGGCGTATCGTTCTTTTCCGCCTGTTCTAAGCATTTGAGCATCTTTTCGCAGTTAGCCTTGCTTACGCCGCCGTTTAAAACAGCCGCATTCTGCGCAACGATATAGTAAGGACAATCGTCGATTGTGGCAAAACCGCAGACGACGCCCTCGCCCTCAGCCGTGCCGTCGTAGTACTCGCTCTCGGAAAAAGAATAGGTTGAAAGCTCGACGAAACTGCCCTTGTCTACAAGAGCATCAATCTCCGCGCGGACTGTTTTGCCCGCGGCGAAAAGCTTTTCCTTTCTTTCCTTTAATAGTTTAATTTTATCCACTGAAAAAACTCCCGATAAAAAATTTTTGACCGATATAATTTTATCAAAAAACCGAAAAAAAATCAACTGATTTTCGACTTCTTTTTACAAAGAAAAGCCTTCCGAACGCCATTTTCGGAAGGTTGAAAATTTTATCTTTTATTTTTGTTTTTGCGCTTGAATTTACTTTTAAAAAACGCGTCGATTTTGTCCGAATATTTCCATACAAGCCAGAACGACGTCACCACCGCCGCTCCCAGCAGCACCCATATCGTTATTCCCCACCATGTGTTGAACGGAATTAGCTGCAACGAATAAGAGGTTGAAAAAACCGAAATCAGGCGGGTTATTATTATCATAATAATAAAGTACGTCCAGGTCATCGACGACAACCCCGCAACGAAACATAAAATATCGTCGGGGAACAGCGGCAACAGAAACATTATGGAAAGAAGTAAATAGTCCTTACCCTTTACCTTTTTAAGCCATTTGTCCAAATCGTCCTTGCCGACTATCCAGCACACCGCCTTGTACCCTATCACCCTGCCGATAGCAAAGGCGACTACCGAGCCCAAAAATATACCGATAAAGCTGAAAATCGAGCATCTTAACGGACCGAAAAGCGCAACGCCCACGCCGACGGAAACCGAACCGGGTATGGGCAACACCACCACCTGCAAAAACTGAAACAGAATGAAAATCAGCACCGCCGTCACTCCGAAGCTTGCGATATAATCTCTGAGCGCGGAAATGCTTGTCAGCTTAGAAATTATGCCCGTCGCGCTGATTATGAAAAACGTAACCGCAACGACGTCAAGAAATATGAGCGTGCAAAGAATAAGTCTGTGCACGGCTTGCATACCGAGCACGTAAAATACAAAGTACGCAATCAAAAGCGCCCCGAGCACGCCCGCTGTCAGCCAGAAAAGCAACATATAGTTTGCGGCGATAAACGGCAATCCCTTATATCTGTAACCGAGCACGGTAAAAAGAAAAGCCGCAAACGTGCAAAAAACGGCGGTTAAAACGTTAACCGCAATCTTTGCCGCGCTACGGCCGTCTTTACATTGAGTTAAAAAATTTTCGGCATTATCCATTACAATATATTATGGTAATATAGCCGACGATTATGCCGATTGAAAATTTTTGATTGCGTCTGTTGCAAGCTTATCACAGATATTATTGTACTCGTTATCCGCGTGCCCCTTTACCTTTACAAAGTTTACCTTGTTGGTACGCGTTAACCCGAGTAGTCTTTGCCATAAATCGACGTTTAAAACGGGCTTGTTGTCGGCTTTCTTCCAGCCGCTCTTTTCCCAGTCGTACACCCAACCGTTGGTGAAGGCGTTTACGGTGTACGCCGAATCGCTGTAAACGGTAACCTCGCACGGCTCTTTCAGACATTCCAGACCGCTTATTACCGCAAACAGCTCCATTCGGTTGTTCGTCGTGGATTGTTCCGCACCCGATATGCGTTTTTCGTGTCCGTTGTACATTAAAACGGCACCCCAGCCGCCGACCCCGGGATTGCCCGAACACGCGCCGTCGGTATATAAAATTACCTGTTTCATTGATTTGAAAGCTCTTTCGAGCGTCTTACGCACGCGTCAACCGCGTCGGAAACTATGCCGCGGAAATTGTTCTTTTCGAACACCTTAACCGCCTCTATCGTCGTACCGCCCTTACTGCAAACGTTCATTATAAGTTCGGAAAGCGGCTTTTCGCTCTCCATAAGCATACCGCAACTGCCCCAAACGGTCTGCAATGCCAGAAGTTTAGCCTCGTCGGCGGTCAGCCCCTGCTTTACGCCCGCGTCGATTAAACTGTCGATAAATATAAAAGTGTATGCGGGGCCGCTGCCGCTGATACCCGTTACCGCGTCGAGTTTTTCCTCGCTTACGCTTAATACCTGACCGAGACAGCCGAACAGATTGAAAATAAACTCGGTATCGTCGGTATTCTTGTTGAAATCGGTAACGTCAACGCCCATCATACCGTAGCCCGAAACGCAGGGCAGGTTGGGCATACAGCGGGCAACTTTAATAAGACCGACTCCGAAAGAATTTTTAATCGCCGCTTTTTTTACGCCCGCCATTATGCTGATTATCTTTTCGGGGCATACGCCTTTGAGTTCGGCGGCAATTTCGGGAAGCGTCTGAGGCTTTACAGCCAAAAGCAGATACTCGCTGTTTTCGGCGACAAAGCGGTTGTCGTCCGATATATTTACGTCCAAAGTTTCGTACGCTTCGTTCAGCTTGTCGCGGTTAACGTCGCTCACGATAACCTTTTTAGGGCGTAAAAAGTCGCTGTCCGCTATGCCCTTTAAAATCGCCGTCGCCATATTGCCGCAGCCGATAATTCCCAGCTTAAATTGTTTTTTCATACTTAGGTCTCCCAAAAACAGTTGACTTAAATTTACTTATAATATATAATGATTAGCGTTGAAATTTTAGGGGAGTAGCTCAACGGTAGAGTCGCGGTCTCCAAAACCGTCGGTTGCGTGT
>CAZRJY010000122.1:0-3860 GCA_964600525.1 uncultured Clostridia bacterium
TGAAACTTTTCTTGCGGTGTGTTTGTAGGCAAATAAGGGCGAAACACAGCAACCCACCTAAAAGCGTTTAGGTGGGTTTTGGTTTGCCTTTGGCGCACGAGCCTAACACACCGCAATTTCAGTCAATAGCCTTTCGCGGCATAAAAGCCGTTTAATAAGCTAATAAGGCGGTTTAAAGACATTTTAAGTATAGAAAAAGGAAACTAAACTTACCATTGTGAAATGGTTCGGTTTAGTTTCCAAGTGGTGACCCTGCCGGGAATCGAACCCGGGATTGAGCCTTGAGAGGGCTCCGTCTTAACCGCTTGACCACAAGGCCGTCTTTTCAATTGCTAAGTGATTATAACATATACACGCCGCCTTGGCAAGCAAAAACCGCCGCTTAAAAAAAATTTAATATTATATTTTTTTGGTTCAATGCCGTGAACCTTTTATTTCATCTTGAATAATATAATGCATTTAGTTCAATACATTAAACTAAGGGTGAAAAGATGAAATTAACTGAGGCTACGTCTAAGAGAATAAAACAGCTACTTGAAATGAGCGGTCTTATACCTAACTATCTGCATACGGAAGGTGGGTTGCCTAAATCGACCGTTTCGACTATAATTAACGAAAAGGTCAAAACAGTCAAGCTTGACACTCTTTATCAAATTTGTGCAACGCTTGGTGTTTCGTTAAAACAGTTTTTTGACGACCCGATATTTGACGAGGTATCAGATTAAACGGTAATGGGCGGATTAAAGGACAAAATCTTAGGGGTGCTGACGGACGTATTTTTCCCTGAAAATTTTACTTGCGATATATGCGGCATAGAAATTTTCAACGGCGATAATCTGTGCGAAAAGTGCAGGGATACGGTAAAAATTAATAATGAACTCACTTGTCCGGTATGCGGCAGAAAGACCTTGTCGTCACGGCTCTGTCTGGAATGCAAAGCTCAGCCGCCGCTGTACGACAAAGCCGTTTCACCGTTGGTATATTCGGGCGGCGCGCAGAAGCTTATCGCAAAATTCAAGCACGGTCAACCTTATTTAAAGAAATATTTAGCGCGGTTAATGTATGCAAAAAGCGTAAGCCTTACCGACGCCGAAGCGGTTTGCTTTGTTCCTATGACGCGCGCCGCCGAACGTGACCGCGGCTACAATCAGTCGTTTCTGCTTGCGCAAGAGCTGTCCGAAAAAATGAAACTTCCGCTATTAAAGGACGCGGTTAAAAAGATTAAGAAGTCGGCGTCGCAGAAAAGTCTGTCAAGGAAGGAGAGGGCTGAAAATCTTAAAGCGTGTTTCGAAGCCGACAAAAGCGCGGTGGAGGGCAAAACTCTGATACTTGTGGACGACGTTTTAACAACGGGTGCAACGGCGGACGCGGTAAGTGCGGAACTTAAAAAGTGCGGCGCCAAAAAGGTGTATCTGGTTACTGTTGCTTCGGTAGAATACAAAGAGGAAATTTAAAAAGGAAGGCAATAAAACCTTCCTTAGTAGTAACCTGAAACAAATTTTTATTATTCGGCGGATAAACTACGAATTCTATCGTTAAGTGCTTGAAGAACTGTATCGTTGTCAAAATCGTTGTCGGCAATAAGGGCTTCGATTTCATATCGACATTCTGTCAATTCGCTTTCATCGTGAGGTATTGCGTCGAGTTCGACCAAACCTATGTCGGTTATCAGCCATTCTGTTACGCCGTCCTTGAACCGCGTAACAGATGCAACTTTTCCTTTCAATAAATATTTCATACATCGAATATAATTGTCAACGATTATTTCAAGGTCGGTGCGGACATCTTCCTTATACACGATGTCAGGTTGTTCTTCAATAGCCGAAATTAGTTTTTTTATCTCATCATTACCAAGGCTTGATTGTGGTTCTTTATTCAATAACGCTTTAAGATAAGAGATAGTTTCCTGCTTCATTTCTTTATTGTCAATTCGTCGCTTATCTGACATATCTTACTTCCTTTGAAATTACTGTTTATCGTGCAATCAATTATAGCGTACTTATACAATTTATGCAACTGTAAAAACCAATTTTGCACTTTTATCAACGAAAAGAGCAAGGTGCTTACGCCTTGCTCTTTTCGTGGTGGAGCTAAGGGGAGTCGAACCCCTGACCTTTTGAATGCCATTCAAACGCGCTACCAACTGCGCTATAACCCCGTCTGTTTACATAATAGTATAAACAAACACATTTGTCAATCAATGTCGTCCAGATTATCGTTATCCGTAATTTGTCTGATAACACGGCAGGGGTTGCCGACTGCAAGCGAATTTGCGGGAATATCTCTTGTAACAACACTGCCGGCCCCGATAACGCAGCCTTCGCCGATTGTCACGCCGCCTATAACTGTCACGTTGCCCGCAATCCAGCAGTTTTTTGCGATTTTAATAGGCTTTGCGCATTCGTAATCGAACACGGTGCCGTCCGACTTCGTGCGCGCATTGCGCTGTTGCCAGCGGAAGGGGTGGACGGGAGTCAACAGCGATACGTTCGGTCCGATAAACACGTCGTCGCCAATCTGAACGGGACAGCAGTCAAGAACCGTGAAGTTAAAATTCGCATAAAAATTTTTGCCGATTTTAATGTTATCGCCGTAGTCGCAGAAAAACGGACCTTGCAAATAGGTGCCGTCCGCCGCATTCGGTAAAAGCTCGCGCAAAATATCGCCGCGCCTTTTTTCCTCGGTTTCGAGTGTGGAATTAAATTCCGCGCACAGCTTATGCGCTTTGGCTCTGAGTTCGGGCAATCCGTCCGCACTCGCATCGTAAACTTTGCCTGCAATCATCTTTTCGCGTTCCGTCATAACAAACCTCATTTTCAATTATTATAACACAGATAAAATTTTAAAACAATAAATTGAAACGAAAAAAGCACCCCGAAGGGTGCTTTTTTGTGGTGGAGAAAGCTAAAAATTAGCCCTCGTAGCGGTCAAGATTGGCGCGGATAGCTTCGATGAGGCGCTGCTCTGCCGCGGTTTTGGTGTCTCTTGCAACCTTCGTACAAACGGACGTACTGTAAAGCTTCGAAAGGTCGTCTACCAGGTTTTTGAGGTGTACGGTGTCAAGAATGTTTGTCGAGCCGCAAAGCTCTTCGGCGGTAGAATTTGTCGTTACAGTTGTATCTGTGTACGTGGTGTTTTCTTCCATAGAAAAGACTCCTATATTAAATATTTTTCTATATTATATGATTGAAACACATTAAAATGCTTAAAACATTTACGTCTTTTTGCTTTTGATTGAATAATTTTTTGCGGAAATTACTATATTTAAATATCATGGAAAGAAATCAGATTGTAAAAATAATAGTTTCGTTTGTTGTTATTGCATTAGTTGCCGCTTTGGGAAGCATTTTTGTACAAATCGGTATAGATTGGTTTAACGCATTAAGAAAACCGACTCAGTGGGTGCCGAATATTGTTATCCCGATTGTATGGACGGTTGTCTATATAACTTTTGCCGTTATAAACTTCATTTGGATTAAAAACGACGATATACCGACTTCTACAATTGTTTTAATGCTGATTAATGCGGTTTTGAATGTGTTGTGGTGTTTAATCTTTTTCACTTTAAAGCTTTTGTTTTTAGGTAATATTGTTATACTGCTGAATTTAATTGCGGGGTTTGTGCTGATTATTAATATTTTTGAGAACAAAAAACTTTACGGCTATATTTTAAGCATTTATCCTATTTGGCTTAGTATTGCAACGACGCTTAATTTGGCATTATGGATTTTGAATTGAAATAATTTAAGAACTCCAAACATTAAGATGTAGCAAAAAGGACAGGTGTTAAACCTGTCCTTTTTGCTGGTGGGAGGTGGTGGATTCGAACCACCGAAGTCGGAGACGTCAGATTTACAGTC
>CAZRJY010000123.1:0-3841 GCA_964600525.1 uncultured Clostridia bacterium
CATTACAAGCTGTTCCATAGGCTGGTGCGTAGGACCGTCCTCGCCGACGCCGATAGAGTCGTGCGTCATAACGTAGACAACGGGTAGCTTCATAAGACCGCTCATTCTGATGCCGGGCTTCATATAGTCGGCGAACGAGAAGAAGGTGGAGCATACCGCGCGCAAGCCGCCGTGCAACTGAATGCCGTTACAGATAGCGCTCATTGCGTGCTCGCGGATACCAAAGTGAATGTTGCAACCTTCTCTGTGTTCGGGCGAGAAGTAGGGGCTGCCCTTGATTTCCGTCTTGGTGGAAGGGGAAAGGTCTGCCGAACCCGACATAATGTTGGGCGAAACCTTGGCAATCATATTCAAAATCTTGCCGCCGCAGCTACGCGTAGCCTCGGGCTTGTCGAAGTCGTAAAGACCGTTAATACTGCTGACGTCGATGTCAACGCCGCCCATAAACTGCTTGTACTGCGCCGCAAGCATGGGGTAAGCCTTTTCGTACTGAGCGAACAGCGCTTTCCATTCTTCTTCGGCTTTGCACTTGTCCTCGGCGATAGCAAGGCAGTGTTCCTTGACGTCGGCGGGAGCTTCGAATGGAGGCTGGGTCCAGCCGAGGTTTTCTCTGAGCTTTTGAACGTTAGCCTCGCCGAGGGGCGCGCCGTGGCAGTCCGCACTGCCTACAAGGGGCGAGCCGTAACCGATTTCCGTCTTGCAGATAATAATGGAGGGGCGTGTCAAATCGCTCTTTGCGCGCTGGATAGCCGCTTTCAGAGCGCCGAGGTTGTTTGCGTTGTTTACGCGGATAACCTGCCAGCCCTGCGCCATAAATCTTGTAGCCGCGTCCTCGCTGAACGTGGTTTTCATATTACCTTCGATGGTAACGTCGTTGTTGTCGTATAAAAGAATGAGTTTGCCCAGCTTCTGGGTGCCGGCAAACGAGCAAGCCTCGTAGCCGATACCTTCTTCGAGGCAGCCGTCGCCCGTTAAAACGTATGTAAAGTGGTCGACGACGGGGTAGTCGGGACGGTTGAACAGTGCCGCAAGATGCGCCTCGGCAACCGCAAAGCCTACCGCGTTGGCAAGCCCCTGACCCAAAGGACCGGTGGAGGTTTCAACGCCTTCGGTCGTGCCGTATTCGGGGTGACCGGGGGTTATCGAACCGAGCTGACGGAAATTTTCCAAATCCTCTTTGCCCACCTTGTAACCGAAGAGGTGCAGAAGGGAGTACAAGAGCATCGAGCCGTGTCCCGCCGAAAGAACAAATCTGTCGCGGTTGTCCCACTTGGGGTTCTTGTAGCTGAACGAGAGGAAATCTGCAAACAGCTCGTAACCGATGGGTGCCGCGCCCAGACATATGCCGGGGTGACCTGACTTTGCCTTTTCAATCGCTTCCGCCGAGAGTACTCTGATTGTGTCAACGCTTTTCTGCTGAACTGACATTTTTAATCTCCTTTTAACTTATGTGTTTATCGTCAAGGCTTTGCCGCCTATTTCTTTTCGTCAATGAACTTTTTAAGAGTGCCGGTAAAGAGGAAGGGGTACTTTTCCAGAAGGTAGAAAATACTCTTAGCCATTTTTCTGGTGCCGCCCTTTTCCGTGCTTGCAAAGTTAATGGGCATAACGGGGTCGTGAACGCTCATACGCACAAGCGCCCAGCCGCCGCCCTCGCCCTTTTTGAAGTTAATTCTTACGCCCTCGTAATTGTTGGGCGCAAGCGACCAGCGGCTGTCGTTTTCCGCAAAGTACTTCAATTCGGCAATAACTCTTTCGCCCTCGCGCTGATAATTCTCGGAATGCACGTTAAAGCGCACGCGCACTTCTTTCTCTTCCCAGGGAAGCTTCAAATCGGAAATCAAATCGCTGAGTTTTTCCTTTTTGAGCGACTGTTCCGAATACGCCACCAAAAGTTTGCACACAAGGTATGCGCCGTCGTCCATAAAGTAGTTGTCGGCAAACGCCGCGTGACCGCTCGTTTCCATGGCAAGGGGGCAGTACTCACCGCGCGCATTGCGGCGGAGAGCTTCGTCGATAACGTTTCTGTAACCGCGCTTATAGCGGATATGCTTGCCGCCCAAGTCCTCGATAAATTCGGTAAGACCGTCGGTGGTAACGCTGTCGGTAACGATGGTTGCGGGCTTTTCCGCAAGAATGGTCGCCGCGGTCAGAGCCACAAGACTGTCTCTGTTAATCTGGGTGCCGTCGCAGTCGACAATCGCCGCTCTGTCGACGTCGGTGTCGAAAATAATGCCGAGTTCCGCGTGGGAAGCGAGCACCGCGTCTTTAAGAGCCTGAATGGCGGTAGGGTCCTCGGGGTTGGGAGCGTGCGCGGGGAAATTGCCGTCGGGCTCGATGTTGATGCTGCCGTCGGTAATTGCGCCGAGCTGCTGTAAAACCTTTCTTACGAAAAATCCGCCAACGCCGTTTGAGCCGTCGACTATAACGCGTTTGCCGAAGAGGGGAGCGGACTTGCCCGTGCCCGTTCTTACGACGTTAACAAGCTTGCGGCAGTAATCGTTCATATACGAATTTTCGGTTACGGTGCCGAGCTTTCTGGGCAGAGCTTCGCCGTTTTCGGCAAGAGAAATAATCTCGTCGATATCTCTGCTGCTTAAACCGCCCTCGGGCGTAAAGAATTTAAGACCGTTTCTGTCGAAGGGCAGGTGCGAGGCGGTTATCATAATCGACGCGTCGCATTCCCAGTTGCTTTCCTTTAAAAGAAGGAACATACAGGGGGTGGTGCTCACTCCGCAGTAAACGACGTTACAGCCGCTCTCGACAATAGATTTCTGAACGGCGGAGTAGATAGCCTCGCAGGAAATTCTTACGTCGTTGCCTACGGCAATATTCAAAGCCGACTTGCCCGTTTTAACGGAAAGCCACTTCAAAAACGCCTTGGTAATATCGCAGATTGCTTCAAGGGTTAAGGTAACTTCGCTGTCCTCTGTCTGAACGGCTATGCCGCGGATATCGCTTCCGCTTTTTAAGGATTTATACGATTTCTCTTCCATAGTAAGTTCATTATACAATAAGTCGGTTTTAATTTCAAGTGTTTAAGGGTAATTGAACGCAAATTTCGGATAGATAAATTTTCCGTAAACCGCCGCAAACACTTTATTTTTAATTTATACTGTGGTATAATAACCCCGAATAAAATGCGATAGTTTTGCGGTAAAGGAGTTTTTTATGGCAAAGGACAGTTTTGTTGAAAATATAGCGGATATCGAGACCGACTTTCCGCAGTGGTATACCGACGTTTGCAAAAAGACGCAGCTTGTGGATTACGGTCCCGTAAAGGGCACTATGGTAATCCGCCCTTACGGCTATGCAATCTGGGAAAATATCCAGAAAGAGCTTGACGACCGCTTCAAGGCGACGGGACATAAAAACGCGTATTTCCCTTTGCTTATCCCCATGAGCTTTATGACGAAGGAAGCTGAGCACGTAGAGGGGTTTGCGCCCGAAGTTGCGGTTGTAACCCACGCGGGCGGCGAGGAGCTTGCAGAGCCTCTGGTTGTGCGCCCGACGTCCGAAACGATTATCGGCAATATGTATTCCAAGTGGATACAGTCCTACCGCGACCTGCCCGTTCTTATGAACCAGTGGGCAAACGTTATGCGCTGGGAAAAGACTACGCGCCCCTTTCTGAGGACTTCCGAATTCTTATGGCAGGAAGGACACACGGCTCACGCAACCGAGGAGGAAGCGGAGGCGGAAACAATGAAAATGCTTGGCGTTTACAAGGAATTTGCAGAGAACGTTTTGGCAATACCTGTAATATGCGGCAAGAAGACCGAAAAGGAAAAGTTTGCGGGCGCGGTTGCGACCTACGGTATGGAAGCGATGATGAAGGACG
>CAZRJY010000124.1:0-3823 GCA_964600525.1 uncultured Clostridia bacterium
ACAAGGCGGCAAGCGAGAGCGAGGCTCTGGGCGTGTGGGATAAAAACAAGCTCAAAGAAAAGCATATGACGACTTTCGGCGAAAGCGTTATGGCGGTGCCCAAAAACTTCCCTGCGTGTATGCGAGCGCAGAAGGTCGGCAAGCGCGCGGCAAAGAGCGGTATGGATTTTCTTTCCCCCGTTTCGGCTTCGGAAAAGCTGTGGGAGGAGGTAAAGGAAATGGTGGAGGCAATGCAAGTAGGCGACAAAGCGGCGGTATTCGACGAGGCTGGCGACGTGCTGTTTGCCGCGGTAAACACCTGCCGTCTTGCGGGCGTCGACTGCGAGGAGGCGTTGCGCGCGGCAACCGACAAGTTTGCAAACCGCTTTGTGGAGTGTGAAAGACTCATAATTGCCGACGGCAAAAATATGAGCGATATGGACGAACTCGAACTTGATTATTACTGGGTAAAGGCGAAAAATGCACTTAAAAAAGATTGAGCTTGGCGGACTTACGATTAAAAACAACGTGTTGCTTGCGCCGCTTGCAGGTTACACCAACGCGGTCTTCCGCGGAATGTGCGAAAGCTTGGGCGCAGGGCTGTCGTTTACCGAAATGGTCAGCGCAAAGGGGCTGTGCTATAACAGTGAAAACACGCGCGAGCTTTTGCAATTGACCCCCGTATATGGCGCGGTTAACGCCGTTCAGCTGTTCGGAAGCGAGCCCGAATATATGCAAAGAGCGGCTCAGAGCGAGGATATTTCGCCGTACGATTTGATAGATATAAATATGGGTTGCCCCGTGCCGAAAATATTCAAAAACGGCGAGGGCAGCGCACTGCTTTCAAATATTCCGCTTGCGCAAAAGCTTGTAAAGGCGGCAAAATCAAGCGGCAAGGCTGTCTCGGTTAAATTCAGAACAGGGATAGATAAAGAACATTTAGTCACGCGCGACTTTGCGGTTGCTATGCAGGACGCGGGCGCGGATATGCTCACAATCCACGGACGCACGCGCGTTCAGATGTATTCGGGCGAAGTAAATTTTAAAGAAATCGCCGAAGCAAAGGAAGCGGTGCAAATACCCGTCATTGCCAACGGAGGAGTATTCTCGAATGCCGACGCGGAAAGGCTTATAGGCGAAACGGGTGCGGACGGAGTTATGGTTGCGCGCGGAGCAATGTACAATCCGTTCGTGTTTGCGGAAATTACGGGAACGCAGGTGCCCGACAAAAAGGCGGTCATAAAAAAACAGCTCGACGACACTTTCGCCGCGTACGATAACCGCTTTGCCACGGTGTATATGCGCAAGATGCTCGCCTTTTACATAAAGGGACAGCCTAACGCGGCGGCAATGCGCGTTAAACTTATGGGCGCGGACAGTAAAGAAAAAATAGAGGAAATACTGAGCGGTATAACGTTTTAAAACATCGACGCAATTTTCGAAATTGCGTCTTTTTTTTACATTTTTCGGCACGGAAAAGTGCGTTATAATGCTTTCACGATGCAAGTGTATGTTGAATACGCCCTTATCGAAAACTTCTGCATGGACTTCACTTTGCTTGCGGCGGCTAAGGCGGCGGCAAAAAATCCCGCAAAATACGGGCGAATTGCAATAGCTTCGGTTTTAGGCGCGTGCTTTGCGGTCGTTTACCCATTGTTCAATCTGGGCGGAGCGGTCGGAATAATCGTAAAGCTTGCGGCGGGCGCAGCTATGTGCGCGGTTGCGGGTAAGTATCAGAGCTTTAAGGGCTATCTGAAATTCACCGCAATTTTCACGGCGGCAACCTTTTTGACGGGCGGAGCGCTGATTGCGCTGTTCTCGCTTGCGGGCGTTGCCTATAAGCAGGGCGGAGGCTTCGTTCTCTCGTCGGTGCCGATAGGCATTCCGCTTTTCGCCGCGCTGGTCGTTGCGCTTGTTGCAATAAGATTAAAGCGGAAGTTTGTTTCGAACAAAAACGTCAGTGCGTACTGCAAGATTTATTTCAAGGATAAAAGCGCGACGTGCTCGGCGTTTTATGACAGCGGCAACAAGGTGTATTTGAGCGGCGCGCCAGTCAGCATAGTGCCCGCGTACATAGCAAAAAAATTGACGGAAGGCGAAAGTATAAAAACTTTTGCGGAAATACATACTGTTGCAGGGAAAAGTAAAATCCCGGTGTTTACCGCCGAAAGGATAGAGATTGACGACGGAAAAAGCAAAATTACAAGGCGAAACGTAGCCTTGGGAATTTCGCCGCGGCACATTTATAAAATGGTTCTTCATCCTGACTTATCGGAGGTAAATTAAATGTTCGAAAAAATCAAAAGTTTACTGCGCTCGCTTTTGGGGCTCAACACGCTCGATTACATATGCGGCACCGAGGCGCTGCCCCTGCCGCTTTCCTCTGAGGAGGAGAGGGCGAAACTGACCTTACTCGAAAACGGCGACCAGCGCGCTAAGGCAGAGCTTGTCGAGCACAATCTGAGGTTGGTCGTGTACATAGCCAAGAAGTTCGACGGTACTGGCGCCGACGGCGACGACCTTGTGTCGGTGGGCACGATAGGGCTTATCAAGGCTATCGACTCTTTCCGCGCGGACAAGAATATCAAGCTTGCAACCTACGCTTCAAGGTGCATCGAGAACGAGATTTTGATGTATTTGAGGAGGCTTAGCCGCTCCAAGCAGGAGGTGTCTTTCGACGAACCGCTGAACACCGACTGGGAGGGCAACGAGCTGCTACTTTCCGACGTCATGGGTACGGACGCGGACTCGGTGTATTCGGACGTTGAAGGCGGCGTTGAAAGAGAGCTTTTAAAGAAGTCGCTATCAAGGCTTTCGATGCGCGAGCAGAAAATTATGCGTATGCGTTTCGGGCTTGACGGCGGCGAGGAAATGACGCAGAAAGACGTTGCCGACAAGCTGGGCATATCGCAAAGCTACATATCGCGCCTTGAAAAAAAGATTATAGCTAAACTTAAAAAGGACATATCGCGGCAGATATAAAAATTAAATTAACCCCTTAATATACCTAAATTAACGGCTTTTTTGTACATATCGGAGGTAAAAAATATGTACGATAAAGTCGTTATTTGCGGTGTGGAGACTTCGGGCTTGCCCAAGCTTTCCAACAAAGAGCAGGAAGAGCTGATGCTCAAAATCAAGGCGGGCGACAACGACGCGAGAGAGCGGTTCATTGTCGGAAATATGCGCCTCGTGCTGTCGCTTGTCAAGAGGTTCTGGTCTAAAAAGGCGAACGCCGACGACGTGTTTCAGGTGGGCTGCGTGGGGCTTATAAAGGCGATTGACAACTTCGACGTCACGGTGGGAGTGCGCTTTTCGACTTACGCCGTGCCCATGATTTTGGGCGAGATTAAGAGGTATTTAAGGGACGGAAATTCCCTGCGCGTTTCGCGCTCTATCCGCGATACGGCGTACAAGGTTTTAAAGGTGCGCGAAAAGCTGGAAGAGGAAAACGACGTCGTAACCTACGACGAAATCGCAAAGGCTATGAACGTAGCCGTTTCGGAAGTTGCCTATGCATTAGACGCCATTTCCGACCCCGTGTCTTTATACGACCCTGTGTACAACAAACAGGGCGACACGCTTCTACTCATGGACCAGATTTTCGATACGAAGAACAACGACGAGGTGTGGACGGAAAAGGCGGCGCTGTACGAAGCAATCACGCGGCTGGGCGAGAGGGAACGCAGTATTCTTTTCCTGCGGTATTTCGAGGGCAAGACGCAGACAGAAATTTCCGAGCAGGTGGGAATTTCGCAGGCTCAGGTTTCGAGGCTTGAAAAAAGCGCTCTTAAAAGGATAAGGGCGGATATATGTTAAAGGGGCGGCGCCGCGTTAAAATTAA
>CAZRJY010000125.1:0-3797 GCA_964600525.1 uncultured Clostridia bacterium
TGAAGACGGGGCCATGTGCCGATTGTTCTTTCTGGAGATACTGTGAAGGGAACGGGCTTCATCTTCGCGACTCGGAGGGGAGGCTAATGCACTGTCATATGAAAAAAGAATAGGCTTTGCCGAATGAGCAAAGCCATTATCCTGCTGTAAATCTATAATTATTGATTTTTCCCAAACTGCGCAAGGGGAGGGGGATCGTTGCGTTCAAAAAAATATATATAAAGCGTTCACGAATTTAAAAAAGCGTTCAATTTGCAGAAAAAGCGTTCAAAAGATGAAAAAAGCGTTCAAAAGATGAAAAAAAGCGTTCAAGAAATTGTAAGTGGCGTTCATTTTTTAAGAAAATAGCGTTCATTTTCTCAAAAACCATTCAAAATTCAGAAAATCCACTCAAGAAAAGGTTTATTTTTATAAACGCAGGATTTCTTCGAGGGAGAGGCCGGTGAATTTACTGATTTGGTCAGGATCAACGCCTTGATTCTTCATAGTAATGGCGACGTCGATGAAGGCGCCCGCACGGCCTTAACCTTTTCCACATCTTACCGGAAATATAGAAGAAAAATGCCCGAAAAAGTAGCAAAGATACCCCGGAAATGTTGAAAGACGTGTCGGGAGGGTAGAAGAAGAAAGCAGGAGGGCAGCTATGTTAAACTTAACATAGCTGCCCTCCTCTCCAAATATATTCATATTAAACTCAATTCAGAAATTCGTGTTGAACCTAATTCAGATATTCATATTTAATCCAATTCGAATGATTCCCCCTCTTAAACCTAATTCGTTAAGATTACCCTTATTCTATCGGGGGCTGTCAGGAGCCGGGTGTCGGGAGGTAGTTGTCAGGAGCCGGATTTGGAAGTTATGATGTGGCTGAGGATCGATTCACCTTCTTCATCATAGGGTTCTTGACTAAGTAAGGGCCGGAATTCAGGTTTAGTTAGTCTTGATGGTCTTGAGCTCGCCGTCTTCTGCATTCAGCTGCTTCTTGTTGCGCCACTGGAAATTCTTGGTCTGGAATGAGTACCACACTCCGATCTGAACCTTCGGGGCGAGGGTTTTCTGAACAGTGCTCGTATAGGAGCTGTAATCGCCGTTGAGTGTCCACGTCTTTGACGCTCTTCTCGGGCATATGAATTTCTCGGCCATCAGCTGAAGGGATACGGAGTTGCTAACGTTCCAACTAAGATTCAGATTCGACGAGTAACTGTCACGTGATTTGGAATACAGCGAATAAGACTTGCCGGAATAAGACAGGTATGCATTCAATGAAAAGTTCTTATAACCCACGAATCCCTGAAGGGAAAATCTCGGTGTCCATCCACTGAATGACATTCCCTTCATATAGCTCTTATACCATGAGCCACTGACAGACATATTCCCATAAAAGCCATTCTTCTGCGGGAAGTTGTAGCTTAAAGAGGCGCCTGTCCAAAGCAGGTTGTAGTGTCCGAAATTCTGGTAAGTGCTTACATATACGTTGTCATCCTCCATGTATCCGTAATTGGTTACTAAGTCCGAATAACGGTAAAGGCTTACGTAAGGGTTCACCCTCAGTGCTCCATTGCTGAAGACATATCCGAGCTTCACACAGTCGGTATGGCTCGGCTTAAGATATGGATTTCCTTTCACAACTAACAGGATATTAGTTGAAGTGTTGCGCGGATTCAGATATCCGGCAGTCGGCATCTGGCGACTACGGTTGTATGTAAGGTTGATGGCGTGCTTCCATATCGGTTTATAAGATAACGAGACCGAGGGCACGAGATCAACATAGCTGTTCCTCACTCCGTCGGCATCAGAGAACACCATGTCAAGACCGAGCGAGACAACATAGTTGAACTTGCTCTGTGAGCGATTGTTATCTATACCGGCAAAAAGATATTCCCTTGTCCTCCTGTAGCGGAAGTTAGGCCATTCGTCAAGGCGGTCGTCAATATTGGTCACGGAATATTCCGTATTCGACCCCGCCTCGAGATGCATCGAGGAGGTCAGCATATCCGAATAAATGGCGTCGAGTTTCCCCATATGGCGGCTGTTATCCTGATCGATGGCACTTGTGTAGCTCAACAGCTCGCTCGTCTCCTCGTAATCGGCCTCATTGCCGTTATTGGAGTAAAAATAGTTGCCGGTCAGTTCCAAAAGTCTTTGGCTGGTGAAAGTGTGCTTGTAATAGAGATTGCCAGCCACTTCGTGATATCTTGTTTTTGATTTATTTATAGATGAGAGAATCGAGCTTTTACCGAGAGCCAGATCGGTTATCTCTCCTTCGGTCTTTGTAGTCCCGCCTTGGGGATTGGGGAAATAATTGATGCCAAAAGCTAAATAATCTTTCTTGGAAAACTCTTTGTCTCCTCCTAATTTAACGAAAGGATTGCGCCAGTAAGTCTTTCGTGTAGAATTCAACTCGCGGGAGATTTCCCCCTGCGTTATGTTGGAATAGCTTTCCTCCTTTTGTCTCGCAATCTGCATGTATCCCCCTGTAAGATAGAGTGAGGAAGTGGCGGTTCCGGTCTCAAACGAAGCGCTTGAATATATGAAATTGGCATCCGGAATCGTGGCGTTGGCTCCCAGATCGCCTCGGAAATAGGGTTTTACCCCCTCCTTCTTCAGCTTGATATTAAGCACAGAGCCTACTCCGGCATCTCCTCTGTAACGTGCCGAGGGATTGTCGATGATCTCCACCGACTCTATGAATTCAGGACTAAGTACATCCAATGGTTTCTTAACACCATTCACAAGAATGAGTGGGATGGTGCCATTGTCGAGGGTTATACTACGGTCTGACTCGTTGACCCTGAGACGCGGAATCTCCCGAAGTGCCATGTAGGCATTATGTTCTTTCTTAGCTCTGTCCGTGAGGTAATAGACCGACATGCCGGCTAATTCCTTGGTTCTCATTCGGGGGTCGTCGGTCACAGTGACCTCGCCGAGCATTGTAGCATCCTCCTCCAACACGAATTTCGGAAGCTTCGTTTTCTCTGTGAGAGTAAATTTTTTGGAGGCCGGCTGATAACCGAGCATCGATACCCTGCACTCATAGTCCCCCTGATGGAGACCCTTGAGCTCAAATTTTCCTTTGCTGTCGGTGACCGTACCACCGGCGACGGTGTCAGCTTGAAAGAATAGCACCGTGCTTCCGGCGAGAGCCTCCCCCTCCTTGTTGGTCACGCTGCCGCTAACAGCAGTCTGAGCCCATGTAGCTGTTGAACTGAAAATCAACAAAATCAGCGCAAATACTTTATTCATAACCGTTCCTGAGTATAGTTAGATATTAATGAATTATTAAACCGATAGAGGATATAATCCTCCAAGCTCATCTGAAACTTTAACCGAATAGAGGATTGCGGCTCCTCCAAGGACGAAGAGGATCTCATCGTCCATCACCTCTATTGTGTCAAGAGGTAATTGAAGCTTATTAGCCATTGTTAAAATTAATTTTAACAATGGCTCGCTGAATTGTAAACCTCTGGGTTATACATGGTAAAGTTAAGTATAGTCAGAAACTGATTGTTTTAAACACTTAACTCAACTGAAAAATCTTCAATATTTAGTTTGATAGTGCAAAAATATGAAAATGTAGCAAAATATACAAACAATTATTTTGGTTTTTTAAGTTAAATTTAAGAAAAATTTTCTGTAGTCTTATTATCCTTTGTAAATCAATATGGAGGCTTTGGTATAGAGAATAGTTATATGTAACAGGTGGTGCAAACGTTCAAGTGGCTTAAAATTTTTCTTGCCGGCAAATGGATGATTGAAGTCCATCTTGCTCATTGTTCGTTTAAAAGTTTGAAATTTTC
>CAZRJY010000126.1:0-3776 GCA_964600525.1 uncultured Clostridia bacterium
AAATTGTTTTAAAAACGGCAACTGATTTTTCACAAAGTTTTTTAATATTTTTTATAATTTTATCAAATTTGTCAACCGAAAACGTAGTTTGAGCCACTACGCTTACGTTTTTCGAGCAAACAGAGCTTATGTCCGCGCTTACGTCGTTTATTACAAGAGCCGAATTTCCGCACCTGCTTTGCAGCCCGATAACCTCGGGGTGAGTCGGCTCGCCGCAGATTATAATAAAGTTACCCTTACCGTATTCGCTTTCGACAATGCGCTGGGTATTGCTCACGAATTTGCACGTGCAGTCGATGTATTTTATATTGCGCCTGTCGCATTCGCCGTAATATTCCTTCGGAACGCCGTGCGAACGGAATATCACGGTTGCGCCGTCGGGTATTTCGTCCAGACTTTCAACAACGGTAATACCGCGCTTTCTGATTGCGTCCGTAACGTCGGCATTGTGAATTATTTCACCTAAAATAAAAGTGTTTTCGGGCTCAATTTGCATGGCGGTATCAACCGCAATATTTACTCCGCGGCAAAAGCCGCTGCTCTTTGCTATTATAACCTGCATTACACTTTGTCGCTCTTGAATTTTATAGGATGCTTATCAAGAAATGCAAGGCGCATATTGGTCATTGCTTCCCTTAAAATATTGTCGCACTCCTCAATCTCCTCTTTGGTGACCTTTTTTCCGTAGTACTGACGGAATTCAATCGGGTCACCGTAGATGACGTGAGTCTTCTTAAACAGCCTTATTTTGGTTACTTTCACAATGGGTATTATGGGTGTGCGTGTCTTTATAGACAGAGCCGCCGCGCCGCTGTGAAAGGGCAGAAATTCGGCGTAAGAATGATTGCGCGTACCTTCGGGGAAAATATTTATCACTCCGCCCGCCTTTAAAATGCGCATGGAATCCTTTATTGCCTGCACGTCCGAGCCGTCGCGCTTGACAAGAAGACACTCGCATTTTTTAACGAACCATCTCATAGGTCCGCCGTTATCGTAAAGCTCCTGCTTAGCGATAAAGTGTATCGGACGGTCGGTAACAAGACAGGGAAAAACCACGTCCATATAGCTGTAATGATTGCCTATGCAGATGAGCGGAGTGTCCTCGTATTTGGTAAGATTGCCGTGTCTTACGTATGGGCAGAAAACTCTGTACATATATTTTTCCCAGAAATGCAATTTCTTGAAAAATTTTTCGAGTTTCGTCGGTTTTTGCTTTGCTTTCTTTTCTTTTTTGCTCATTTTTTAAATTTTTTCCTGAATTTTGCTTATTATTTCATTTACGACTTCGTCGACCGTCATATCCGACGTGTCTATTTCAAGCGCGTCTTTCGCCTTCTGCAAGGGAGCAACCGCTCTGTTTATATCCTGAAAATCACGCTCGTTGATTTCACTCAATACCTGCTCGTACGACTGGGAACCGCCCTTTGCTTTGTCCTCGTCAAAACGCCTTTTTGCCCTTACTTCGGGCGAAGCGTTTAAATAAATTTTGAATTTGCAGTCGGGCAAAACGTTCGTGCCGATATCTCTGCCGTCTAAAATGCACGATGTCTTCTGCGCGATTTCGCGTTGCAGCGTAACCATCTTCGTACGCACAAAGCTGTACGCGGAAACGTACGACGCAAGCATTGAAACCTGCGGAGTGCGTATAAGCTCGGAAACGTCCTCTCCGTCAAGCAAAGTTATCTGTTTTCCGTCCTTGTACCCGACTTTTAAATCAAGTTTATTTATGATATGTTTGACTACGTCCTTGTCGCCGTAGTCCTTTTTGTCCTTAACGCATTTATAGGCGATTGCCCTGTACATAGCGCCCGTATCAAGGTACAAAATCCCCAGCTTTTTGGCGACAAGCTTGCAAACCGTACTTTTGCCGCTGCCCGCGGGACCGTCTACTGCGATATTCAATATCGACGTGATGTCTTTTCTCAGATTTTTCGCACCGTATAAGTATACGTGTTCGGGCTGTTGAACGCTTTCGACAAGCAGCATAACGCGTATACAGTTTTTAAGCGAGCCTTCTATTTCGGGTTCGAGCGAGGAGTACAGTGCACAGAACGAAAATCCCGCTTCTCTTGCCGCTTTTGCAGGGTAATATGACTTTAAATCCGCCGTACTTGAAAACATTATGCAGATAATCTGTTCGGAATTTAGATTATTTAAGCGGACAATTTCGTTCAAAAGCTCTTTAACGCCTTCCTTTATGAGTTTGGGATTATCCTCCGCAACGGTTGTTGCGCCTCTGATTGCCTTCATATTTCCTCCGGTTTTATAGAATTGCCTGCGGCAAAACCCGTTGCAAACGCAATTTGCAGGTTAAAACCGCCGGTAAACGCGTCTACGTCAAGCACCTCGCCGCAAAAATAAAGCCCTTTAACAAGCTTACTTTCCATAGTTTTGGGATTAACTTCCTTAACGTCAACCCCGCCGCTTGTAACGATGGCCTCGTCAAACTGTCTTAACGACGAAACAAGCATATCAAAATTTTTAATTACTGTCAACAGTGCGTACCTTTCGCCTTTTGATACCGAATTGACTTTCTTTTCCCCGTTCACGCCGCTACGCTTTAAAACTTCGCTTATAAGCGACGACGGCAATAAACCCTTTAAAATTACGGCCAGCGATTTATTCGGCGCGGCGGTGAAATCGCGTAAAAGCCGCTCGTCAAGCTGCTCTGTCGTAAGCGCTGGCTTCAAATCGAGCGAAAGTTTAACGTTGTTTAAATCAAGCCGGTTTATAATGCTGGATACAGTCAAAATCAGCGGTCCAGATACGCCGAAATGAGTAAACAACATCTCCCCGAATAAATTTTTAACTGTTTTACCGTTGTATAATACCGTAAGCGAAACGTTTTTAAGAGAAAGTCCCTGCATTTCGACAAAATACTTTCCCTTTAAATTAAGACCGCATAGCGCCGGTTTAAGGCTAATTATTTTATGACCGCAATTTTCCGCAAACTTATAACCGTCGCCCGTCGACCCAGTTAACGGATAACTTATTCCGCCGGTACATACTATTACTTTGTCAAACGAAATTGCGTTATTATTAACGATTATGTCTGACACAGTACTATTTAAAATATTGATTTTGTCTACTTTTTTGTTAAAATTGAACTTTACACCGACGTTTTTGCATGCTTTTTCTAAATATTTGGTTACGTCGCTAGCCTTATCGCTAACGGGGAAAACTCTGTTCCCACGCTCGGTTTTAAGCCGTAATCCCTGATTTTCAAAGAAAGAAATCGTCTGTTCGGGCGGAAATGAGTAAATTGCGCCTGTTAAAAACTTTGAGTTGGATACGACATTTTGTAAAAATTCCTGCGGCGAAACGGCGTTTGTAAGATTACAACGCCCCTTTCCCGTTATATAAATTTTTTTACCGCTCTTTTCTTTTTTTTCAAAGACGGTAACGTCGTTTCCGTTAGCTGCGGCTGCATACGCCGCCATCAGCCCCGAAGCGCCCGCGCCAATTACTGCTACTTTCATATTTTATTATTTAAATAGCGACGGAAACGATTAAAGTTTCCGCCGCAATCTTTAATTTTTATACGGGATAAACCTTATTGGGGTTTTTAGCCATGTCTGTATCAACTAAATTCTTTTGAGCCTTGCGCCATTTAAAGAAGTTTGTTGCAACTTCGGGGAACAGCGCATATGACAAAACGTCCTCTTCCTTTTCGTAGAAGCCGTCCGCCTTTACCTTTTCGGTGAGCTCAGCCATTTCGTCGCCGATTAAATCCGCGGGGCGGCACGTTATTATTTCCTCGCCGTTTTTGGTGCACT
>CAZRJY010000127.1:0-3767 GCA_964600525.1 uncultured Clostridia bacterium
GAGGGGCTTACCGAGCAAGACACCAAGATTATCGGCTACGTGCACGAGCAGGGCAAACCGTCGGTCGTTGTCATGAATAAGTGGGACCTAATCGAAAAGGATACCAACACCATAAACAAGTTCGAGGACAAGCTGAAAGAGGACCTTAAATTTATGGACTACTTCCAGTCGGTGTACGTTTCGGCAAAGACGGGACAGCGCGCCGAGAAGATAATGAAGGAAGTGGACAGAGTGTATTCGAACGCGCATATGCGCATACCTACGGGCACTTTGAACGATTTGATTTTAGACACGGTGCGTGCCAACGAGCCGCCTTCGTACAACGGCAGACGGTTAAAAGTTTACTATTCCTCGCAGGTTGCGGTTGCTCCGCCTACGTTCGTACTGTTCGTAAACAGCAGCGACTTAATGCACTTTTCGTACGAAAGGTTTCTGGAAAATTTAATCCGCAAGGCGTTCGACTTTGCTGGTACGCCGATTAAAATAGTAACAAGAGAGAAAAAGGCAGACTGATGAAAGAGTTTTATATTTCGCAAGGCTGGTACTGGCTTTTAATAGGCGCGGTGGTAAGCTATTTTCTGGGTTGCTTCAATTTCGCGGTACTTATATCCAAAATCAAGCACGACGATATCCGAAACGTCGGAAGCGGCAACCCCGGCGCAATGAACATATCACGCCGCTACGGCTTAAAAGTGGGACTTTTGAACTTTTTATGCGACGGTTTAAAGGGCGCAATTCCCGTGCTTGTCGCGTACTTTGTGTTCCGCAGGTTTTACTTTGCGGGCACGCAGGTGGTAGTTTCCGACTTTATGCGTTACTTTTTCGCCGTGTTCGCGCTTTTGGGGCACGTTTTCCCCGTAACGATGAAGTTCAAGGGCGGCAAGGGCATATCGACGACCATAGGACTTTTATGGTGCTCGATATCCTGCGAAACGTGGTGGTTCGCGTTCATAGGGCTTGCGCTGTTCATATTACTTTTCGTGTACGTCGGCTTTACCGAGTGGGGCTCGATGGGCTCGCTGATAGGTGTTGCGGGCTTTACGATATGGCAGGCGGTAGTGTTCACCGTGCGCTATGCGGATATGCTTGCAAACGTTTATATTATTCTGACATTTATGATTTTGCTTGCGCTCAACGTATTGACGTGGGGCGCGCACCACAAAAATCTGTATCAGCTTATGGCGGGTGAGGAGCATCACACCTCGCTCAAAAAAATGCTTAAGAAGAAAAAGAAGAGTTAAAATGAAGCCGCGCGGCTTTTAAATTTAAGCTTTTTTATCCGTGCCGTCGTTTTCCAACGAATTGACAGTGTATTCTATTTTGGGATTGGCTTCCAGAAGCGCGTTTATAAACTCGTCGTACCATTCCTGCTTAACGACTATTACGATAAATTCGCCGCTCGAAAAATTGACCGTCAGCTTGTTCGTCTTTCTGTCAAGCAAAATTCCGTCAATCTTTTCAACGTCGTACTTGCTTACGATAAACCCGAACCGCGTCTTGAAATATTTACCGTCGATAACGTACGCCGACCGCAGCATAATGCTGAGTAAAAGTACGAACAGCACGACGGTAACGAAAAACATCAGAACGTACTGCATAACGGGGTACACGGGGTCGGCGGCGTGCCTTGTGCCGTTAGTGATACAGTAAAAGAGGTTAACTCCGAACCCGAGCACGCACAGCACCATACCCAAAATCATAAGCGCCTTTAAAAGCCGCGTAAATTTATATTTAAAAGTTTTCATGGTCTAATTATATCCTAATTTTTAAATTATTGCAATTAAAGGTTGAAAAAAACTGAGTTATATTGTAGAATAAATATACTTACACTGCGGAGGTTACTATGGTCAAACTGATAAAAAACGGCGTTTACTATATGAACGGAGCGCTCGTGCGCGAAAATTACGCCTTTATGGTGGAGGCGAAAAAGCAGAAGGCAATCAAGGGTACTATGGCGTATTCGGTTTTGTCCGCGCACAACAAGGGCAACGAAACCGACCTTAAAATTTCTTTCGACGCGCTCGCTTCGCACGACATAACCTACGTCGGCATAATACAGACGGCAAAGGCTTCGGGGCTGAAAGAATTCCCCGTGCCCTACACGCTTACCAACTGCCACAACTCGCTGTGCGCGGTGGGCGGCACAATCAACGAGGACGACCATCTTTTCGGCTATTCCGCGGCGAAAAAATACGGCGGCAATTACGTTCCGCCCCATATCGCGGTAATCCACCAGTATATGCGCGAGTGCGAGGCGGCTTGCGGAAAAATGATTTTGGGCTCGGACAGTCACACGCGCTACGGAGCGTTCGGCACTATGGCGGTGGGCGAGGGCGGACCCGAGCTTGTAAAACAGCTTCTCGGTCAGACCTACGACATAAAGCGCCCCGAAATTATCGCGGTGTATTTAAAGGGCAAGCCCAAAAAGGGCATAGGACCGCACGACGTAGCAATCGCGCTTGTCGGAGCAACCTTCAAAAGCGGCTTTGTCAAGAACAAGATTTTAGAGTTCGTAGGTCCCGGAATTAAAAATCTTTCAATGGACTTCCGTAGCGGCATCGACGTTATGACGACCGAAACCACCTGCCTTTCGAGCATCTGGGAAACGGACGAAACGACGCGCGAATTTTTCAAGGCGCACGGCAGAGAGGGCGACTTCAAAGAGCTTCACCCCGCCGACCCCGCTTACTACGACGGCGCGGTTGTAATCGACCTGTCGCGCGTAGAGCCCATGCTCGCATTGCCGTTCCACCCGTCCAACGCGTTTACCATACGCGAGGTGGTGGACAACGCCGCGGACATACTTGCGGAAGTTGAAAAGGCGGGCAACAAATTAAAGGGCGAAAAGGGCAAGCCTTACAGACTGCTCGACAGAATTAAGGACGGCAAGCTGTACGTCAGTCAGGGCGTAATAGCCGGCTGTGCGGGCGGCAGTTACGAAAATATCGCGGAGGCGGCTGAGATTATGCGCGGCAAAAACTGCGGCAACGGCGAGTTTATGCTCAACGTCTATCCCCAGTCCCAGCCCGTGTACAAGAGCCTTGTCGACAACGGCTACGCTTCGCTGCTTATGGGTGCGGGCGCGGTAGTCAAAACGGCGTTCTGCGGACCGTGCTTCGGCGCGGGCGACACGCCTGCCGACAACGGCTTCTCGATAAGGCATACGACGCGCAACTTCGAAAACCGCGAGGGCAGTAAGCTGGGCGAAAACCAGCTTGCGGCGGTTGCGCTTATGGACGCGCGTTCGATTGCGGCAACGGCGGCAAACGGCGGCGTGCTTACTCCCGCAACCGAGGCGGAGTACACCAAAAAGGTCAAGAAGTATTATTTCGACGGCTCGATTTACGAGCACAGAGTATACCGCGGCGCGGGCAAACCGCAGCCGAAAGAGGAGCTTGTTTACGGCAACAACATAGCCGACTGGCCCGAGCAGTTGCCGCTTGCCGACAATCTTTTAATTGAGGTCGTGTCGGTAATCGACGACCCCGTAACGACCACGGACGAGCTTATCCCCAGCGGCGAAACTTCGTCTTACCGTTCCAACCCGTTAAGGCTTGCGGAGTTTGCGCTCTCGCGTAAAGACCCCGCGTACGTCGGCAGGGCTAAGGAAGTCAAGGCGAAAGAGCAGGCGAGAAGGACGGATAAAAAATTGCCCGCAGAAGTGCTTGAAAAGGTCGGGATAAAGCTTGACGAAAACACGATGCTCGGCAGTGCGGTCGCGGCGAGAAAGCCCGGCGACGGCTCGGCAAGGGAGCAGGCGGCTTCCT
>CAZRJY010000128.1:0-3647 GCA_964600525.1 uncultured Clostridia bacterium
CCGGGAGATGGAGCGGCGAGGGTATCAGGTGCGGTGGGAGCCAAACCGCAAGGCTATCACCTACGCCACCCCCAAGGGCAAGAAATGCCGGGACGACCGGCTCCACGACAAGCGATACCGAAAGGAGGTCATGGAGCGTGAGTTCCTCATCCGAGAGGCAATACTCCATCGACGAATTGAAGAAGCGGAATCAGCCGCAAGAGCCGCAGATGATGCCGCCCGCTCCCGCCTGTCCCACCCAGGAGCAGTGGACGGAACTGCTGACCCTGCTGGATGCCCAACGCCGTCTGCTGGTGGCTATGGGGTCTACTATGGGGACAATGACAGCACAGGCCGAGACGCTGGTCAAGGAAGTAGCGGAGATCCGACAGCAGCTCCAACAGGCTGGGAAGAAGAAAGAATGGTGGCTTTCTCTGCCGAAGATACCCCTGCCCACGCCCAGCCTGGCTTGGCTGTGGGCCATTCCGATTCTCGTGGGCTTGCTGGCGATCTGGTACGGCTGGGTCACCGTCTGGAGCGCCATCAGTCCCCTGCTCCAGCTACCCCAGTGACCGGCCACGGCGACCGCAAGGCTCTGGCCAAAGAGCGGGCCAAGAAGATAGCTCAGGGCCACAGGCCGGAAGACCGGGAAGAAACGCCAACATGGCAACACAAAATGTAAAGGAGAACCAATTCCATGTTTCTATTTGAGAACAGCATGATCGCCCACAGCCAGACCATCCAGGGCGTACGCTATATCACCGCCAGCTACTACGGCGGCAGCAAGGATGTGTTTCAAAAGATGGGCGAGCTCATCGCCACTTCCCTCCCCTCGTCTATTCCATCCAAAGTGGCCAAGGAAACTTTGGTGGGTTCTGGTATAGCTTTGGGCGAGGATTAGGAGTATTGTCTGTGGCTAAGGAGGGATCGAACATGAGCAAGGAAATTGCCGCCATCTACTGCCGGCTCAGCCAGGATGACGGCTCCGTGGGCGAGTCGGGGAGCATCCAGACCCAAAAGGCCATCCTCACCCAATACTGCGAGGAGCAGCACATCACCATCGGTGGCTATTACTGCGACGACGGTTGGAGCGGCACCAACTTCGAGCGGCCTGACTTCAAGCGGATGATCGACGACATCGAGGCCGGACGCATCAACATGGTCATGGTGAAGGATCTCTCCCGGTTTGGGAGAGAGTATGCCGAGATGGGGATGTACATCGAGCACTACTTTGAGGAAAAGGGCGTCCGTTTCCTCTCCCTGGCGGAGAATATCGACTCCAAGAATGGTCTTGACAGCTTGGTCCTCCCCTTCACCAATGTGATCAATTCCTTCTATGCCCGGCAGGCCTCCAGCAAAACCAAGGCCGCTCACCGGGCCAGAGCCAAGGCGGGGATGTACCTGGGCAGCCACGCCCCCTTCGGCTATGTAAAGGACCCCGCCGACCGGCATCATCTCATCGTAGACCCACCTGCTGCTGATGTGGTGCGGGATATCTTCCAGATGTTTGCCGATGGCGTTGGCTATGTGCGGATGACCAAGATCCTCCGGGAGCGGGGCGTGCTAAACCCCCAGGCGTACTTCAACCAGAACAACCCCGACTACTTCAAAAGCGAATACTGGCGCAAGCCCTACGACTGGCATGCCACCTCCATCCGAGCCATCCTCAACAACCGGGTCTATCTGGGGCAAATCGTATTTGGCCGCACCAAGCTCAAAGGCTTCTTCGATAAGACCCGCATCCCGGCGCCTGAAAGCGAGTGGATCATCACTGAGAACACCCATGAGCCCTTGGTCACCCAGGAGCTGTGGGACACCGTCCACCAGATGATGAAAGCCCGGCGGCGGGAGAACGCCAACCACGAAGTCCAACCCTTCGCCGGACTGGTCAAATGCGCCGACTGCGGCTCTTCCCTCAATCTCAGCTATGATGGGAAGCGAGGCCGGTACACCGGCTTCTCCTGCTGGGTCTACAAGAACTACGGCAAGAGCCGATGCACCTCCCACGCCATCGGGTGGAAAACGCTGAACACGCTGGTGCTGGAGGACATTCGCCGCAATGCCCGCTGGGCAAAGATTGCGGAGCAAGACTACGCTCAAATGCTGGTTAGCGCCAAGCAAGCCCAGCAACGGCAGGACACCGAGCGGCAAAAGCGGGAGCTCCGGCGGGTGGAAAAACGGCTGGGCGAGCTGGAGAAGGTCTCCAACAAGCTCTATGAGGACCGAGCGCTGGAGAAGATCACCGAGGAACGCTACCAGTCCATGATGCCCGGCTATGAGCAGGAGCGCTCCACCCTGCTGGAAACACAAAAAACGCTGGCGGAGGCCATCTACGCCAGCGAACAGATCTACGATGATGTGGAGGCCTTCCTTCCCCTGGTCAGGCAATATACCGACCTCCAAGAGCTCAGCGCCCGCATTCTCAACGAACTCATTGAGAAGATCGTAGTCCACGAAAAAGAGCGTGGCGAGGACGGCACCGTGACCCAGCAGGTGGATATTTACTATAAGTTCATCGGGTATATTGACCCCAAGGTGATGATAGAGAGCCTTCTCTCTCCTGTCAATAATTCCAACGAAGCTAAGACTGTGGCAATCATTGCCTGACAAGATATGAAAAAGATTGCGAAATTCTGACCACCCTGATATAATAAGGGTGGTCAGAACTTTTGGAGGTGCTTATTATGCTGAAACTGGAAATAAAGCTGGATGCTGAGCGGATCATTAACGCTCAGAAATATACTCCCCAGGCAGTACAGACTTCCGTTGACAATGCTTTTCTGAAATATGGCTTCCGCAAAGAAGTTCAGGCCGATGGCACCATTTGCTACTATGGCACTGGTGCTGCCAAGGATTACGGCATTTTTGGCCGCCTCATCACCACGCTGAAGGACAAGGATTGGTTTATGCCCTATGTGTCCAAGTGGCTGTGGTACAACAGCGATGATGGCGAGGATGAAAATGACTTTGCCGTGGAGGATGTACTGCTCCACTATGCCGGCCGGGAGAGTGCCGCCTGATGCCCCGCCGTGAAGCGAAGCACCTGAAAGCCCTTTACTTTGACCTTCGCATTAAGGACTTAAAGGCGCATTATTCTTTGACAAACCCTAAAGGTGCCTATGCCCTGATTCAGCGGTTTCTAACCGCTCACAATTTCTCCCACGAACAGTATTCTGGCTACCACTCCATCCACAAGACCACAGACCTGGAAATTTTCGATTTGATTCGAGAGATGAGCGATGCTTTCCCTTGGCTCCAATACTGCGTCAACCACTTCGAGGTCACCAATGTGGGTGCTAACCACGATTTGATGGATTTGTTTGTGGAGGAGATCGATAATCCAGTATGAGCACAGCATCAATGAGAAAGTCATACCCAAAAATAGAGAGATGCAGGGGGGAGTTTCATGTATTTATCTGTTACGCAAGAGGATCGTCTTCGAACAATAGTTTTGGGCTTTGAAATTCCATTTCGTTCCTATGTTGCTGAAGTAATTATATCCACTTTTAAAAACATTTCAGCCTTTCAAACTGCACTCTCTAACAAGGTCGCTTCTCTTCAGCCTTCCGATTCTAAGGCAAAGGCAAGCAATATTACTCGACTAAACGGCAATGCTCATAAAATTTGGGGCATTATCGAAGATTGCTACAATTCCTATATTGCAGGAG
>CAZRJY010000129.1:0-3630 GCA_964600525.1 uncultured Clostridia bacterium
CAGAAGATTACCGATTATCTGTCCGCCCCCGCTCCCACCGCCGAACAAAAGAAAAAATACATAGTACCCGTACCCGCAAAGGTCGACAAGAAATATTATAAGGAACTGCAAAAGCTTACGCTTTCCAAAAAGGCGGTTAAAAAGTGCGGCAAGGACCTTAAACTTGTCTACACCCCCGTACACGGCTCGGGCTATATCCCCGTAACTACAATTCTTAAAAAGATTGGCATTAACGCAACCGTCGTTGAAGAACAGACCAAAAAGGACACCGACTTCTCTACCGTTGCCGTACCCAATCCCGAGTTCAAGGAAACCCTTTCGATGGGCATTGCGCTTGCAAACAAGATAGGCGCGACCGTGGTATTCGGCACCGACCCCGACAGCGACCGTCTCGGCGTTGCCGTAAAGAACAACGAGGGCGAGTTCGAAGCGCTTTCGGGCAATCAGGTCGGCATACTGCTTTTAGACTACATTTTAACCCGCCTCAAAGAGGACGACGCTCTGCCCGAGAACGCGGCGGTTGTAAAGTCGTTCGTTACCACGGGCATGGCGAAAGCCATCTGCGACAACTTCAAGGTTAAGCTGTTCGAAACGCCCGTAGGCTTTAAGTTCATCGGCGAAAAGATTAAGCTTTGGGAGCGCGACCACTCCCACACTTACGTGTTCGGCTTCGAGGAGAGCTGCGGCTACCTGCGCGGCACGCACGCGCGCGACAAGGACGCGGTTGTAGCTTCGATGCTGTGCGCGGAAATGGTTTGCTACTATACCTACAAGGGCACGACCGTGTTCGACCGCTTAAACGAAATTTACAGGACCTACGGCTACGTGCTCGACTGCAACGTTTCCATTCAGTACAAGGGACTGAATGCAATGAAGGAAATGAACGCGGTTGTCGACGCGTTAAAGGCTCAGCCTGTTGAAAAATTCGACATTTACGAGGTTGCCTCCTTCCGCGACTACTCCAAGGACGAAAAGACCGATTTGACGACGGGCGAAAAGACGCCTATCGGCAGTCCCAAGTGCAACTGCGTATACTACGAATTAAAGAACGGCAGCTTCGTATGCGTGCGCCCCTCCGGCACCGAGCCCAAGCTGAAAATTTATTACTCTATTAAGATTAACAACTCCACCAACGGCAAGCAGGACGCGGAAGCCGCTCTTGCAAAATTGCAGGCGGCAGTCGGCGAACTTTTAGAAAAAGTTAAACAGTAATTAAATAAAACAAAAGCCACGCGGCGATTTCGCCGCGTGGCTTTTTCATTTTACGCTTTATGATATTCCCCAACCCTTACGGTTTTTTACAAACCATTCGGTGTCCTTTAACTTTGTCAGATTGTTCGAGCACCACAGCTTCAATCCGTCCGCGCCGTACATAAACACGATGTCGCCGTTCATAGATTCGAACTTGCTTGCTTTGTAATCAATGCAAAGCGACGTGCAGTAAACGTTTTCGGTGTACTTGGAAATTCTGTCTATAAACGCCTGCGTGGGGAACGTGTTGTCGTGATTGGTTGTGTACTCGGTCGCGCCCGCACAGCAGCATACCGCCACATTTTTGGGCTTAATCACTTTTAAAAGCTTATCGGTCGAGCTGGTCTTACTGCCGTGATGTCCGCCCTTGAACAGCTCTACTTCGGGAAGCGAATTTTTATCAACGAGGTATTCCTCGCCTTTGCCCTCCAAATCGCCCGTGAAAAGATAGTGCGTCTTGGTGTTGTCGGCGGCGGTGTGGGTTAAAAGCACGCACACCGAATAGTCGTTTTCGTCCGCCGTTTCGTGTTCGTAGTAATAGTTGTACAGAACGTTCAGGGTGAGCGAGCCGTCTTGCTCTTTGCTAATATCGTACGTTCTCTGCGCGCCGTCCTGATTATTCCAGCACTGCAAAGCCGTATACGCAACAGCACCCTTGCTTTCCGCGTACGTTACGGCGCTTACGTAAGAATTGTAAATTCCGCTGGACGTGTTGTGCCCCGAGAATTGAATAATCGTGCCTATATCGTATGTATATAAAACGCCGTCCTTATTGCTTCCCGAACCCTTGCCGACAAAGCCTGCAATGTGGTCCTGATGCGCGTGCGTTGCGATAACGTACTCTATTTTGTTGTCTTCCGAAACGTAGCGCGAAAGGTACTCGTTTATGGTAGCCGCGCTGTTCGTGCGCGAGCCAGCATCGATTAAGACCTCGGTGTCGCCGCACTTAATAAGCGTACAGTCGCCCGCGTACTTGTTGCCGAGCTCTAAAAAGTGTATCGAAAACCCGGAATTGACAATGTCCTCGCGGTCCGCCGCCGCGATAGCCTGCGGAGCTTTTCCGTCCGTTGTCGAGGAGTTGTCGTCCGTACTGTCGTTGTAGTACATCTTGGTGTAATCGAGGTACGCATCCGTCGCCCTTTTCAATAAATCGGGGAAGCAGAAATAAATAATCAGCGCGGCGGCGATTATAATTACAAGAATAATGCATACCGCCGTAACGACGCCCTTTTTATGCGCTTTGGCAAACTCGACGGCTTGCTTCTGCGCCTGTCTTTGCGCCTTTGAACGCGAATTATTGGAAGTACTTTTACGGTTACCGCTCTTTTTGTTAGCCATAGTTTAAATCCCGCATTTATTTTATAAATTTTTAAGCTGAGTTAAAATCTTTTCGCGCATTTCCCTGAACTTTTCAAGCTTTTCGCGCTCGGCGTCGACAAGCTTTTTGGGCGCCTTGGCTATAAAGCCCTGATTGTTCAGCTTGCCGTCGGCACGGCGGATTTCCTGCATAATCTTGTCAAGCTCGCCGTTCAGGCGTTCGCGCTCTTTGTCCGCGTCGATAAGTTCGCCGGTGGGTATATACAGCGTGCCCACGCCCGTAACCTTGACGACCGACTTTTCCTCCGCCTCCTCGGGGGAAGCGATGTTCTTTACCGCCGCACAGCCCGCAAGCTTTGCAATGCAGTCGGCGTTGGCGGAAATGAGCCTTTTGTTGTCGCTTACAAGATAAACGTTGACCTTTTTCGATGGCGCGCAACCCGTTTCAACCTTGACTTCCCTTACCGCCTTTATAATCTCCATAACGCCCGAGAAAGTCGCCGCTTCCTTTTTATAGGCAAGCTTGGAATTGTATCTGGGGAACTCAGAAACCATAATTGACCCCGTAGTATGCGGCAACGAACGGTAAATTTCGTCGGTTATGAACGGTACGAAGGGGTGCAGAAGCTTTAACGCGTTTTCCAGCACGAACAGAAGTACCGATACCGCGTTGTCCTTTTTATCGTTGTCGTCGGAATGAAGCGCCGACTTTGTAAGCTCGATATACCAGTCGCAGAAATCCGACCACATAAAGTCGTACATTATCTGGCACGCTATGCCTAAATCGAATTTATTCAGGGCAAGCGTTACGTCGCGGATAGCCGCCTGCAAACGCGAAATTATCCACTTGTCTGCGTGCGTGAGCTTGAACTCGGTTACCGCCTTTATCTTTCTGCCCTCGCAGTTCATTATAACGTAGCGGCTGGCGTTCCAGATTTTATTCATAAAGTTGCGGCACGCTTCCACTTTCGCGTCGGAGTAGCGCATATCGTTGCCGGGCGCAACTCCCTGCTAGAGCGAAAACATTAAACTGTCCGCGCCGTACTTGTCGATAACGTCCAG
>CAZRJY010000130.1:0-3612 GCA_964600525.1 uncultured Clostridia bacterium
CCTTTGGTATGCTTACGTCGTCTCCCCGCCGCAATCGAAACTGAAACTGCCCCGACTACACGCAGAAACTTTACCTATATATTATAACCGCCGATTTATTAAAAAATCAACCGTTTTAAGCGTTTTCTATAAAACTGTCTATTTTTGACATTACTTCGGCGTCCTCCTCGGTCACCGCCGCCCAGTCGAAGGAAGCAAAATACTCTTTCGCTTCGCCCTCGCTTTCAAACTTGTGCGCGCCCGTAAGCTCGGCAAGCTTGTCCTCCGCCGCCACCGTGTTATACGGATTGTGCCGCTTTTCGGGTAGCAAAACGCAGGTCACGTTTTCTCCCTTAACCTTATCAGCCGCACTGATTTTAATGTATATGTCGTCGTCCTTCTCGCCGTGGATAATAAGCGTTTTAACGCCGCTCTTTTTAACCGCTTCCGCCGCACTTATATTGCCATTTGCTCCGAACTTAAAAAAGTTGATAAGTTTAATCCAACCGTAAACGAGCGGCGCGTAAAACTTTCCCAAACCGCCCGTTGTTTTCATTAATTCGCACACGCACTGCGCGGGCGCGTTGAAACCCGACAGCGCAACAACTCCGTCAACCTTTATGCTTGCGCAAGCGGCAAGCACCGAGTACGCTCCCCAGCTGTGCCCTACTAAAACTTTCGGCTTATTTTTAAGTCTTTCGTCGAGGTTGACCCCTATATATGCCGCAATTACCGCCTCCGCACCCGCGTAAAAGCCCTTGAAACTTTTGCCTGCGGAATTGTTGCAACCGTACGCGTCTGCGGCCACCACGGCAAAACCATGCTTTGCAAAATGCGCGATTTCCGTCATATAGCTCGACGAGCCCGCACCAAATCCGTGCTGAAAAATTACCACCTTTTCGCAAGTTTCCACGGGCTTTGCCGTGTACAGATTTGCCGCCAGCTCAACCCCGTACAAACGCACGGGCATATGTTCAACCGTTAAACCGAAATCCTCGGGCGTGAAATATTTAAACAGCGGATTTTTCTCCTGTCTGTGCCCGAATACGGTCGTATAAATCATTATCGCAGTTCCGAGCGTGAGCACCAACGCAAACACCGCTACCGTGGCAACGGCGATAACCACAATATAATACCATTCCATAAAAATTTATACGGGGCGGTTTGAGCCGCCCCGCACTCCTTAACTTTTAAATTTGCTTAAACTATATATTTGCTGTCGAGCTCGGGAGCTTCGTCCATCTCTTTCTTCTGTCCCTCGTAGCCCTTTTTGCCGAGCAGAGCAAAGGTCGCCTTTTTGCCGTTTTCGACGCCGGGCTGATTGAACGTGTTGATGTTTAAAAGTGCGCCCGCATAAGCCGTCTGCAATTCGAGCATAAACATAAGCTGACCCATCGTGAACGCGTTTATCTCGGGCATATTGATGGTGTAATTCATTCTGCCGGCACGCATAAGCGCGTAAGCCGTCGCCTTGTTTTCAGCCTGAATAAGCTCCTGCATTGTGTGTCCGCCGAGGAAGCCGACGTCGGGAATATCCTCGCAGCCGTGGGGTATGGGCATTTCGCAGCCGTACTGACCTACGGATATAAAGGTTATAACCTTGTCGTAAGGGCCCTCGATGTAAAGCTGTACCTGCGAGTGCTGGTCGGTAACGCCGAGGCTCTTTACGGGAGTCGTGCCAGCATTCACCTTGTTGCCGTCGTAGTCGACAGCCTTGCCAAGGCTTTCAGCCCAAAGCTGGCAGTACCAGTCGGCAATCAGCTTTAAGTTGTCCGAGTAAGGCATGAGCACGTGAATGTTTCTGCCCTGCTTCATCGTTATGTATTGAAGCACCGCCTGCGCAAGCGCGGGGTTGCTGTTTACGTTGGGTTTGGAGCACAGACTGTCCATATACGCCGCGCCTGCAAGCAAGCCCTTAATGTCGATGCCGAGCACCGCCGCAGGGAGAAGTCCCACGGGGCACAGCTCGGAGAACCTGCCGCCTACGCCGTCGGGAAGTATATACTTTTTAACCTTGCCGCCCAGGGAATTGTCAATCTTGATAAGGTTGCCGCGGCATGCGTCGGTTGTGAATATAAGGTTTTCGGCAAGGTCTACGCCCGCCTTCTTTAAAATGTCGGAAATAATGAGGTACTGCGTCATCGTTTCGCTTGTCGCACCCGACTTGGAAATGACGTTGAAGCAGGTCTTTTCAGGCTCGATAATGTCGAGGAGCGCCGCCATACGCACGGGGTCTACGTTGTCCTCTACGTAGAATTTGGGACCCTTGCGCTTGGAATTGGGCAACTCGTTGTAGTGCAGATGGCACAGAGCGTTGAAAGCCATTATGGGACCGAGCGCGCTTCCGCCGATACCGAGGACGACGAAGTATTTGAACTTCTTTCTTACTTCCTTTGCGGTCGCTAAAATATCGGCGACGATTTCGTCCTGGTTGTAGGGAAGTTCCGTCCAGCCCATAAACAGGTCGTCCCTGCCGCGGTTGGCTTTTACGTACTCGAACGCTGCCTCGGTCTGCGACTTTATGCCGCGCAGTTCGGAATCGTTAATTCCTCTCTCGCCCAAAAATTTGGACATCATATTGTTGTAGTCTACCGTAACGCGCATCGAATTGCGCCATTCTTTGGTCTTGTAACTCATTTTCCCTCCGAAAATCATAAAAAATTGCATATTTATGCTTGTTTTATTATATAACAAGCCTATTATTTAGTCAATAGTCATTTTTAAAAAATAAGCGGAAACGGTGCGAAAATAATAATATTTCGTAAGTTTAAACGCTTGAAAGAACAAGTGTTTGTGTTGTATAATTAAGTTATGATAACGCTGACGGACGACCAGAAGCTGGCTGACAGAAAAATATATAATTGGTTTAAGCGCGGAACGCGGCAATACTACGTTTTGACTGGCTATGCCGGCACGGGCAAAACAGCCCTTTTAAAGCACACGGTTTTGGAAACGCTGAAACTTAAAGACGGAGTTTCCGCGGCGTTCGTCACCCCGACGGGCAAGGCGGCGACCGTCCTTATAAAAAACGGAGTAAACGCCTGCACCGTCCACCGCCTTATTTACCAGTCGCAACTGAACGAACAGGAGCTGGAAGTAAACGGAAAAAAGGTCAAAGTCGAAAGGCTGGTGTTCCGACGCCGCGACAGCATAGACAAGTCGATAAAGTTAATCGTTTTGGACGAAGCTTCAATGGTGTCCGACGAGATGATGGAAGATATTCTCCGCTTCGGCGTCAAGGTTTTAATCTGCGGCGACGGCGCGCAGCTTCCGCCCGTAGATGGTTTTAACAGCTACCTTAAAAAGCCCGACCACACTTTGACGCAGATTATGCGCCAACAGCTCGACAACCCCATCATAAGGCTCGCAACGCTTGCGCGCGAGGGCAGCCCCATACCCTACGGTCACTTCGGCGGCAAGGCGTTCGTATTAGAGGGCAGAAAGTTTACGGGCGAACAGCGCGAGGGGTTATTAAAAAGAAGCGACCAGATAATTTGCGGAAGGAACGTAACCCGCACGAAAATAAACGACGAGGTGCGGCGCATCTTGGGTTTTGACGGATTGCCGCGAAACGGAGAAAAGCTTATCTGTACCTATAATAACTGGGAACAATACATTGACGGGGAAATGCGC
>CAZRJY010000131.1:0-3548 GCA_964600525.1 uncultured Clostridia bacterium
CAAGGAGAAGCTTGAAAACCTTATAAAGGCAATAGACGAGCTTAAAGAAAAGGTCGGCATAAAGACTACCATAAAGGAATACGGAGTAGACGAAAAGGACTTCCTTGACCGTCTGGACGAAATGGTAGAGCAGGCGTTCGACGACCAATGCACGGGCGCAAATCCCCGCTATCCGTTAATGAGCGAAATCAAAGATATGTACCTTAAAGCATACTACGGTAAATAATAAGGAGGGAATTATGACTAAGAAATTTGTAAAAGAGCATCTCGGCAAGGAATTGTTTGTAACCGACGAAGGTTTTGTAAAGGTGTTCGGCGACGAATACACGAAAGCTGGCATTTTAAACGAGGCTTTAAACCAGGCGAGAGTTGAGGAAACCGACCTCAATATTCCCAAGGTAAAGTCAATCGAGGTTGTGGACGGCAAGTGGTCCATAGTAATGGACTATATCGAGGGCGAAACGCTTTCCGAGCTTATGCGCAAGCACCCCGAAAAAGAGGACGAATACCTCGAACTGTTCGTGGGCTTGCAGAGGTCGGTGCTTTCCAAGCGCGTGCCTATGCTCAATAAATTAAAGGACAAAATGCAGGGCAGAATAAGCGAAGCCAAGCTTGACGCGACTACTCGTTACGACCTGCATACGCGCCTTGACTCGCTGCCCAAGCACTACAACCTTTGCCACGGCGACTTCCACCCGAGCAATATAATTATAACCAAGGACGGCACTCCGTACATTATCGACTGGGCGCACGCAACGCAGGGCAACGCTTCGGCGGACGTTGCGAGAACGTACCTTATGTTCTATCTGGAAGGCAAGGAACAGCTCGCCGAAAAATATCTTAAACTTTACTGCTTGAAGAGCGACACGGCAAAGCAGTACGTTCAGAAGTGGATACCCATCGTAGCGGCGTCGCGCCTGACCAAGGCTAAGCCCGAGGAAGACGAGTTCCTCCGCAGATGGATTAACGTTGTGGATTACCAATAATAACGGGTTTTGTTTATAAGCCGCGGCTTTGTTTCCGCGGCTTATAACAAGTTGTGGTAAAATTTTATTTTTTTACCGTTTTTTTCATTTTCGGTCTTGAAATGCAGGTTTAACTATGTTAAAATAGTAAAGGTATAGTATGACTGATTGTGAAAAGCTGAAAATATTCCATAACGGTGACGATATAAGCGCTTACGAATTTTTCGGCTGTCACAAAAGCGCGGGCGGCTACGTGTTCCGCGTATGGGCGCCGCACGCAACGCAGATAAGCGTTGTCGGCGACTTTAACGGCTGGGACGAGCAGTCGGATATTATGAACGTTTTGCCCGACGGCGAAAGTTTCGAAAAAGAAATTTCCGCACGCGAGGGGGACAGATACAAATTCTGTATTACAACGTTCGACGGACGCAAGCTCTATAAAGCCGACCCGTACGCTTTCCGTTCGGACTTTCCGAATTCTACCTCGTCGGTAATACATACCGCGGCCGACAGGCTTTCGCGCCTCGGACCGCTTGACGGCGGACAGCCGGTAAATATTTACGAAGTCAATCTTTTGTCGTGGAAACGGCGTAAAGACGGCTCGTATTACAGTTTTAAAGAACTTGCGAAAACGCTTGTGCCGTACGTAAAGAATATGGGATATACGCACGTGGAATTTATGCCCGTCACCGAATATCCGTTCGACGGCTCGTGGGGATATCAGGTCACGGGATATTTCAGCGTAACGGCAAGGCTGGGCTTACCCGAGGATTTTGCCGCGCTTGTAAAGGCGTTTCACGACAATGGTATCCGCGTCATTTTAGACTGGGTGCCCGCGCATTTTCCCAAGGACGATTTCGCATTATACGAGTTCGACGGACAACCTCTGTACGAGTGCCCCTTATGGGACAATATGGAGCACAGCGGCTGGGGAACGCGCAAATTCGACTTCGGCAGGGGCGGCGTTGACAGCTTTCTCCTTTCGTCGGCGGCGTACTTTCTCGACAGGTTCGGAATAGACGGTCTGCGCGTGGACGCGGTTGCGGCAATGCTCTATCTCGATTACGATAAGAGCGCGGGGCAGTGGACGCCCAACGAATACGGCGACAACCGCAATCTGAAAGCGATAGAGTTTATAAAAAAATTCAATTTCAAGCTTAAAGAGAAATTTAAAGGCGCCATAACAGTTGCCGAAGAATCCACGGCTTACCCGGGAGTGACTTCGCCCGTCGAAAACGGCGGACTGGGTTTCGATTACAAGTGGAATATGGGGTGGATGAACGACGTTCTGTTCTATTGCAGGCAGGACCCGCTATACAGACATTACCATCACCAGAAGATAACTTTTTCAATGATGTACTCATTGAACGAAAGATATATTTTGCCTTTATCGCACGACGAGGTTGTGCACGTAAAGGGTTCGATTGTCAACAAAATGCCGGGCGAATACGCGGACAAGTTTGCAACCGAAAGGGCGCTTTTGGGATTTATGTACGCGCACCCGGGCAAAAAGCTCAACTTTATGGGTTACGAGGTTGCTCAGTTTTCCGAGTGGAACTATAAAGCGGGCATAGAATTTTTTCTTAAAAAATACGATAAGCACCGTCAGATGACGGCGTACGTGAAGGCGCTTAACAACTTTTACAAGAGCCATAAGCCGCTTTACGAAATAGAAACCGACTGGAAAGGCTTCGAGTGGCTGGTTGTCGACGACGTGATAAACAACGTGCTTGTTTTCAACAGGTACGACAACGAGGGCAACTGCCTTTGCGCAATCATTAACTTTTCGGGCATCGACCAGAATAGGTACACGTTCGGTCAGCACGAGGGGAAGTATAAAGTAGCGTTCAATTCCGACGCGACGCGTTTCGGGGGCGGCGGTAAATTCAACAAGAGAATTTATAACACGAAAAGACGGCAAAGTCACGGAAAGGAGTATTCCTTAACGGTGGATATTCCCAAACTGGCTTGTCTGTATTTAATAAAAGAAAAATAAAAATATTGGGGGACAATATAAATGCTAAGAAAAAAACAATGTGTCGCAATGTTGCTTGCTGGCGGACAGGGAAGCAGACTGTACGCTTTGACAAGTAATATAGCAAAGCCCGCGGTTTCGTTCGGCGCGAAGTACAGAATTATCGACTTCCCGCTTTCGAACTGCATAAATTCGGGTATAGATACGGTAGGCGTGCTCACGCAGTACCAGCCGCTCGTACTCAACGAGTACGTCGGTAACGGTCAGCCGTGGGATTTGGACAGAACCTTCGGCGGCGTACATATCCTTTCGCCTTACGAGGCAAAGAAGGACACGTCGTGGTACAAGGGTACGGCGAACGCGATTTATCAGAATATCCGCTTTATGAAAATGTACGACCCCGAGTACGTTTTAATCCTTTCGGGCGACCACATCTATAAAATGGACTACGACAAAATGCTTGCCGCGCACAAGGAAGCGGGCGCAGACTGCACGATAGCGTGCATGAAAGTGCCCATGAAAGAGGCGTCGCGTTTCGGCATACTCAATACCAATCCCGACGGCACGATTTACGAATTCGAGGAAAAGCCCAAGCAGCCCAAGAGCGA
>CAZRJY010000132.1:0-3539 GCA_964600525.1 uncultured Clostridia bacterium
ACAAATAAAAGAACGCAAGTCAGGGTGTTCGACTTACGTTCGGAATGGTGCACCACAAGCAACCTTATTCGAATACCGAATAGGGTTGTGTTTTTATTTACAGTAAAAAAGCCGTTCCATAATTACAGTAAGGAACGGCTTTATCTGTTTAACATTCAACTTTTTTCAGTCTAATCTTAATATTATTTATTTTCATCTTCGGGTGGGGTATCTTGACTTTCATTGCTATCTTCATCTGCAACATCTTTTTCTGCTATCTCATTATTAAACATATTATAATAGGCTGAAATTGCATTAAGTCGCTTTTGTAAATCGATAATTGACGGCATAATTTGTAATTGCTTTTGTAAATCACTTATTTGTGAAACGATTTGTGAGTAAGGGGTCAATTCAGCTGAAAAATCTTTAAAAAATCTTTTATATTCAGGTGTCTGAATTGATTTTATGGTTGCCAATATCGGCGCAGTTAATGTGCTAAATTTGATTATTGTATCTACATAACTTGTATTTCTCGTCAATATCCGTACATTAGTATCTGTATCTTCAATAACAATGCCTTTACCTATTTGATAATCTAAATCTTTTATACCAGTTTTAAAAATAGCATATGCTTGCTTGTAATCATTGTAATCAATATTATGCAAATGCATAATATCGTTTCTATAATGCTGTATATCATTATGAATTTCAAGTAATTTGCTATCCCCAAATGACGGAGCAAAAAGTAAGTTCCAAACTGTTTGTTCAGGCAATTCGCTAATCTTTTTTAGCAAATCTTTTTTTGTTAATCGTCTGTCATATTCCAAAGGTGGCTCATTTATGGTTTTTGCTTGTGCCAAAAATTCATCATTAGAGAAAAGAAAATCAAATATTTGCCCTAAATCCTTTTTAGCTAAAAAATCATCTTGCGGTAGCTTGTTAAAATTCTTATCTTCACCCTTTTTTAAGAGCGTCTTTTTAAATTTTTCAACGACTTCTTGTTCGGCTTTATCATCAATATCAATTAAAGAAGTATAAATAAATTTTCTTAATTTTGCTTCAAATTCACACGCTAATGGATATAATTTGTTAACAAAAAATTGAGATGCGCCTTCTGTTAGAAGTCTATATTTTATTCCATTATCTTGAAATAAACTCTCTAATTTTATTCGTATTTCAGATAATGCTTCTGCGCTTGCCACAGGGCTACTTTCACATAAAAGAGTTAAAAGATAGTTATCCTTACCTTTAATTTTTGCACTATTATAAATAACTTTTAGTCCGTTTTTTGCGGTAAAAAGTTCATCTTTTAAAAGTTTTTTAAAAGCATTTTTATTTATAATAAATTCTACTGTCATTTGCATCACCTTAATAATTTAACCGAATTTCTTTCGCATTTTGGTTATGGCTACAAGTATTTTCTATTAATCTAAAATTAGTTGTTGCAATTCAAAATTGCCTTTAATTCTCATTAAAGCTTCACCCTTTGAAATTCTTTTTTTACAATCTAAAACTTGTTTCACCTGTTCACTATCAGCCTGCATACATATTCTCGTTGGAAAGCAAATTGATATTTTCTCAAAGCATTTTTTGTCTATATATTGTGTAGCAACAATCAATTTATAATTTTTTAAGTATAAATCAAACAATAAATCTAATTGACTTGTTGGTTTTTTATACTCGGGCGGTAACAAACATTCAAGAGCGTCAATCACGATTATCGGTTTACGACAAATATTCGTTAAGTCGATAAAAGTATTAAATTCTTTATAATCTATACATTTGGGGTCGATAATACACAAATCTTCCTGCGGCAATTGCGAAATGAGTTTATGTAACAAATGAGTTTTTCCGCTACCTGTGCTACCAGATATTAGGATATTACCGCATTGTTCCATTGTTGTCGTTATATTTCCGATACGAATAGTCATTAAGTACCACCCAAAATAAAATTAATATTATTTTATAATAAAAGTTCTATTTTGGCAATTTATTTATTGCAAAATTAAGAAAACAAACAACTTGCTTTTAATAATGCTTTATGCTAAAATAACTTTGCGACATAAATTTCATACTTTTCAGGAAAACTACACTCTGGCAGAAGTGTATCGTTTTCGCATTCATATTTCCTGAAAGGTATTTATGTAAATTTGTGTCGCAACAAAGCGGAATGAGCATTCTGTATGCCGTTCCCTTTGGAACGGCATTATTTTTACAAAAGGAGAATAACAATGAATAAAGCAGGTACTTCTACACCAGAGCAATCAATATTTTATTACATTCAGCGGTTTTTCACTGATGCACAAAATAGATATCAATACAAAATTAATAACAACTATTTTGAAATTGATATTTATATTCCATCTATAAAAGTTGCTATTGAATATGACGGTGCACTTTGGCACAAGGACAAGTTAGACGAAGATGCACTTAAAAATTTAATGCTTAATAAAAGTGGGTTATATATTATTCGAGTGAGAGATTTAGACTGCCCAGAATTGCCAGATTTTTATGGTAAAATATTTTATCACGGCAAATCTCCCAAGGGAATGCACACAAATGAGTATATTGAACTAATAATGCACGATATAGCCAAATTCTGTACAGACAAAGATTTGGCGAATAAATTATTTAATTTTAAACTAACTTTTGAAGAATATATCAAAGACTCGCCAGATATAATGAGTTATCTTTATCCTAATGAAGTTGCAGAAAATAAAAGCCAATTTTGCGGTGTGGAGTTTTGGGATACACAAACTAATGGACGATTATCACTAAAAAATATCCCTGCCAATGATAAGTCAACAATATATGTGAATTTTATTTGCAAAGCAGGTAAAGCAATTCATACAAGCATAAATATACTACGGGATAAACTACAATGTAAAAAACCTTGTAATGAATGTATTAGAAATTTTTGTTCCTTAATTGAATGCTGTAATGAAGATTGCCCAATAGTACATAATTATTTAATAGATTATTTGGACGGTAAAATTGCTTATTCTGACCAAATATACAATCTCAAAAACAAGTACAATAAAGCACCTTGGATAATGGATTTATTTAAAAGGCGTATGACTTGTGATAATATTGAATGGAATGATAGATTTGACAAATTGAATTTGCGTTTAACTTTGACGAAATACGATATTATTAAAAGTATTACTGACTTTGACTTTGCAAAAAAGTATTTAGAAATTTATGGCGTGGCTATTCATTTTGATTTAATGGCATTTGACAAAACTGAAAAAGATATTAAAGCGGTTGAAGATTACTTTTTAGCGATTTATAAAAAGTTAGTTGATTTGAGACAAACCGATAAACATTTTTCATTTTTTGGGTGGAGTTTAAATTTTATCCCTTTCACTTACAATCAATGGAAAAGAAACAAATCAGTTATGAGTAAAGATTTACAAGCAGTAGTCATAAATGCTATCCAAAAAATTGAAGAAAAAATGATAAGAAATCCACAAACGCCAAGACACGAATTTGATTAAAAAATAACTTTGGCACTGTGGCGGGTGCTTGAATAAACGAGCGCGCGGCTACGCCGCGCGTTC
>CAZRJY010000133.1:0-3460 GCA_964600525.1 uncultured Clostridia bacterium
GTCGATTTTGAAGTCGGAAACGCCGACGTCGCAGCGGCAGTCGTAGCCGTACGCCGAAAGCTCTTTGGCGACGTACTTGCCGATACCCGTCTTGTTTATTATCACTTCGTCGTGCGGCGTGGCAATACCCGTTCTGCCGCGTTCGGCAAATTCGAGGAAAGCCTTCAATCCCGCAACGCCGCGCGAGGTCGTGCGCGACAGGTCTATCATCGGGTAGCGCATAGACGAGAAAACGACCATTTCCTCTCTTGCCCTCGATACCGCAACGTTGAGCCTTCGCCAGCCGCCGAACTGGTTCAAAGGACCGAAGTTCAACGAAATTTTGCCCAGCGTGTCGGGACCGTAGCATACCGAGAACAGTATTACGTCCCTCTCGTCGCCCTGAACGTTTTCGAGGTTCTTTACGAACAGCGGCTCTTCCCTCTCGTAAGCGTAATCGTCAAGTCCCTTTTCGGATATGGCTTTGGTCAGCATTCTTTCAATATACACCTGCTGGGGCGTGGAGAATGTTACCACGCCGATAGACGAACGGCGCAGGTTCGCGTCGGAAAGCCGCCTTATTACCTCGGCGACAAGCATCTCCGCTTCCTCTTTGTTGCACTTCGAGCCGCCGCGCTGGTACACGCCGTGCTCGACGTAGTTGAACCTGACCTTGGAATCGAGCGCGTCGGGCGACGGGAAAGTGCAAAGCTTGGACGAATAGTACATTATGTTCGAGAAAGCAATCAGGCTTTCGTGCTTGGAACGGTAGTGCCACGTCAGATGCTTTTCGGGTATGCCGAGCGCCAGACAGTCGTCCAGAACGCTTTCCAAATCCTCGGCGTCGGGGTTTTCCTCGTCCGCGCCCACCGACATAAAGAACGACGTGGGCGGCATCTGCTTGGGGTCGCCTACTACTATCGCGCTCTTTGCCCTTGCAAGCGAGGGCACCGCCTCGCACGTGGGAAGCTGAGAAGCCTCGTCGAATATTACGATGTCAAACAGGTCCGCCGCCGCGGGCAGGTACTGCGACACGGTGAAAGGCGACATAAGCATGCACGGCGCAACCACCTTTAAAAGCTCGGGAATTTCGCCGAACAGCGTTCTTAAATTGAGTCCGCGCAGGTTGCCTTTGGTCTGTCTGCGGAAAGACATAAGCTCTAACGTGAGCGCGCCTTCGGTTTCCTCACCGGGCAGTCTCGAAATTAAGTCGTGGCGGATTTTGTCGCGCGTGAGCTTTGTGAACTCCTCTAATATCTGCGAGAAGTTGCTCGCCGTTTCGTCTAAAACGGTTGCCGAAAGCCCTGCAAGGCGCGGGTCGGCGGGTATGTTTTTCTGAACGAAGTTTCTGTATACGTTTTTGCGGAACGCCGAAAGAATTTTTTCGCCGCTTATCTGTCCGCTCTCTAAGGCGTCGGTTATGAACGTAAGACCGTTTTCGTTGAGATTTTTGGCGGTCGCCTTGTACATAGCCCACGCGGGAAGCATATCGATATTGTCTATAAGCGCCGTACACTTTGCGTAGTAATAATCGTAAATATCCTCGTCGGATATAGCCTCTTTGTCCGCCATTATGCTGTCGGCAAAGTAGTCGCAGCTCTGCGCAAACGATTTTGCCGAGCCCAGAACGCCCGTAAACAGCGGCTTCAAGTGACCGTCCACCGCCTTTGCGCAAACCGAGTTGAACGCGTCGGCGTTGTAGTCCATAAATACGCCCGAACACAGGCTGTGGAATTCGTATAAAGGCTCTAAGAAGTCGTCGCGCTTCTTATCGTTAATTCCGCCGCCAAGTCCCACAAAGTTGGACGAAAGCCCCGTATACGTGAGTATTTTGCGCTTGTCCTGCTCGATTTCGAGAGCGGCGCGCACCCAGTCGAGCTCTTCGCCCTCTTTAATAGGCGTTCTTGCAAGGTGGGATATGCGCTTTACAAGCGTCGAAAGCATTTTCGACGACTGCCAGTCGCCGCCGCACTCGTTAATTTCGTCCTCCACCTTGTCGGGAAACTTGCCCAAATCGGCAAGCCCTTTAAAGTGAACAAGCCAGTTTTTAACGCCCGCGTCGTAGCGCAGGTTGGCGTTGTAGAAGGTGTAGAATTCCCTTTCGTCGCAGCTGAAAAACGCCTTTAAATCGTTGCCCGAAAGCGTTTTTATTATCCGCACAAGCCCGTTGAGCTTTTTGGAAGTGAATGTGCTGATTTTTTGGTTGAATGTGTTTAAAAACAGCGCGAGATAGTTTTTGAAGTGCTTTAATTCGACAAGCACGACTTCCGCCGCATAGAACACCGAACGCTTGATTTTTTCGTCGCAGTCGGTCAGATTTACGTTTGTAAACGGCGAGCGGTAAACTCCGCCGCACTCCTTTGCCGCCGCCTGCGCGGTTAAAAGCATGCTCTCGTACTCGGCAAGCTTTTTAGCCGTCAGGTTGTCGTAGAAAGTACTTTCGATATTGACAAGCTCGGGCGCGGCGGCGTTTGCAAGATAGTTGACTATACCGTCGTACACCGATACGCCCAGTCCGCGCTTTTTGTGCAGTGCGTACAGAGGCTGGTACAGCGTATCGCGGTACTCGGCTATCGTTTCGCCGTCGGCGGTAAACCTCGATAAGTCGTAGTCCGATTTGAGCGACAGCGTGTTTTCTATCGAGCGGATAATTTCGCCCTTGTCCACCGTCTTGCCGCTGTGCAGTTCCAGACAGAACTCGCCTATGCCGACCTCGGTAAGACGCTTTTTTACTACGTTGAGCGCCGCCTGCTTTTCGGCGACGAACAGCACGCGCTTTCCGCCGTCGAGCGCGTTTGCGATTATGTTGGTGATGGTCTGGCTCTTGCCCGTGCCGGGAGGGCCGTGCAGAACGAAGGTCGTGCCCTTTGCCGATTCCGCAACCGCCGAATACTGCGAACTGTCGCAGGATAAGGGAGTTAACACCTCGGTAGGGTCTGCGTCGTCCTCGTCGGCGCCGCTCAGCTTATTATCGCCGAACTTGTTGGTATTTTCAAGCAAGCCCGCAATCAGCGGATTTTGCTTGTATATATCCATATTGTCCTTTACGTCGCGCCACATTGCGTAGCCCGCAAAGGTGAACTGGGCAAGGTACACGTCCTCGTACACAAGCCAGCCTTTCATATTCGCCGTCTTTGCGCGGAACACCGCGAGTATTTCCACCGGCGAAAGCTTCTGGTCCTCCACGCCCCTTATGTCTATGCCGAATTCCTGCTTTAAAAATTCGAGCAGCGTCGTGTTGACAACGAAGTCGCCGTCGAACTCTATCGTAACGCCGTGCGTTTTGGTCTTTTTAAGATTGACGGGCAGCAGCACTGCGGGCGCGTACTTGAATTCCTTGTCCTCGGGGTGGCGCCACTTCAAAAAGCCGAGCGCAAGATAAATGGTGTTTGCGCCGACCTCCTCCATTGACGACTTACCCTTGCGGATAAGCGTTTGCACGTTTTCCTGCAAGCCACTCTCGCCCGAGTACGAACGCACT
>CAZRJY010000134.1:0-3449 GCA_964600525.1 uncultured Clostridia bacterium
CCATTGCGCCCTTGCTTGCAAAGTGCGTAAGAGTCGCAACGATGCGCGGCTTACATTCCTTGTTCACGCAGAAAATGTTCGCGCCGACCTCGACGATTTCACCGCCGCAGAAAGGACACTTCTCGGGCTTTTCTACGTCCACACTGCCCTCGGTGTGCTCTATGCACCCCAGAATTTCGGGAATGACCTCGTTGGAACGGCGGATTAGAACGCGGCTGTTGACCTTAACGCCCTTGCGCGCAATGTCGCCCAGATTGTTCAAAGTCGCCTTGCGCACCGTAACGCCGCCCAAATCGACGGGCTCGACCTCGGCAAGCGGCGTAAGCTTGCCCGTTCTGCCCACCTGCCAGCGCACGTCCTTTACGACCGTTTCAGCCTCCTCAGCCTCGAACTTGTACGCAATCGCCCAGCGCGGAAACTTGTCCGTGTAGCCTATGTCCTCGCGCACCGACGTGTCGTTGAGCTTAACCACCGCACCGTCAGTCAGAACGTCCAGAGCCTTGCGCCCGACCTCGATTTCCTCGATTGCCTCCACAACCTTCTCCTCGCTTTCGCACACGCGCAGGAAGGGGAAAACCTTAAAGCCGTTTTTCTTTAAAAATTCGAAATGCGCGGTCTGCGTTGCAAGTTCGCCGTCGCTCATATAATTTACGTTATAAAAAAGTATTTCGGGCTTGCGCTCAGCCGTGACTTTGGGGTCGAGATTGCGGATAGCGCCAGCCGCCGCGTTGCGCGCGTTTTTAAGCTGTTCCTTTGCCGTCTTATTGTACTCGTCAAGCACCGAAAGACGGATTACCGCCTCGCCCTGCACTTCCAAAAGCCCCTTGTAGTCTATCGCCATGGGGAAGCTCTTTATAGTAAGGCACTGCGCTGTTACGTCCTCGCCCTCGACGCCGTTGCCGCGCGTGGTTGCACGCACGAACCTGCCGTTATCGTAGGTCAGACACATCGTCAGCCCGTCGAACTTGTATTCAACCGTGTACGCGGGATTTTGCACAACCTTTTTTATGCGCGTAAAAAACGCCGACAACTGCTCGGACGATACAGCCTTGTCAAGGCTGTACAGCCTGTGTACGTGCGCGTGCCTTTCGAACCCCTTTACGGGCTCGCCGCCCACGCGCTTTGTCGGACTGTCGAACTCGACCACGCCCGTACGCGCCTCGATTTCCCTGAGCTCGTCGTACAGCTTGTCGTACTCTTTATCGTCAACAGACGGATTGTCCAGAACGTAGTACTCGTAAGCCCATTTATTCAGCGTATCGATTAAAAATCTTACTCTGTCCATTTTATATTATCTCCAAGGGCGCGATTGCCGCGGAAAGCTCTTTTATGCCCTGATTTTCGAACGCGACGTTTACCACGCTGCCGCCGTTTTTGAGCGCGATTACCGTGCCCGTGCCGAACTTGGGATGACGCACCTTGCAGCCCACGTAATAGTTTTTTGCGCCGCCCTTGGGCTTTGCCGGCGCACTCCCGAAGCCCGAAGCCGCCGAGAAGGTCTTTTTCGGCGTTGAAGGTTGCGAATAGTTCGGCATGGGGTCGGGCGCATAGCCGTCGTCCGCCGAGTACAGTCCCTTTCCGCGCGAACGCGTGCTTTCCCAGAAATCGCCCTCGTAGCCGTCGCCGCCGTAAGTTGAACGCGTGCCGTAAGAGGGGCGCGAGCCGTAGCCACCGTACGTTGAGCGCCTCGAATAAGTCGTTTCGCTCTCGTTGTTCTTGATTTTGCCGCTCATTTCCCTTATAAACGGCGAGGGCATTGTCATTTCCCTGTGACCGTATAGATAACGGCTTTTCGAGCGCGTCAGCCAAAGCTGTTTCTTCGCACGCGTGACGGCAACGTACATAAGGCGCCGTTCCTCCTCCAAAGCCGCGATATCGTCTTTTGCGCGCGAGGTAGGCATAATGCCCTCCTCCAAACCGCAGATAATAACGTTGGTGAACTCCAACCCCTTAACCGAGTGAATGGTCGCCAAAGTTACGTAGTTGCCGTCGTCCATCTCGTCGGTGTCGGAAGCGAGCGTAACCTGGTTTAAATAGTCGTTCAAAGTCGCCGCGGGATTGAGCCGGACAAAGTCGTCGACCGCCGCAATAAATTCGTCGATGTTGGCAAGCTTGGAATCGCCCTCGTCCGTGCCGTCGTCGTACGCCGACTTTAAGTTTGTGGTCAATATAATTTCGCGCACCAGGCTTCCAACGTCGGAAGTCTGCGCGGATATGACGAACTGCTTTATGGTATCCGAAAATTCAATCAGCTTTTCCTTTGCCGATTTGGGAAGCGCCAGCTCGTCCGCGTCAATACAGCTATCGTACAGAGAAAGTCCGTTTGCCGCCGCATAGCCGTCCATAATACCTAAGGTCCTTGCGCCTATACCGCGGCGCGGCACGTTGATTATGCGCGTGAACGCCTCGTTGTCGAACGGATTGGAAACAAGGCGCATATACGCCAAAACGTCCTTGATTTCCTTGCGCTCGAAGAACTTGAAGCCGCCGAAAACTTTGTACGGTATGCCGTACTTTCCGAACTCCTGCTCGTAAGAGCGCGTGAGCGCGTTTATGCGCATCAAAACGGCAAAGTCGGAGTAATTGCCCCCCGAATATACCGCGGCGTTTATGGTTTTGGCGGCAAACAGCGCCTCGTCCTTTTCGTCGTCGGACTGCACGTATTCGGGCATAACGCCGTCCTCCGCCACCGTCCAGAGCGTCTTTTTCCGCCGCGTGCCGTTGTGCGCTATTACCGCGTTTGCAAGGTTTAAAATCGAACCCGTCGAGCGGTAGTTTCTTTGCAGTTTATATACCTTCGCCTGGGGATAATCCTTATCGAATTTTAAAATATTCTCTATTTCCGCACCGCGCCAGCCGTATATCGACTGGTCGTCGTCGCCGACCGCAAAAAGGTTGCCGTGCTTTGACGCAAGCAGTCTTATTATGTTGTACTGCACCGAGTTCGTGTCCTGAAACTCGTCGACGTGAATGTACCTGAATTTGTCGGCAAGATAGTCGCAAACCTCGGCGTGACCGCGCAGAAGGCGCAGAGTTTCCACAAGCAAATCGTCGAAATCGAGAGCGTTGCTTTCGCGCAGGTATTGGTTATACCTTTCGAAAATCTCGCACGCGGCGCGGATATTTTCGCCGTGCTTATTGCGCGCGGCGTATTGGTCGGGGTCGAGCCCCAGCATCTTTGCGTTGGCTATATGGAACTTTACCGACTTCATTATCTTCTCGTCGTAGTTCAGTTCCTTGAAAACTTTTTTGATGACGTTGCCGCGCTCGGTTTCGCTGTAAATGGAAAAGTTGGACTGCACTCCGCCCGCCTCGCCGTACTTGCGCAGTATACGCACGCACATCGAATGGATAGTGCAAATCCACATATTTTCGATATCGCCCAGAAACGCGCCCACCCTCTCTTTCATCTCGCGCGCCGCCTTGTTGGTAAAGGTTATCGCAAGGAT
>CAZRJY010000135.1:0-3438 GCA_964600525.1 uncultured Clostridia bacterium
CGATATACTGCGACAGAACGCCCGTATCGGTGGTGTACGCGTACTGCAATTCGTTTACCGCGCACATCGCCTTGTAACGGTCGGTCTTGTTCTCGGTTGCGAGCATTTCCTCTCTGTTAAGCTGACTTAAATTGACTTTGCCCGTCGCGTAAATCAGTTTGGAATAGTCCACTTCCTTGGTCTCGCCGAAAGTGTAGTCGGAAGCTTCGTAGGTGTAATAGCTGTCGTTAATCTCATAATCAGTGCTGCCGTCGAGCACATAATTAAGATATGCTTTGAATTCTTTAAGCATTCCGTCAATGCTTAGTTTTTCGGGAATTAACGTGTAACTGCCGTTGGTATTCTTTTTAACCGTGCCGTTGTAGGAATAGCGGCCGTCGTACTTTTCAATTTCTTCGTACTGCTTGTGCTCGGTATCGGTTACGTTGTCTTCGAAGAAAAGATATTTTCTGCCGTCTTCTTTGCCGAAATAACCGAGCTCGGTTTCGGAAGCGTCGAACGCGTATTCGGTAGAGCCGTTGAACCACGCCGCGCGCTGGTCGGTTGTAACGATATTCTTTAAGAGCTTGTTTCTCTCGATAAAGTATTCGCTTTCGGATATGATTTCGCCGTCGCGGTAGCTCTGCAATACTTTAAGCTGCGCCTCCTGCAATTTAGAAAAGGGCAGTAAAATGTTGTAAACGTAGCCGAACGTGCCGTAGTTATCATTTTCGTCGGGGTCGGTGTCGTTCTCGGTTGAAGGGCTGTACAAAATAAACTTCGTGTCCGAAATACTGCCCATTGCCGACTCGAAAGACGATGCGCTGTCGTTTTCCTTTTCCTGAACGGCAAGCAGGCTTGCGTACTGCTTTGCGATATAGGTGTACTTATCGTCTACAACCGTGTTGATTTCTTTTTCCTTTTCCTCGACGATTAAGTCGTTGTACTCGCTCAAAACTGCCGACTGCAACTGCAAAACATAGGAATCCTTAACGTAGGAAACTTCCCAGATATCGGTCGTTTTCGTATCCTCGTCGGTGATGAGATAGTTGGAGCGCAGACTGCCCAAAAACGAAGCGTAAGCCTCGCGGCGCGTGACCTTGGTGGTGCCGTCCACGGGTTCGTAGTCGTCGCCCGCGTCCGAAATCAGATAGTCGTCGTAGCCCGTGTAAACGTTGTACTTTGCAGGCACGTAGTCCTCTACCGTCGAATTTACGCCCGAAGGGGTCGAGCGCGTGTCGCTTCCCGAGTACTCGTCCTTGTCCTCTTCCTTGATAATTTTGCGCTCGGCGCTGTCAAGCACGGAGTTGAGCGTTACGTTAAGCTGATACTTTGCGTTCTTAACCGCCGCCTCGTCGAGAATGTATTCGTATTTTGCCGCCTCGCTTTCCAAAGCGTTGTATGCCGCAACCGTACCTTCGCCCGCGTCCACCTTGTTCTTTAAAAGATACGCGGTTGCGTACTGCGTGTTGACCGCGTTGGAAACGAGGTTGTCCTTAATCATATCGAAAACGTCTTTTACCGAGGTGCCGCTCAACTGATTGTAGCCGTTGTAGTAAGCGGTTATCATATCGCGCTTTACAAACACCTTTTCGGTAACGGTAGACTTGTATTCCTCGCCGAACTCTTTTGCAAACGCTTCGGTATTGGCAATATTTACCCTTGCGAGCGTCTGTTTAACGTCCGCTTCGTTATTGACTACGGTGCAGCCGGTAAAAGCCGCTCCCATCACGAGCGCCGCCGCAACGGCAAGACATATCAGTTTCTTTCTGCTTTTCATTTATTTACCCTATCTCCGCGATAAATGGTTATACGCGCGCACAGCGCGTTGTATCTAATTATATAATATTTAACCGCCGTTGACAAATCTTTTTTATGCGTTTTGCGTAAAAGATGAAGCAAATTTTAAAAATTTGGTCATTGCAAGCATGGTTTTTGTCTGCGTTCCCTGAGGTGCGAACACAACGTTTACGCCCTTTGCCATAGACAGCTTTACGCCGTGCGAGTATTTATCCAGCGCGGCGGCAAGCCTTGCGTCCTTCAAACTCGAAACGGACGGCAGTTCCAAAACTCCGCCCTGACCGTCCACCGTCACCTTTTTTACGCTGAACGGCGCCGCATACGATTTGAGCACGGCGATGATAAGAAGGTTCAATACCTCGTCGGGCATCGGTCCGTAATTTTCCTCCACCGAACGGCACACGCGCTTATAGTCGTCCACCGAACGGATTTCGGCTATCTGCTTGTAGCAGTCCATTCTGCCCGCACTGCTCTCGATATACGGCTCGGGAATGTACGCCGTGGCGTGGATATCCAGCTCGCACGAAAGCTGCTGACCCGTAAGCTCTTCTTTCAGAAGCTTGGAATACAGCTCGTAGCCGACCTTGTCCATATGTCCGTGCTGTTCCGCGCCCAGAACGTTGCCAGCGCCCCTGATTTCGAGGTCGCGCATTGCTATCTTGAAGCCCGAGCCAAGCTCTGTGAACTGCATTATCGCTTTCAGCCTTTCCGCCGCGTCCGCCGTCATAACCTTTTCGGGCTTGAACGTAAAGTACGCCTGCGCAAGCCGCGCGCCGCGCCCCACTCTGCCGCGTAACTGATATAACTGCGAAATGCCCAGTCTGTCCGCATCGATTACTATTATCGTGTTCGCGTTGGGAAGGTCAATTCCGTTTTCGATTATTGTGGTTGTGACAAGCACGTTCTTTTCGCCGCGGTAGAACGAGAACACGTTGTTTTCCAGAGTGGTCTTGTCCATTCTGCCGTGGGCGTACGTCACCTGCGCCTCGGGAATTATCTGACAGATTTTGCCCGTGAACTGCGATATGGTTTCCACGCGGTTGTAGAGTATGAACACCTGTCCGCCGCGCGTAATTTCGCGGAGAACCGCGTCGCGTATCAGCGTTTCGGTTTCCTCGACAACGTAGGTCTGCACGGGCAGTCTGCGCGTCGGCGCCGTGTTTATGGTGCTTATATCCCTGATACCCGCAAGCGACATATGCAGTGTGCGCGGTATGGGCGTCGCCGTCATCGTAAGACAGTCGACGTCCGACTTTATGTGCTTGATTTTTTCCTTGTGCTCGACGCCGAAACGCTGTTCCTCGTCGAGGACCAAAAGTCCCAAATCCTTGAATTTTACGTCGTTGGAAAGAAGGCGGTGAGTGCCTATTATGAGGTCGATTTCGCCATTTGCAAGCGCCTCCAAAGTCTGCTCCTGCTGTTTGGGAGTTTTAAATCGGTTGAGCTTTTCCACGCGCACGCCGAACTCTTTAAACCTTTCGCACGCCGTCTGGTAATGCTGTTCGGAAAGTATGGTGCTCGGGCACATCAAAGCCGCCTGCTTGCCGCCTAAAACGCACAGATATATGGCGCGCAGTGCCACCTCGGTTTTGCCGTATCCGACATCGCCGCACAGCAGTCTGTCCATAACTTTTTCCGAGCACATATCCTGCTTGATTT
>CAZRJY010000136.1:0-3430 GCA_964600525.1 uncultured Clostridia bacterium
ACTTGCATAAGTGCATAAAGTAAAATAATTATAAAAATTTTTTTGTGAAAATTAAATTTATTATTTAACAACATTTTTTGTTACTTTTTATCAATTTTTCACTTTGAACAATAATTATTTCTTATAGTTGGGATAAGTTTACATTATTCGGCATAAAAGGCAGGCTGTAATTGTTGAAATGAAAGTTGCAAACAAAATTATAACTATCGGCAAAAGCCGCCGTTTATTCGCGCACTTAGCAAAATATACAACGGATATGTAAAATACGGTTTCACTCGAACCGTACAATACGCATGCGCACCGCGCTATATAGCTGTCCGCTCCGTGTTCCGAAATTATCTGCGAAAGATATGCAAGAGAGCCGCTTCCCGAAAAGGGCTTTATAAGTATCAGCTTGGAAAGCTCGGAAGGTACGCCGAGAACGGAAAACGCGGGCGCGAGAAATTTCGAAAGCGCGTCGGAAAGGTGCGAGCGCTCGAACAGTTCGCACATTATGAACGTGCACGCCAATAGGGGCAGAAGCGAAAATACAAACCGCACCGCCTCGCCCGCTCCGCGCGAAAAGGACGAAAACACGTTCACGCGTTTTATTACCGCCGCAGTGAGCACCGCTATAAAGATTGCGGGGATTACGTACTGCATTTTTTCCGCCCTTTAAAAGTTATGGGTTTGAGCTTTGAAAGTAAAATATACGTCGTTGCCCCTACTAAGGTTGAAACCGCGGTTGCAATCAGAGAGGGCAGAGCAATGTCGTGTGCGGCAACGCTGCCCGCGGCGGCGCGGAGAGCGATTACCGTTGTGGGGATAAGCTGAATGGAGGTTGCGTTTATTATGAACAGCAGGTTCTGCGCAAACGTGTTGCCGTCCTTTTCGAGAGCGTCGACCGCCTTGACAGCATAGGGGGTTGCCGCGCCGCCAATGCCCAAAAGGTTGCACGCAACGTTCATCGTTATGTTTTCGAGCGCGGCGGGGTTTTGCGTTTTGAACAGTTTTCCGCACGGCTTGGACAGTAATTTTGCCGCCTTTTGAGTTAATCGCGCGTCCTCGGCAACGGCGGATAAGCCCATCCACACGGCGTAAATGCAAAACAGCGTTAAACAGCACTTTGCCGCGTTAAGTCCGCCGCCGAGCATGGCAGGCAGAAAGTCGGCCGGCGCGGTTATCAGCATAACCGTAGCCGACAGCAGGAATATCGCCGTAAAAATAACGTTCATAAACTAATAATATTTTCGTGCGCGCGCGATTATTCTTTAAATCAATTTACTTTTCTATTAAGTTGCGTTATAATTTTGGATATGAAAAATTATTACATCACATCTGCAATAACCTACACGTCGGGCAAGCCGCATATCGGCAACACCTACGAAATTATTCTTTGCGACGCTATTTCGCGCTTTAAAAAGATGCAGGGCTTCAACGTTCTGTATCAGACGGGTACTGACGAGCACGGTCAGAAGGTAGAGCTTAAAGCCGCCGACAAGGGCGTTACTCCCAAGCAGTTCGTAGACGGCGTTGCGGGTACGATTAAATCCATTTGGGATTTGATGGGCGTATCCTACGACAAGTTTATCCGCACGACCGACGCCGACCACGAGAGGCAGGTTGCGAAAATTTTCAAGAAGTTCTACGACAAGGGCGATATTTACAAGTCCTCTTACGAGGGGCTGTACTGCACCCCGTGCGAGAGCTTCTGGACGGAGAGCCAGCTTGTGGACGGCAAGTGCCCCGACTGCGGCAGAGAGGTTAAGCCCGCAAAAGAGGAGGCGTACTTCTTTAAAATGGGCAAGTACGCAGACAGACTTGTTAAGCATATTTTGACGCACCCCGAGTTTATTCAGCCAGCCGCAAGGAAGAACGAGATGATGAACAACTTCCTTTTAGCCGACGAGTTTGTGGGCAAGAGCGACGCCGAAATTTTAGCGGCGGCGGAAAACGGCACGTTGAAAACCAAGTTGCAGGACTTGTGCGTATCGCGCACGTCGTTCAAGTGGGGTATACCCGTCGACTTCGACAGCCGCCACGTTGTGTACGTCTGGCTTGACGCGCTTACCAACTATATCACGGGGCTTGGCTACGACGTGGACAACCCCTCGCAAAAGTACAAAGATTTCTGGCCAGCCGACGTGCACGTCGTGGGCAAAGACATTATAAGGTTCCATACCATTTACTGGCCTATATTCTTAATGTCGCTGGGCGAGCCTCTGCCCAGGACGGTTTTCGGGCACACCTGGCTGTTGCAGGGCGGCGACAAGATGTCCAAGTCCAAGGGCAACGTAATGTACGCCGACGACCTTGCTTCGGTGTTCGGAGTGGACGCGGTCCGTTACTTTGTTCTGCACGAAATGCCCTACAATTCCGACGGCATTATCACCTGGGAGCTCATGTGCGAGCGGATAAATTCCGACCTTGCAAACGTTTTGGGCAACCTTGTAAAGCGCACCGTTTCGATGACCAACAAGTACTTTGACGGCAAGGTCAAAAATATAGGGACGGAGGGCGAGTTCGACGCCGACCTCAAAGCGGTTGCTATCGATACGGCGGCGAAGGTTGCGCATAAAATGGACGAGTACAAAATCGCCGACGCGCTTGACGAGATATGGACGCTGCTTCGCCGCGCGAACAAATATATCGACGAAACCGCGCCCTGGGTACTTGCAAAGGACGAGGCTAACAAGCCCCGCTTAGAGCAGGTTATGTACAACCTTTTGGAAGCGATTGCAATTGCGGCAAATCTGTTAAAGCCGTTTATGCCCGCAACCTGCGCGGATATTTTAGCGGAAATAGGCGGCGCGGAAAGAGAGTACGAAAAACTGGCAAAATTCGGATTAACCCCCGAATATGCCGTAACTAACGAGCCTAAAACGCTGTTCGAGCGCGTAAATTACGAGGATATCAAGGATAAAGTGGAAAAAATAGCCGCCGCTCAGATTGCGGAGAATGCACCCGAAACCGAGGAGGAGAAGGTGCCCGAAATCACTATTGACGACTTTGCCAAGGTGCGTATGCAGGTAGGTCTTGTCACCGCGTGCGAGGCGGTTAAAAAGAGCAAGCTTTTACACGAAACGGTTAAGGTGGGAAACAGAACGCTTTCCATTTTAAGCGGCATTGCAAAGCATTACACTCCCGAAGAGATGGTAGGCAAAAAAGTTATAGTCGTAACCAATCTGCCGCCGAGAGAGATGAAGGGCATATTAAGCGAGGGCATGATTGTCTGCGCCGAAGCGCCCGACGGCACGCTTTCGGTTGTTTCGCCCGAGAAGGATTTGCCCGACGGAAGTATTTTGTCATAATGTATATCGACGTTCACTGTCATCTCGACAAGAAAAATTACGGCGACCTTGACGCGCTTATAAAAAAGTGTGGGGACGGAGGCGTGGGGCGCATAATAACCGTCGGGTTCGATTTGCCGTCGTCTTATCTTGCGGCGGAG
>CAZRJY010000137.1:0-3414 GCA_964600525.1 uncultured Clostridia bacterium
TGCTCTTAGACCCTTCGGATATGGGCAAAGTTATAGGCAAGCAGGGCAAAATCGCAAAGGCTATGCGTACGCTCGTAAACGCGTATACTCCGAGAGAAGAAAAGAAGTATTTTATAGAAATAAAGGAAAAGGCTTAACCGCCTTTTTTCTTTATTCCTCGACCGTTCGGGAAATAAACAGGAAATAACTATCAATGACCGATTATCTTACAATAGCTACAATAGTCAAGCCGCAGGGCATACGCGGCGAGGTAAAAGTGCTTACAATGACCGACGAACCTGCCGATTTAAAGGCGTTCGATAAGGTATATGTGGGGGGCAATGCCTATAAAATGCTTAAAGTGCGCCCCCAGAGCGGCAACTGCGCGTTTGTAACTTTAAGCGGAATTGCCGACAGAAACGCCGCGGAACTTCTGCGCGGACAGGAAATTACGGTTGCGCGTTCGGACGCGCCCGCCCTCCCCGAAAATACCTATTATATCGCGGATATTATAGGGTGTACGGTCGTGGACGACAACGGCAAAATCTACGGCGAGGTGGAAAGCATAACGCCCGCACGCACGGATATTTACGAATTAAAAACCCCCGACGGCAAAACTTTGACCTTCCCCGCGGTGGAGGGGTTGATTTCTGATATCGACACGGCTGCCCGCAAAGTGACGGTCAGCGCGTCGAGAATTAAGGAAGTCGCGCTATGAAAATGACCATTTTAACGCTCTTTCCCGAAATGTTCGCGCCCCTGAAAGAGAGTATAATAGGGCGCGCTGAAAAAAGCGGCAAGATTGAAATAGAGATAGTTAATATCCGCGACTACTCGTCGGATAAGCACTTGAAGTGCGACGATTATCCATTCGGCGGCGGCGCGGGCATGGTTATGCTCCCCCAGCCGATTGGAAGCGCGGTAGAGGCTGTCGACCCCGAGCATAAGGCGCTGAGGATTTACACCTCGCCGAGGGGCGGTAGGTTTACCCAGCAGACCGCGTGCAGGCTTGCCGAAAGGGAGCACATTGTCATTCTGTGCGGACATTACGAGGGTGTGGACCAGCGCGTTCTGGATATGTACTTCGACTGCGAAATCTCGATAGGCGACTACGTTTTAACGGGCGGCGAACTGCCCGCAATGGTCATCTGCGACTGCGTGGCAAGGTACGTTGACGGCGTGCTTGCCGCGGGCTCGCTTGTGGACGAAAGCTTTTCGGACGGACTTTTGGAATATCCGCAGTACACCCGCCCCGCGGTATATAAGGGCGTTTCCGTTCCCGAGGTACTGCTTTCGGGCAATCACGCGGAAATAGACAAGTGGCGCAGGGCTCAGAGCGAAAAGCTCACGCGCGAGCGCCGCCCCGACCTTTTGAAGTAATACGAGGTGATTTAATGCGCAACCTGCAATGGTTCCCCGGTCATATGACCAAGGCAATGAGAATGATGGAGGACAACGTCGCCGTGTGCGACGGCATTATTTACGTGCTCGACGCGCGCTGTCCCGCCTCGTCGTTCAATCCCGCGCTTAAAAAAATGTTCGGCGCAAAGCCCGTTTTATACGTTTTAAATAAGGGCGACCTTGCCGACCAAAAGGCGGACGCGTTCGTTAAATTTATCCGCGAAAGCGGCAGTCAGTGCGTGCGCATAAACGCCGTCGACAGCCGTTCGCGCCGCGCCATAACCGAAGCGGTGACCGCCTTAGTTGCCGAAAAGCGCGCAAAGAACGCGCAGAAGGGCTACACACAGACCTTCCGCTTTATGGTGTGCGGAGTGCCCAACACGGGCAAGAGCACGGTCATAAATCTGCTTGCGGGCAACGCGCGCGCCCAGACGGGCAACAAGGCCGGCGTAACGCGCGGCAAGCAGTGGATTAGGCTTGACGGCTACGAGCTTCTGGATACGCCGGGCACCACGCCGCCGTCGTTCGTCAACCAGTCGCTTGCCATAAGGCTTGCGTACGTGGGCAGTTTGAACGACGATATTCTTGATTTGGACGATATCGCGCTTGCACTGCTTGCGGAAATGAAGGAAAAGTATCCGCAGGCGTTGGCGGAAAGGTACGGCATAGGCGAGGGCGCGCAGAGCGAGGGCGAAATTACTCCTTTGGAAATGCTTGACAAGGTATGCGCGCGCCGCGGCTTTGTTTTGCGCGGCAACGACTACGATTACGAGCGCGGCGAAAAGGCGGTAATCGACGACTTCCGCAAGGGGCGTTTGGGCAGGGTTACGCTGGACGGTTTGAGCGACTGCAAGGACTTTAAGTTTTAGTTATGGACAAGCTTGTTTACGAAAGAGAGCTACTTGAAAAGGGCTGTAAATATATCTGCGGAGTTGACGAAGTGGGCAGGGGTCCGCTTGCCGGTCCCGTGGTGTGCGCGGCGGTTATTATGCCTTTGGACGATATTATAGAGGGTGTTGACGACAGCAAAAAACTGACCGCAAAAAAGCGCGAAATTTTGAGCGAAAAAATACTCGAAAAGGCGATTGCCTGCCATATATGCCGCGTTGAACCGCAAATTATAGACGAAATTAACATTTTGCAGGCGACAAGGCTGTGTATGAAAAACGCGGTAGAGGGGCTTGATATCGCGCCCGATTTCGTGCTTACCGACGGCAATATGACGCTTGATATTTCCGTTCCGCAGCGCTCGATAGTAAAGGGCGACGCGCTGAGCTACTCCATAGGTGCGGCGTCGATTGTAGCCAAGGTGTACAGAGATAAAATTATGCACGATTTGGCGCAAACCTATCCGCAGTACGGCTTCGAAAGCAACGTCGGGTACGGCTCGAAAAAGCATATCGAAGCAATAGCCGCGCACGGTCTGACCCCCGTTCACCGCAGGAGTTTTACAAAGAGATGGCAATAAACGGCGAGAAAAGAAAACTCGGTTTTTGGGGCGAGAGCAAGGCGGCGGGCTACCTTAAAAAGCAGGGCTACGAAATTTTAAAGCGCAATTTCAGGTGCCCTTTCGGCGAGGTGGATATAATCGCGCAATTGGGCGGCGTTATTGCGTTCGTTGAGGTTAAAACGCGCACGAGCGACTTATTCGGCGCGCCCAACGAGGCGGTGGACAATAGGCGCCGACAGCGTTATAAAAACTGCGTGCGCTACTATTTTACCGACCGTGAAATCGACTGCACCGTGCGTTTCGATATTATCGAGGTGACCAAAGAGGGCGTGAACCACATAGAAAACGCGTTTTATTAAGGGTACTATATATAATATGTATATATAGAGGGTGGAAAAATTAATTGTGAAAATTGCGATACACCCCGTAAAAACAGTTGCTTTTTTAAATTGCGTTTGCTAAGATAGAAAAGCAATCGCAAAAAAATAAAGAAAAATTTAAAGACTTCGGGTATTCCGCTACGGAAAAATTGCCGCAAGAATACTTGGTTTATGGAGGACAAGTCAGATGAGTAAGTTAGTTGA
>CAZRJY010000138.1:0-3412 GCA_964600525.1 uncultured Clostridia bacterium
TGCAACTTCTCGCCGCGAACCGTGTCAGGGTAGGGATACAGCAGCACTAAACGGTTAGGGGGGTGTGCCATAGGGTTGCTTTGCAGTAGCTACCTGTATGGGTTACGCTTCGGCTACGGTTGGCAAAAGGGGCTGCACGGTTTTTTCGGATAAGTTTAAGCGGCTGAGCTTTTTAAGCTCAGCCGCTTTTATTTTATTTATTGAACATTATCCTTTCGCTCTTGAACATCTGGGTTAACACGAACACCAACAGCGCCGCAAACGCTATATTTACGCAGACTGTTATTGCTATTCCGGCCGCGCTCACCGAGCCCGAAAGCACGGTCGAGATTACAAGCGCGCTGTTGAACACGGGTATAAAGTACAGACCAATCGAGGCAACCGACGCCGCAAACATACTGAATACTCCGCACAGCATAACCAAAATCATTATCGGCACTACAAGTCCGTTGGCTTCCTTTACGCTCTTTGCATAAGCCGACACTATGGATATTACGGCAACTAATATCAGCACGGTTGAAAGTATAACTCCGAGCACCGCCGCATAGTCGCCGAAGCCGTACATAGAAAAGCTTATGCCGCCGCCAGCCGCGCCTGCAAGCTTCGGCAGGGATAACAGCATACCCAGCGCGCTGGATAGTCCGCTTAAAAGCGCGATTACGCTAAGCGCGGAAATCTTGCCCACCGCAATCACGCTGCGCCTGACGGGAGTTACCAAAAGAGTTGCTATCGTGCCCCTCTCTTTCTCGCCGGCAATCGATTCGGGCGCAACCGCCATACAGCCGCTGAACAAAAGCATTAACAGCACCATCGGCACCACTGTGGAAAGCACCGTTCTTGCCACGCTCTGTTCGTCGGCGAGGTCGGTCATATCGTAATTGGCAACCAGCGCCACCGCAATTTCGTACGCAACCTGCGATTTTGTTTCCGCCGAGTTGACGTAAATATTGATTTTCGACTGCACTCCTTCCGTCGGGAAAACTATTATCAAATCGAGTTTGCCGTCTTTTAAGGCGGCGTTTGCGGCTTCGCGCGTTTCGAATTGCTTTAAATCGTATACCGCCGAAAACGCCGCCGACTGACTGTCGGGCATATTCTCTACGTAAACCGCACACGTTGCTTCGACGTTCTTTTGCGTCTCTTTGTTAATTATCGCACCCATAATGCTGTATAGCGTAAATATTAAAAGTCCGGGCAGAATGAGCGCGGTTATCCAAAGGCGCGTGTCCTTGAAAAAGCGGGCGAACTCCTTTTTTATTATGGTAAATACCGTTTTCATAGCTGTTCCCCCTTCACGCTCTTATAGAGGTCGAAAAACTTGTCCTCCAAATTCTTTTCCGCAGTCAGATTTTCAAGCGTATCCAAAGCGACAAGCCGTCCGTCGATTATTACGCCCACTCTGTCGCACAGCCTCTCAATCAGACTGAATATGTGCGTGGAAAGTATTACGGTCTTACCCTCGTCGCGCAGCGTTAAAAGATAGTCCGTAACCGTTTTCGCCGTCAGCACGTCGAGACCGTTGGTCGGCTCGTCGAAAATGATGAAGTCGGGGTCGTTGACAAGCGATATGACAAGCGAAAGCTTCTGCTTCATACCCGTGGAAAGATTGGCAACCTTGACCTCGGCAAACTTGTCTATGCCGAAGCTTGCGAACATTTTGTTTTTGCGCTGTTCGGCAATTTCCGCAGGTATGTTATACAATTGCGAAAAGTAGCCGTACAGATAGTTGGGCGTGAAAAAGTCTTCGAGTTTTAACTCGCTTGTCAGAAAGCCTATCTTCGAGCGCACTCCGTAGGGGTCCGAAACTATGCTCGCGCCGTCTATTACCGCGTCGCCGCTGTCGGGCTTTATCAGCGTTGCAAGCATACGCAAGGTTGTCGTTTTGCCCGCGCCGTTCGGACCCAAAAGCCCGAATATTTCGCCCTTGTAAGCCGTAAACGACAAATTGTCGACAGCCGTCTTTACCGTAATGCCGCCCTCTAACTTTCGCTGTTTGCGCGAAAGCTTAAAGGTTTTGGTAAGATTTTTTACCTGTAAAATTTCCTGCATATATTGCTTCCTTTTTTCTTTTACTCAACCAAATTATACCATTTCACGCCGTACGCGTTCAATGCGTTTTGGCTGTAATTTTTACAGTATTTCCGTCAAATTTACAGAAAAAAAGCGCCGCCTTAATGCGACGCTTAATTTATTTATGCGAAATTGCCTGTGCACTGCAAAACCACGCAGGTTATTGCAAGCAGTACCAAATAGACCGAAAACCATTTGTAGTTTGCCTTTTTTATTGCCGCAAGCATAACTTTAATCGCAAACAGTCCGGCTATTGTCGAAACAATAAGTCCTATCGCTATGCACCAGCCGAACTGCGGCCCCGCAACCTCGAACGAATAGGCAAAGCCCTGCTCTTTGTCGATTATGCCCTTTATGAGCTCGACTGCAAAGCTTCCCAAAATTACGGGAATTGACATTAAGAACGAGAACCTCGAAACGTCCTCCGCCGTGCCTCCCGCGAACGTGCCTGCCGCAATCGTCGAACCGCTGCGCGAAACCCCGGGCAAAATTGCAACGGCTTGCGCAAAGCCCATAGGAAGCGTTGTGCGCCAGCAAAGGGGCAATTCCCTCTTTCGGCGCTTTGCAAACACTTCGGTTGCAAACAGCACAGCCGCCGTGAACGTAAAGAATACCGCAAGCACTACCCCTACGTATTTGCCGCCCATAAAATGCGCTTCGATAACGTCGTCTAAAAGCAGTCCCGCGAGCGCCGCGGGTACGGTTGCAACTACCAGATATCAAAGCGTTTTGAACGGCTTTTTAAACAGGTCGAGAATATCACGCCAAAAAATAATGCACACCGCCACAAGAGTGCCGAGGTGCAATATTATGTTAAAGAAAAGCTCCGCTCCGCCGATGTCGATGCCGAGCACCCTCTGTAAAAACGTCAGGTGTCCGCTTGACGAAACGGGTAAAAATTCAGTTAATCCTTGTGTTAAGCCTAAAACCAGCGCTTGCCACCACTGCATTTATTTTGTCAAATCCTTATATACCCCGCTGTAAACCTTTACAGACTTTTCATTGTTATATTCTTTTAATACCGCGCTCTGCTTCAAGCTGACCTCGTTTGCAAGCTCGGCGTCCTTTTTCCAGTTGTAGAAACGGTTTTCGAAGGTGCCCTCTCTCTTTACGTTATCAACCGAGAAATCGGGATTGTATACGGCGCCGCCCTTTATATCGAACGTTTCGGTAACGTAGATAAGGTGCCAGCCGTAGTCGCCCGCGCAGACCTTGAACGTGCCCACGCCCTCTTTCACGGCTTCCTTAGCCGCATACTCGAACTCCTTGATATAGCTCGTGTCGTACGCCGAAACGGTATAGCCGATATACTGCGACAGAACGCCCGTGTCGGTGGTGTACG
>CAZRJY010000139.1:0-3389 GCA_964600525.1 uncultured Clostridia bacterium
TAAAATTGCTTCTTTGTTTGTGAATTTAGACAACCTTATCACCCTTCATCAGCAACAGCTTGAAAAGCTCAAAAATATCAAGTCTGCATTGCTGGAAAAGATGTTTGTGTAAGCTAAAAAGGAGGTGTAAAAATTATGAGTTTTAGTAGTGAACTTGAATTTGAGAGTGCACTTATAAAGCAGCTTTTTGAAAAGGGTTGGGAGAAGACCGTTTTGAAGAACAAAACGGAGAAAGAGCTACTACAAAATTGGGCTGATATTCTTTTCGAAAACAATCGAGGCATCGACCGTTTAAACGATTATCCGTTGACCGAGACGGAAATGGATCAGATTGTTGAGCAGATTCGGACACTACGAACCCCCTTAAAACTAAATGGATTTATCAATGGTAAAACCATACATATTAAGCGTGATAATCCAGATGATAAAATTCATTTTGGTAAAGAAGTAAGCCTTACAATTTACGATAGACAGGAAATTGCTGCCGGGCGTAGCCGATACCAAATTGCCGAGCAACCTCAGTTCCCTACCAAGTCTGCTTTGCTGAATGACAGGCGTGGCGATATGATGTTGCTCATCAACGGGATGCCCGTAATACATATTGAATTAAAGCGCAGCGGCGTACCCGTTAGCCAAGCTTGCAATCAAATAGAAAAGTATGCTCATGAAGGTATATTCACGGGGCTGTTCTCTTTAGTACAGATTTTTGTTGCAATGAATCCCGAAGATACTGTATACTTTGCCAACCCTGGTCCAGACGGAAAATTCAATAAAGATTACTATTTTCATTGGGCGAACTTTAACAACGAGCTCGTTAAAGATTGGCAGAGTATAGCATCTAGTTTGCTGTCTATTCCTATGGCTCACCAAATGATAGGATTTTATACTGTCGCCGATGATACTGACGGGATACTGAAGGTAATGCGGAGTTACCAATATTATGCGGCGAGTGCAATCTCGGATAAAGTGTCCAAAACAAAATGGAGCGAAAAAAACGTTTACGGCGGTTATATATGGCATACTACGGGGTCTGGCAAAACAATGACCTCATTCAAATCAGCCCAGCTTATTGCGAATTCAAAGGATGCGGACAAGGTTATATTCTTAATGGACAGAATAGAGCTTGGAACGCAATCACTCCTCGAATATAGAGGTTTTGCAGACGATGCGGATGCCGTTCAAGCTACGGAAAGTACGGAAGTTCTTATATCTAAATTAAAGAGTTCAGACCCTGCAAACACATTAATAGTTACATCAATTCAAAAGATGAGTAATATCAAAGCAGACGGCTCGGTTAATGATAAAGACATAGCGACTATAAAAGATAAGCGTCTTGTGTTCATTGTCGATGAATGTCACCGCTCTACATTTGGTGAGATGCTCAGCACAATCAAAAACACATTTCCGTCAGCGATTTTCTTTGGATTTACAGGTACGCCTATTCACGATGAGAACCAAAGAAACATGAGTACGACTGCAACCGTCTTCGGGGATGAATTGCACCGCTATAGTATTGCCGATGGCATACGCGACAAAAACGTACTTGGCTTTGATCCGTACATGGTATGCACTTATAAAGACAAGGATTTGCGGCAGGCGGTTGCATTAGAGCAAGCCAGAGCAAAGAGCGTGCAAGAAGCCCTTATCAACCCACATAAGAGCAAAATATATTATCGCTATATGAATTCACATGAAGTTCCAATGGCTGGTTATTACGACGATACAGGGAGTTACGTAAGGGGAATAGAGGACTTTCTTGGCTGGTCGCAATATGACAGAGTTGAACACAGAGAGCAGGTTGTTAAGGACATTATTGATGGTTGGCAAACATTGAGTCGTGACGGTAAATTCCATGCAATATTTGCAACCAGCAGCATCCCCGAAGCGATTGAGTATTATAGACTTTTCAAATCAAAAGGAACGGAATTAAAAATTACTGCATTGTTCGATCAGAATATCGACAATAACGAAGGCGCAGTTTTCAAAGAAGATGCCGTTGTGGAGATGCTTGAAGATTATAATAAGCAGTACGAACAAAAATTTAGTATATCTACTTATCAAAAATTCAAGAAAGACGTATCGCTCAGATTGGCACATAAAAAGGCATATATGGGGATTGAACGTACTCCTGACCAGCAAATTGATTTGCTTATTGTTGTAGATCAAATGTTGACGGGGTTTGACTCTAAGTGGGTAAATACCCTTTATCTTGATAAGCTGTTACGGTATGAAAACATTATTCAAGCCTTTTCTCGAACCAATCGCTTGTTTGGAGCAGATAAACCGTTTGGAACAATACGGTACTACCGCAAACCGCATACAATGAAGCGCAATATCGATAGCGCCGTTAAACTCTATTCGGGCGATAAACCTTTGGGATTGTTTGCCGATAGGCTTGAAAGCAATTTGAATTCAATGAACGTGGTATACCAAGATATTCACGATTTGTATGCAGCGGAGGGAATAGCAAATTTTGAACGACTACCTGATACAAAAGAGGGGAAAGCAAAATTTGCCTTATTGTTCAAGATACTCAATGCATATCTTGTAGCAGCAAAGGTGCAAGGGTTTGTATGGAATAAAAGCGAATACCATTTCAAACATGATGACGGCGAAGCGGTTACCGTAGTTCTCGAATTTGATGAGAGGACATATCTCACATTATTACAACGTTATAAAGAGCTTTCCTGTTCGATTACCCCAGGTGATGATGCGCCGTTCGAGATAGAGGGTTATATAACCGAGATCAATACGGGAGTCATTGATGCCGAATACATGAATTCCCGATTTGAAAAGTATTTAAAAGCGTTGCAATCTGATGCGCCGGCTGAAGTAATAGAGCAGACGCTGAATGAATTACATAAAACATTTGCTTCGCTGTCGCAGGAAGAGCAGAAATATGCTAATATCTTTTTAAGAGATGTAGAGCGGGGTGATGCAAAAATTGAGGCAGGCAAAACGCTTCAAGATTATATAGCTGAATACCAAGTAAATGCAAAGAACGACCAAATCCATCGTTTTGCTGTTGCTCTTGGAGTCGATGAGGAAAAACTAAGAGCAATCATGGCATTACATGTTACTGAAAGTAATATTAACGAATACGGACGGTTTAATGCTTTAGTTGAAACGGTTGATAAAGAAGTAGCGAAACATTATTTTGAAGCGACCGAGGGGCAATCTGTTCCGACGTTTAAGCTTTCAATGAAAATTGATGCCATTTTACGAAAATTCATTCTTGCGGATGGTTTTGAGGTATAAACAACTAAAAAATTAATTAAATTGTGCTTTATTTATAAAAAGGACCACAACATTGTGGTTCTTTTTCATTTTATAACTTGGGAACAGCGTAAGTTTAGTTATTACTTCGATGAGCGAAATGAAAGATCGGG
>CAZRJY010000140.1:0-3322 GCA_964600525.1 uncultured Clostridia bacterium
AAAAGAGGAAAACGTTAAAGCCACCTTTTTTATCGTCGGCAAAATGGCGGAACGCAGAAAGTATCTTATCGAGCGCGAATATGCCGAGGGGCACACGGTTGCAGTGCACTCCTATTCGCACGTTTACAAGGACATCTATTCTTCGGCCGAAAATCTCTTAAACGATATCGACCGCTGCAACCGTCTTATAAAAGAAATCACGGGCAGTTTTTCCGACGTATACCGCTTCCCCGGGGGCAGTTTTTGTATTAAAAAAGAGTTTATCGACGCGGTTACCTCGCACGGTATGCGGTACGTCGACTGGAACGCTTCCATGCGCGACGCTGAGCTCGTCAACCCCGCCCCCGCCGACCTTTTAAAAGCGGCGATAGACACTCCCGCCAACCGCGCTCACATAGTTTTGCTTGCGCACGACACCACCGATAAAACGCCCACCGCCGACGCACTTAAAAGCGTTATTCAATATTATAAGAAAAAAGGCTACGTGTTCGCAGCCTTCTGATTTCTTATTCCACGCCGTAAGTTGCGCGGTATTCCTTCATTTTCGAAAGGTACTCTTTTCCCTCGATAATTCCCAGTTCGATTGCCTCGATGATGTCGGTCATATTGACAATCGAATAAACCTTTACGCCGAATTCCTTATACACTTCCTGCACTGCGGAAAGCTGACTTTCAAGCCCCTTTTCCATACGGTCTACGGAAATTATCATGCCCGCGATTTCCACGTTCGCCGCCGCTTTGAGCTTAGGAAGCATTTCGCGGAGAGCCTTGCCCGAGGTCATAACGTCCTCGATTAAAATCACCTTTTCGCCGTCGACGAGCTGCTTACCTACGAAAAGTCCGCCCTCGCCGTGGTCTTTAACCTCTTTACGGTCGAAGCAGTAATTGAGGTCTACGCCGTAATCGTTGGCAAGCGAAACCGCGGTTGTTACCGCAAGGGGTATTCCCTTGTATGCGGGACCTACCAGCGTTTCCGCCTTTAAACCGTTCTGCTGAATGCAAGCCGCGTAATATTTGCCGAGGCGCGCGAGCTGACTGCCCGTTTTATAGTTGCCGGTATTTATAAAATAAGGCGCTTTTCTGCCGCTTTTAAGCGTAAATTCGCCGAATTTCAATACGCCGTTGTCTACCATGAATTTAATAAACTGCTGTTTGTATGTAAGTTCCATTATTTTTCCTCTTTGATTTTTTTATTTTTTAATATGAACAAAACGATTTTAGCCAATCCCGTCGCATACAGTAAAACCGACGAAATTATAATCGTAATAAACATGTCGGGCACGAACGCCGCGACTACCCATAAAGGAGTTTTGAAAAAGAGCGGCGGCAATGCGAGAATAAACGACGGCAGAACCGCGTGTACAAAACTTTCGACTGCAATAAGCAAAGCGGGTTTTGCTTTCCCTGCCCTCTTTAACCAGAATGCGATAAAGCAAAGCGGCAGAACCGAAACGGCTAAAACAGCAATATATGCCAAATCGTAGAGTGCGTGCGCGGTTGCATATTCGTTTGCGCCTATTTCGTTGGGTTGCATACCGGTAATGAGCATCGGAATACTCCAATCGAGCCTGTCCATAAAATCTTTGCCGACAAAATAGTCGTTCGAATTGACTAAAACGGCAACGCCCAGGCCGCTTTCGGGCAGAACGTAAACACAAGACATTCCCGTTTCCACAAGTCCGCTGTGCCGCATAACCGTCTCGCCCATAGGCTCGCCTGTCTTCGTCCAGCCGAGACAGTATTCGTATGGAATAGCCGCGTCCACCTTAACGCCCTTCGAAAACATAGCGCTTACGCCGCTTTCCGACAGCACTTCGCCTCCCGTGTATTTCCCGCCGTTCAGATACATTTGCAGATATCTGCCCAAATCGTTTGCCGACGAGGACAGATAGCCCGCCGCCGTAGTTATCCAGTCGCCGTCGGTTTTCGGATAATGCGGTTTGGATTTTACGTTAATACCGAAATAATTTGTATAGCCGTCAATCAGTCCGTTTTTTACGCTATCTGGGTACGCGGCGGCCGATTTTGTCATACCCAGCGGCCCGAAAACGCGTTCGGTGACGTACGTTATATAATCTTTTCCCGAAACGCTCTCTATAATTTTGCCGAGCAGAGAATAATTTACGTTTGCGTAAACGTGCTTTCCCTGCGCACCTCTTATTTTATAATTTTTAAGGGTATCGTGTTCGCCCAGACCGCTCGTATGGTTTAAAAGCTGTAATACGGTTATCCTGCCGCCGTATTTTGCACGCGGCAGATACCCGGAAATATTCGCGTTTAAATCTAATTTACCCTCTTCGACAAGCTGCATTATGCACAGCGCCGTGAAAGATTTGCTTACCGAACCGAGCACAAACGGTGTGTCCGAACTTTTGCACTTGCCGTAATTTTTTGCAAAAAGCACTCCGTCGCCGTCGACTATTATAACCGACATTGCGGGAAAATGCGTGCGGCTGAACGTTCGCGAAAGATAGTTTTCAACGCGCTCTATTCTGTTGCCGCCGTCGTCCGTGGCGTAAACCGCCGTCGGGCGCAATGAAAACGACGTACAAATTAACAGTAAAAGCGTTAAAACAACCGCCGCCAGTTTGTATTTTGACATTATTTTAGCCATTGAGCTTTAAAGTGTCGACTATTTCGTTTACGCTTTTAATTCCGTGGCTGTCAAGCCAGTCGTTCATTTCCCTAATTATTCTCGGCATAGCGGTCGCGTCTGCAAAGTTTGCCGTGCCAACCTGCACCGCCTTTGCGCCAGCGCACATAAATTCCAGAGCGTCCCTGCCCGTCATTATGCCGCCCATTCCCACGACGGGAATTTTTACCGCGTGCGCCGCCTCGTAAACCATTTTAAGCGCAATGGGCTTTATGCCCGCGCCCGACACGCCGCCCGTGTTGTTGGCGATTACGGGCTTGCGCTTTTCGAGGTCTATTACCATTCCCATAAACGTGTTCACAAGCGACACGCAGTCCGCGCCGCCGCTTTCCGCCGCCCTTGCGTTGGTTGAAATGCTCTCGACGTTGGGCGACAGCTTGACCATCAAAGGCGTTTTCTTTAAATTGCTTTTTGCAAGTTCGGTAACTTCCTCAATATTTTTCGGCTTGATACCGAGCGCCATTCCGCCCGCGTGCACGTTGGGGCAGGAAATGTTGAGCTCAACCATATCGACAAGCCCGTCGAGTTTTTTACAGATTTTGCCGTAGTCTTCGTGCGTGTTGCCCGCAACGTTGGCGATAATTACTATGCCCTTAGACTTTAAAAAGTCTAAATCATCTATTTCAGATGGATTTATCTTTTCGGCTCGATCAAGCACATTAAATTTGA
>CAZRJY010000141.1:0-3315 GCA_964600525.1 uncultured Clostridia bacterium
CCAGGCACAGTCGAAGGATATGGATATGGTCTTATCCTCTCTGCCCACCGAGTAAATGGGCAGAAGGCGCGGTGTGTTGCCGAACCATACCGCGTACGCGTTGGAGTAGTGCGCGCCCACCGAAAGCGCCGTGATTGTAAGTGCGGTCAGAAGGCACGCGATTATACTTTTAAATTTGACTGTTACTGCCAAGTTGCTCACCTATATTAGCAAAATAATAATTCTGATTTTTAAGTTTTAAAGTCGATTTATAGCTTGTTTTGGCGAATGTCCGCCCGCACTCCGTGCATAGCTTTACGCCGTGTTATAATTTATTGCCGCAGACCTTCAATTATGACAAAAAGCGCGGGCGCAAATTCCTTGCGCCCGCGCTTGTCGGATTATATTTTAATTTAGTCTTGTTTCGTTCTTTTCGTTACCGTACAGTTTTCGGGGAACGACGATTTGTATTCCCACCTTGCGGTCGACGGTATCGATACTTCGGTAAGGTTTTGGTTATTGCGGAATGCGCCGCCGAAAATTCTTGTAACGCTGTCCGGTATATACAGTTCGGTTAAGTCGCAATAGGCAAAAGCGTCATAGCCGATTATCCGCAGATTTTCGTGCATAACTATCCGTGTAAGCGCGTAATCGAACGTAAACGCGTCGGCACCTATTTCCTCCACTCCGCCCAAGTCGACAAATTCGAGCACCGGGCAGGAATAGAAAGCGTTCTTTCCCAACTTTGTCAGCGACTGCGGCAGAACGACGCTTTTAAGGTTTACGTTTCTGTAAAATGCGTACTCGCAGATTTCCGCAACGCCCTCGGGCACAACCAGTTCGGTTATCGCGCTTTCGCTGAACGCGTATGCGCCTATTATCTTAGTACCTTCGGGAATTTCCCCCTCGACCGAACCGCAAATCAGTACTCCGCCGTCGGTTTTTATAAGACAGCCGTCGTTAACCGTGAAAGCCGCATTTTCGCCGTCTATTTCTATTTCGGACAGAGCGGAACAGTTTACAAACGGATTTCCGCTAATCTCTTTCAGCCCCTTGCCGATATGAATTTTTGTCAACGCTTTGCAATTTCTGAACGCGTTTGATGACAGTTCCTCCAAGCTGTCGGGTAACGAAATTTCCGTAAACGAATTACCCTCGAACGCGCTTTCGCCTATGGAAACGAGCGCGCCGTCATTTTCAAAGTTCAACGCGATTGCCCCATCGTACGTAACCCAGGGCGCGGGGCTGTCGGGTTTTTTGAAAACTTTTTCGGGAATGACCTCAACGTCCTTTCCTATATTTACCGTGCAGGAATATCTGATTTCGAATGCGCCGTACAAATATGTCAGCTTGGAAGTTCCGAATTTGCAGTCGGTTGCGTTATAGTTCAGAGTTTTTAACAACGTGCCCTGAAAAGCGCTTCCGCCTATATACTTAACGCCCTTGCCTATCGTCAGCGTTTGCAAATTTGTAGAGCCGTAAAACGCGTCGTCCCCGATTTCCTCCACGCTGTCGGGTATGGTTAGCTCTGAACAGTGCGCCCAGCAGAACGCCGATTTACCTATCTTTTTCAAGCCCTCTTTAAAAGTTATTTTATCGGGACTACAATCGTAAAACGCATCTTCCCCGATTTCCGTAAGCCCCGTGCCGAACGTGATAGAGTCGAAATTTTTCCACCTGAACGCATAGTCGGCAACGGCGTAATTTTTACCGTTTATTTTATCGGGAAAAACAAGGTGGCTCGTTCTTTGCGCATAATCCAATATTGTTACGGAGTCGCCTCCGTCGTAATAGACAAAGCCGTACTCCTGCGGAAATCCGTCGTTTAAGTCGGTGAATACGCCGTATGCATACTTTGCTACGCCGCCGTTTTCGGACGAACCCGCGGTTATATCAAGGTCGGACAGATTGTACACGGCAAACAGCCTATTACAGCCCGAAAATGCGGAATCGCCTATCACCTCTACGTTTTTACCGACGGTGAATTTTTCAAGCCGATTGCACCCTTTAAACGCCGACTCGCCGATTTCGGTTATCGTTTCGGGCAGGCTTATATTTTGCAGTCCCGTACAGTCGGTGAATGAGCGCGGCATAATTTTTCTGACGGGCAATCCCTCGTGTTCGGCGGGAATACTTACGTGGCTAACGCTGCCTTCCCAGCCGACGGAATAATATTCGCCGTCCTCGCTGAGCTCGTAAACTGGGCCCACGTATCTTTCGGAATAATAGCACCCCGAAAGAGTTGCCGCGCCGAGTAAGCACGAAAGCGCTATTGCAAATATTAAAATTATTTTCTTTACGCTTTTCGCCATAGCTTATTATACTTTTAACCCTGAATGAGTTTTCTTAAAATTTCGTCGGCTTTCTTTATGTCCGCCTTGCCCTGCGTCGCCTTTTTGACAAAGCCGTACAGCGCGAATATCGCCTTATCCTTGCCGCCCTTGAAGTCGGCTACGGCGTTGGGGTTTGCCGCGATTGCCTGTCTGCAAATTTCGGTAAGCTCGCCCTCGTCCACGCCCGCAACGTCCTCGGGCTTAATATACTCAGAAACGGGCTTGCCTTCCTCCGCCATTTTCGCAAGCGTCTTCTGGGCAAGCGTTATGTTTACTTTGCCGCCGTCCACAAGCTTTACAAGCTCGGCCATCTGCTTAGGGCAAACGGGAAGCGCAAACCTTTCCTTGTCCTCCTCGGTTTCCAGCTTGGAATACAGCGTTCCCACAATCAGGTTTACCGTATTCTTTACGCCTGCGCCCAAAGCAAACGCTTTTTCAGCAAAGTCGCAAACGCGCTTGTACTTATATAATAGCTTTGCTGTGGCGGGGTTGATTTTAAGTTCGTCAATATATCTGCGCAGTTTGTCAGTGGGCAGTTCGGGAAGCGACTTTCTTATTTCCTCGACTTTTTCCTCGGGAATGAGCACCGTCAGAATATCGGGCTCGGGGAAATAGCGGTAATCCTGCGCGTCCTCCTTGGTGCGCATAACCGAGGTTTCGCCCGAATGCTCGTCGTAGCGCAAGGTTGCCTGAACAATCTTGCCGCCGCTCTCGATTACCTCTATCTGCCGTTCGTACTCGTACGCCATAGCCTTTTCGATATAGGATATGGAATTCATATTCTTTATCTCGGTACGCGTGCCGAACTCGGTTGCGCCCTCTTCCATTACCGAAATATTGACGTCGCAACGCATAGAGCCTTCCTGCATCTTGCAGTCCGACACGCCGATATAGCGCATTATGAGCTGTAACTTTTCAACGTACTCCCTCGCTTCCTCGGGCGAGGATATGTCGGGCTCGGAAACTATTTCGATTAAAGGCACGCCGCCGCGGTTGTAGTCGA
>CAZRJY010000142.1:0-3285 GCA_964600525.1 uncultured Clostridia bacterium
GTGCGCCGATGACGAACATTTCCAGAAGAAGCATATTGCTCGGTGTGAACGGATACGCGCTTCTCATAAGAATGAACAGCACGGCAAGCGTAGCTGTAAACAGCGTCTTCATAAGGTAGAGGGAAGCGGAGTTTTTAATGTTGTTAATAACGCGCCTGCCCTCGCCGACGACCTTGGGCATGTTGCCGAAGTTGTTGTCCATTAAAACAAGGTGGCTGACGTTTCGCGCCGCCTCGCTGCCCGACGCAACCGAGATAGCACAGTCGGCTTCCTTTAAGGCGAGGATATCGTTTACGCCGTCGCCCGTCATTGCAACAGTGTTGCCCTCCGACTTAATCGTTCGCACCAAAATCGCCTTTTGCTCGGGGGTAACGCGACCGAAAACGGTGTACTTATTTGCAACGTTTTCAACTTCCTTTTCGTTCAGACCTTCGAGAGAAATGAACTTGTCGGCGTGGTCGATACCGGCGCGCTTGGCGACTTCTGAAACGGTAATGGGGTTATCGCCCGAAATTACCTTTACCTGAACGTCGTTATCCTTGAACCATTTAATGGTCTCGATAGCGTCCTCGCGGATATTGTCGGCAATGGAAATAATCGCGATGGGCTTTAAAATCGAGGGCAGTTTGTCGCCGACGATAGGCGTGGACGAGTGCGCAAGCACAATCACGCGCAAGCCCATCTGAGCGTACTGCTTGACAATTCTTTCAACCTTGGGAGGGAGCGGCTTCAAAACGAATTCGGGAGCGCCCATAACGAACGTGCCCACGTCCGCAAACGAAACCGCGGAAAGTTTTCTCTTTGACGAGAAAGGTATTTTCGCCGTGGGCGACAGCGCGTCGCTGTGCCCGAAATGGTTGTACAGCGCAATCGACGTCTGGTTGTTGTCGTCCAGAGCGGCAAGCATACTGCCCATAATATCGCCCAGCGCGTATTCGCCGACGGTATTGAGAATTACCGCGTCGTTGACCTTCATTCGTCCGTCGGTTATAGTGCCTGTCTTGTCGAGGCACAAAACGTTGACGCGCGCCAGCATTTCCAAAGAGTACAAATCGCGCACAAGCGTGTTGTTTTTGGAAAGCCGCACAACGCCTACGGCAAGTGCAACCGACGTCAGGAGTAGCATACCCGAAGGTATCATACCTATAACGACCGAGCAGGTCTTAGCTAATGCAAGGCTGTCTTTAAGCGAAAGGAGCCAGGCGGAAACTTCGACGCCCGCAACGTCGTTTGCCGCGCGCGAAACGAGGAAAACGCCGATAGCAATGGGGAAAATTATGATTGAAACCGCCTTGATTATCATCTGCATCGAGTTTATAAGCTCGGAGTTGGGACGCTTGTATTTCTTAGCCTTTGCGGTCAGTTTTTCGATAAACGTTTCCTTACCGACCTTGTCTACGCGGCACTTGCCGTTGCCGCTGGCAATAAAGCTGCCCGCGTACAGTACGTCGCCCGCGGCCTTTTTAATCGAAACGGATTCACCCGTCAAAAGGCTTTCGTTGACCTCGACGTTGCCGTCCGCAAGAATACAGTCGGCGGGCACCTGGTTGCCGAGTTCCATAATAATGACGTCGTCGAGTACGACTTCGCTCGTCGGAATTTCTATAACCTCGCCGTCTCGTAGCACCTTAGTGGAGGACGAAGCGAGAATAGACAGCTTGTCGATTGCGAGCTTCGAGCGGATTTCCTGAATAATACCTATGCCGATGTTCGCGGCGGTTATAACTATTACAAGGTAGTTTGTAACGCCCTTCATACCGGCAAGCAGAAGGAATATAAACGCAATAAGGCACAAAAGGTTAAAGAACGTGCAGATATTGCCTATAAATATACTTGCGTACGATTTGGAATACTTCTTGTTGGTGTCGTTGAATAAGTACTGTTTAAATCGGGTTTCAACCTGTTCGGGCGAAAGACCGCGGTTGATATCGGGGGTAAACCTGTCAACCTTGGTGTTTATTGTCATCTTGGGATGATTTTTAAAGTACTTAATTATCTTGGCCTTGTCGAAGGTTTCCGCGGGCTTTTCCGTTTCGCCCTTGTCGGACTCGGTTTCGGAACGTACGGCGCCGTCGTCGGCAAGAACGTCCGCCGTAGCGGCGATTTCGCTTTCGGGTTCGATAGCGGAGGGGACATAGCTTTCCTCGGCCGCAGGCTCTTCTACAACAGCCGTTTCGTCCGCCTTGGGCTTAGGTACTCTTTTCGCCACCGTTTTGCGCACGGGCTGTTTCGGCTGTTCGGTTTCCGCAGTGTCCCCGACAACGACCTCGTCGTTTTCGACCGTAGCCTCTGGCGTTTCAACCGCCTGTTCTACGGGTTTGGAGGCGGACTTTACGGGCTTTTTAACCGCTTGGCTTTCGACAACCTCTGTCTTATCGACCGCGTTCTCGTCGGCGGATTGTTCCGCGGCGGCGGTCTTTTTACCTCTATAAATAATTTTGCTCATTTTTTCCTTGTAAGCCGAAATAAATTTCGGCGCAAAAATATTTCTACTAATTAATTATATCACACTAAGCATTTTTTTTCAATAGAATAAAGCTCAATTTAATTGCTTTTGCCTTTTTTTTGCCGTATAATATTTCCATAATTAACAATTTATATCGGAGCAGGTCAAAATATGATTGATATCAACCTTATAAGGAGCAATCCCGACCTCGTAAGAGAGAACATAAAAAAGAAATTTCAGCTTGCAAAACTGCCTTTGGTAGACGAAGTTTTGTCGCTTGACGAAAAAAAGCGCGCGTTGCAGCGCGAGGGCGACGAAAGAAGGGCTAAGCGCAACGATTACGCCAAAAAAATCGGCGCTTTGATGCGCGAGGGCAAAAAGGACGAGGCTGAACAGATTAAACAGCTTTCCAAGGAAAATAACGACGCGGTCGCCGCAATCGAAGCCGAGTGCGCAAAAGTTGAGGAACAGCTTAAAAAGGACATGCTCGCTATTCCCAACATAATCGCCGACGACGTGCCTTTGGGCAAGGACGACAGCTGCAACGTTCAGTGGAACACGTATCTCGAAGCAAAGGAAAAGCCATTCGAAGTACCCTATCACCTCGATATTCTGGAAAGCCTCGACGGTATAGATTTGGACAGTGCAAGGCGCACTTCGGGCAACGGCTTTTACTATCTCACGGGAGATATTGCAAGATTGCATTCCGCGGTTTTGACTTACGCCCGCGACTTTATGATTGATAAGGGCTTTACCTACTGCATACCGCCCTTTATGATTAGAAGCGACGTCGTTTCGGGTGTTATGAGCTTTGAGGAAATGGACGGAATGATGTACAA
>CAZRJY010000143.1:0-3275 GCA_964600525.1 uncultured Clostridia bacterium
GCCTGATGAAACTCGGGCTCGTTGGGATTGGTCTTTTTAAGGTTTTCCAAAACCTGCTCTACATATGACATAATATAATTCTCCTGAACTTTTATTTGTCGCAATTATACTATAAACTTTGTCATTATGCAAATTTTATACAGCAGTTTGGCTATCGTTGTTTTTTATAGTGGCTATAAGCTGTACTTATATTACTTGAAATAAACGCTGTCCGCGGTCGAATACATAACCTTTTCAAGCTCGCTGTTTGTGAACACTCCGCTTTCGGTTATATAGCTTATAAGGTGCGCGCAGGTGTCGCGGCAGAGCGCGGACGGCATATCCGTACCGAACATAAGTCTGTCTGCGCCCGCCACCTCTTTGGCGGTTTGCAAGTGCTTGACCGCAGTCGGGTAAGGGTACGTTTCGGGCTTTTGGTTGAGCGCGAGCGCCGCAAGGTCGAACCACACGTTGGGCAAAGCGAGCTTGCCCAGGGTTTGCTTTAACAGCTCGTTGTCGCCGACTTGCGGCGCGAGCAAGTGACAGATTACGAATTTAAGCTGCGGAAAATCCTTTGCCGCTTGCGCTAAGGCTTCGGGCTGCCAGCAGCAGTTATTCGGTCTGCCTATATCTACGGTAACGGTCAGTCCGTTGTCGCACGCGTATGCGTACTCTTTCCGCATAATTTCGCCGTTTATATTGATTGGCTGATGATACGCCATTAAACCCGAGCCGTTCGACAACTCGAATTTGACAATTTTAAAGCCGAGCTGTTTAAAAAGGCGGTCCTTTACGGCCTGAACGTTTACGCAGTACGGGTCGTACGAACCCGCGCCGACAAATCTGTCGGGGTACTTTTTTACGGCCTGCGCCGTGTATTCGTTCTGAAAACCGAAAAACTGCCCCTGTAAAAGCACGGCTTTTTCGATTGAATTTTCGTCCATGACCTTTAAAAGGTCCTCGGGCGCGGCGCCCGTTTCGCCCATACAATCGGGTAGCATTTTAAAGCTTGTTCCGTCGGCGTAGACCGCCATGCCGCCGCCCGCCGCACGGAGTTCTCCGCGCGAGGTGAAGCCAGCTATGCACTGCACGACGTGAGCGTGCGCGTCTATTATTTTAATACTGTTTGACATTGTTGTTTTTGTACGTGCAGAAGTTTACGGTATAGCCGTTGGTTTCCACGTCGTCAGAACGTTTAACAAGCGTGAAATTCGGGTTCTCGTCCAGATTTTCAAAGTACGCGTCCGCACCGCCGACCGCGTCCACCTTAGTTACGAGCACTTCGTCGCAATAAGGCAACAGCGTTTTATAGAGCATTGCGCCGCCTATTACAAACACTTTATCGGCGTCGTACTTTTTAATTTCCGCGAACAGCTCGTCAAGGCTGCGTACTATTTTACAGTCGTCCCTGTCTTCGCCGTCGGGGTACAAAACTATGTTCGTGCGGTCTTTTAATGGGTTGCCGCCGGGGAAAGATTTGAGCGTGTTACTGCCCATTACCACAACGTTGCCCGTGGTCGTTTCCCTGAAAAATTTCATATCCGCGGGGATTTTAAACATCAGGCCGTTTTTCTTGCCTATGCCCCACTCTTTGTCCGCATGTAAAATAGCTCTCATCTGCCTCTCCTTATTCCGCTACCGGAATATTGTATTTCTTGTCGTTGCATTTATAGTCGACAAGGTTAAAGCTGTCGACAGTGAAATCGTAGAAGTTTTTTATATCGGGGTCGACCTCGATTTTCGGTGCGGCGAACTGCGGCTGCGCGATTATTTCCTTTACCATATCCACGTGCCTGTCGTAAATATGCGCGTCGGCGATAACGTGCACAAGCTCGCCAGCCTGCAAGCCCGAAACCTGCGCAAGCATTATTAAAAGTACCGCATACTGCACGACGTTCCAGTTGTTTGCCGTGAGCATATCGTTCGAGCGCTGGTTCAAAATACCGTTTAAAGTGTTGCCCGAAACGTTGAAGGTCATAGAATACGCGCAAGGATATAAATTCATTTCGTGCAGGTCGGCAAAATTGTAGATATTGGTCATAATTCTGCGGCTTGCGGGGTTGTTCTTTAAATCGAACAGCACTCTGTCAACCTGGTCAAACTCGCCCTCTTTATACTTGTGCTTGACGCCAAGCTGATAGCCGTAAGCCTTGCCTATACTTCCGTTTTCGTCCGCCCACTGGTCCCAGATGTGCGGCTTTAAATCGTGGATATTGTTGCTCTTTTTCTGCCATATCCACAAAAGCTCGTGTATGCAGTACTTGAACGCCGTGCGGCGGATTGTGAGTATGGGAAACTCCTTTTGCAGGTCATAGCGGTTGACTATGCCGAACTTTTTAACGGTGTGCGCTGGCGTGCCGTCCTCCCACTTGGGGCGCACGGGCCTGTCCGTATCCCAAACGCCGTTCGTTATTATTTCGTTCATATTATCGACAAAAATTTTATCGGCAATGCTCATAATCAAACCTCCGTAATTTCACTTATAAAGTTTATCACAGGTTTGAATTTTAGTCAATTGTTTAATACAGTCTGATATTAGCTATGCAGTCGGTTATTGCTATCTGTAATCTGCGTACGTCGTACGAAAAAACGTAGCCCGAGGAAACGTCGGAATATTCGGCTAAAAGAGCGTCTATTTCCTTGGTGAAGCAGTTGGCGGAATTTATGCGCGCAAGCCCTTTAAGCCCCGTATTCACGTCGCCGAGCACCGACTTTGCATTCGACTGACTGCACGAATAGCCGTCGAGCGAGTTGGCAAGGTCGTAGCAGAGCCGCGAAAGCGACAAAAGCGTTTCGAGATTGCTCCTGTACTTTTCACTGTAACGCTTGGCGGAACCGCGCATTTCATAGTCGCCCGCCTCTACCGTCACAACCGAACAGTTCAGTCCTTTTTTATTCAGCGTTGCCACAACGCTCTCGGCGTCGGGTTTTTCATAGTAGCACGAAACGGTTACATAGTAATTTCCGCCGCTGCGGATAATATACCCCGCGCCGCCGTAGCTGTGCACTACCGACGAAATCGAGCTTGCCGACTGAGCGTCGGACGGACTGTTGTAGCACACGTAATAAAAGGTTGTTTTAAAACCGAGTTTTCCCGCGCACGAAGGCAGCGTAAAACAAAGAATGAGCAATGCGAGCACCACCGCCGCACCCACGGCAAAAACCGTACGCTTTATACGAAGTTTCATATAATATTGTATTGTGATTATATGAAAAAAAGACAGGTTAGTTTCAACCTGTCTTTTTGGAGCTACTGACCAGATTCGAACTGGTGACCTGCTGATTACGAATCAGCT
>CAZRJY010000144.1:0-3265 GCA_964600525.1 uncultured Clostridia bacterium
CGAGCGCAAGCGCGTGGTAGGTATTGATAAGAGGGTCGCCCAAGTCGTCGTTCTTGTACGAGAACTCTATGGTGGGATTTAAAAGAGCCGTGCCTTCCGCAACGCCGTATTTCTTGGAAAAGCTGCCTGCGGCAACGTTTCTTATAATTACTTCCAACGGCACTATCTGCACCTTTTTTACTACGGTGTTTCTGTCGTCAATCTGCTCGACGAAGTGCGTGGGTATACCTTTCTTTTCGAGCATCTGCATCATCATATTGCTCATCTTGTTGTTGATTACGCCCTTGCCCGCTATCGTGCCCTTCTTCAAGCCGTTGAACGCGGTTGCGTCGTCTTTGTACGACACGATTACGTAGTCGGGATTGTCGGTCGCGTAGACCTTTTTCGCCTTGCCTTCGTAAAGCTGCTCTAATCTTTCCATTTGTATTGAAACTCCTTTATTAAAAAAGATTTTTTATTTAAAATTCAAAACACCCGCAGTATATGCGGGTATTCTAAGTTCGTCAAAATTCCGCCGCCTCGGTCTGTACGGCAGCGTCGTCTGCATTGATTTTGTCTTTCATTTTCTGCTTGTACTCGGCAAGCTTTTTTGCGATTTCGGGATACTTAATTCCCAAAATCTGCGCCGCTAAAATTCCCGCGTTCTCGCCGCCGTTTACTCCTACCGTGGCTACGGGTATGCCCGAAGGCATCTGTACTATCGAAAGAAGGCTGTCAAGTCCGCCCATCATATCCGTTTTTATGGGCAGTCCTATAACCGGCAAGGTGGTATAAGCCGCAATTACTCCGCCGAGGTGCGCAGCCTTGCCCGCCGCGCAGATTATTACCTCTATGCCGTTCTTTTCGGCGTTCTTTGCAAACTCGTGCGCCTCGTCGGGCGTTCTGTGCGCGGAAATAACGCGCACCTCCGCTTCTATACCGAAGCTCTTCAACGCGGTTACCGCCGATTTCACAACGCCAAGGTCGGATTTGGAACCCATAATCACAGCCGCTTTTGCCATAATAATCTCCCGTATGAACTTTTTGTTTTGCGGCATACTTAATGTATGCTGCTTGTATATATCGTTTTCGGCGCCTACGTTATCGCCGTCAACGTCTATTCGGTAATGCTGCTTTTATCCCTTCGCAACGAATACCTTATGGACGAGGACAAACTCAATGCCGGCGACGGCAAACTTCTTCTGTCCGCACTTCTGGGCGGCGCCATAGGCATTTACGTAACTATGTTCATAACGCGCTTTAAACTCAAAAATATGCTGCTTATGATTTTACTGCCCGTAATTGCCGTTATTAACGTTTGGATTTGCGTTGTCGCGTTCCAGTCGGGACTGACCTTCGTCAGAGTTTAACACAACATTTACAAAACACAGCGTTATTATAACACAATATCTTGCGAAAGGTAAATTGTTTTCAAACAGTTTTTTTAAATTTATGCACAAAAAATTTTTACCGCCGTGCGATTTTCGCACGGCGGTTCATTTTTATACCTTATTATTCGGCTTTCGTATCGGTATTGCCCTTACCCTGCGCGGCAAGCAAATCCCTGATTTCCGTTAAAAGTTCCTCGGTAGTGGGCGCCGCGGGAGCAGCCGCAGTTTCCTCCGCCGCAACCTGGGCCTCCGCCTGAGCCTGAGCCTCTTCCTCGCTGAGTCCCTGCTTCTTTAACTTCTTGGCAGCCTTCGCCTTTGCCTTCTCGTGAGCCTTGGTCGTAGCGTTTTTAAGTCCCATAAATACTTTGATAATTACGAACAGCACAAGCGCGATAAGCAGGAAGTCGATGACTTTCATAATGAAATCGCCCCAGTCTATGTAAATAGAGCTGGACCAGTTTATTATCTGTGCTCCCGTGAGCGCGTCTTTGACAATGTTTCCGTCCGCGTCAAGCTCGTAAACGGTTTTGAGCATCGTCTTCAAGCCTACGCCGTTGGGGTCGCCTACCGCCCAGTCGACAAGCGGCTTGATAATGCCGTTCGTCATGGACGTTACGATTGCGCCGAACGCCGCGCCGATAATTACGGCGACAGCCATGTCGACTACGTTGCCGCGCGTTATGAACGCTTTGAATTCAGCTAAGAGTGCCTTGATTTTTTTCATTGTATATCTCCTAAAAATTTATTTTTTCAAAGTTTAACAAGCTCGTCCGCAAGCGCTTTAATCTGCGCTTCGCTCTCTTCGCTAAGCGCCGAGCGTATCTTGACGTCGGTCTCGGCGAAAGTTATGTTTTTGCACTTTTCGAGCCTTGCGCGCATAAGCCTTGCACATACGGGCGCCCACGTTCCGTTTTCTATAAACCCGACCGTGCGGTTCTGATAGTTGCGCTCGATAAGTCTGTCTGCAAATTCTCTTGCAGCGGGGAAAATTTCCGCGTTGTACGTCGTGGTTGCTATAACAAGCTTGGAATAGTTGAAAGCCTGAGCAACGCACTCCGCCCAGTCGTCGCGTGCAAGGTCGAGAATTTTTACGGTTTCACCCCTCTCTTTAAGCTGCTCCGCAAGCATCAGCGCCGCGCGCTTGGTGTGTCCGTAAACCGAAGTATACGCTATAAGCGTACCGTCCGTTTCGGGCGCGTAACCGCTCCACGTTACGTAAGAATTTACCGCGCTCTGCAACGCTTCGCCCGAAAGTACAGGTCCGTGCAAGGGCGCAACCGTATTCAACTTATATCCGCCGAGCTTTGCAAGCACAGATTTTACCTGCACTCCGTATTTGCCCACTATGCCTATATAGTAGCGGCGCGCTTCGTCCGTCCAGTTGTCCGTACCTTCCGACGCGCCGAACTTACCGAAAGCGTCCGCCGAAAACAGCGTTCCGCTTAAATTGTCGTACGTGAACATAACCTCGGGCCAGTGCACCATCGGCGCAAAGATAAACTTCAAAACGTGTTCGCCCAGACCGAGCTCTCCGCCGTCGTTTACAACAAGTCTGTTTTCGGGAAAATCCTTGCCGAAATACTCGCCGAGCATTACGAAGGTTTTCTGATTGCCTACTACCACCGTCTGCGGATATTTTTCCACGAAAGCCGCAACGCACGCGCTGTGGTCGGGCTCCATATGCTGTACGATTAAATAATCGGGCTGAGCGTTTCCGAGAACGCTTTTGACGTTTTCGAGCCACTCGCTTTCGAACCCTGCGTCAACGGTGTCCAAAACCGCAATCTTCTTATCCTTAATAACGTATGAATTGTAAGTGACGCCGTCGGGCACGTTATACATACCCTCGAACAAATCTATCTTTCTGTCAACGACGCCTATCTGATAAATATCTT
>CAZRJY010000145.1:0-3240 GCA_964600525.1 uncultured Clostridia bacterium
CTTCGAACTTCTTGAACTCCGCAAGCTGAGAGCTGTCGTGAACGAAACCGTCTCCGATACAATCGCAAAGAAGTTGCGTAAGCTCGGGATTGGACTGACAGAGCCATCTTCTGTAAGCTATACCGTTGGTGACGTTTGTGAACTTCTCGGGAGTAAAGTCGTAGAAATCCTTGAATATCGACTGCTTGATAATTTCGCTGTGCAACGCGGCTACGCCGTTAACGCTGTGACCGCCGTAGACGGAAAGGTTTGCCATCTTAATGCGGCTGTGCTCGACGATAGCCATGCGCGAAATCTTTGCCCACTCGCCGGGGAAGCTGTTCCACAACTCTTCACATAAACGACGGTTGATTTCCGTGATTATAGAGTGAATTCTCGGAACTATTCTCGCAACGAGGTCCTCCGACCACGTTTCGAGAGCCTCCGCCAAAACGGTATGGTTGGTATAAGCGCACGTTGCGGTCGTAATCGCCCACGCCTCTTCCCAATTGTAGTAATATTCGTCGATGAGAATACGCATAAGCTCGGGAATAGCCATTGCGGGGTGCGTATCGTTCAGATGAATTGCCGCAAGCTTGGGCAAATCCTTTAAATTGCCGTATCTGTGTCTGTGGTCGTCGACGATATTCTGTATCGACGCCGAGCACAGGAAATACTGCTGTTTTAATCTGAGCGACTTGCCGTTCAAGTGGTTGTCGGCGGGATAAAGAACCTTGGTTAAAACTTCGGCGTCGTTGTCCTCGGTCATTGCCTGGTAGTAATCGCCCTGCGAGAACAATTTCATATTGAAGTCCTGCAAAGGCTTTGCCTTCCAAAGTCTGAGTACCGAAACAGCCTCGCTGTCCTTGCCCGATATCATCATATCGTAAGCAACAGCCTCGATATCTTTCGTATCGACGTAGTTTATCTGCATGCCGTTGTCCGTCCACTTTTCTTCAACTCTGCCGTTGAAGCGGACGATAAACGATTTATCCGTTCTCTGCGTGAGCCAGACTTCGCCGCCCGGCAACCATACGTCGGGAAGCTCAATCTGCCAGCCGTCTACTATCTTCTGCTTGAAAAGTCCGTACTCGTAGCGAAGCGAATAGCCCATTGCGGGATAATTGCCCGACGCGAGCGCGTCCATAAAGCACGCCGCAAGTCTGCCCAAACCGCCGTTACCGAGGCCTGCGTCGGGTTCGAGCTCATACAGTTCATCCAGCGAGGCTCCGTAAGACGAAATCGCCTTGGAAAAAGCCTCGGTTGCGCTGATGTTGTATAAACTGTTCTTTAACGAACGCCCCAAAAGGAATTCCATACATAAGTAATAAACCCTTTTTGCACGCTTTGCCTTGCACTTTTTAGCGAAGTGCTGCCGCTTTTCGAGTAAGACGTCCCTTACGCACATTACGACAGCTCTATAAAGTTGTTCTTTGGAAGCCTCGGCAGGCGCAACGCCGAAGTACCTTGAAAGTTTTCCCTTTATAAGGTCCTTGACTTCCTTTTCGGTAATAGCAGTTAAGCTCATTATATTCTCCTATACTATGTAAAATTATTTAAGCATTTCCATATACAGAGCCTCGTATTCCTTTGCCGATTTGTTCCAGCTGAAATCCGAAACCGCCGCTCTGTGTCTGATTTTTGCCCATACTTCTTTATTTCTGTAATCCTCTACGGCCTTGCGGATAACGTACAGCATATCGTGCGCGTTATAGTTGGCAAAAGTATAGCCGTTTTCCAGAGGTTTGATACTGTCGTACAGTCCGCCCGTTTCCCTTACTACGGGTACGGTTGCGTAGCGGCACGCAATCATCTGCGAAAGTCCGCACGGCTCCGACTTGGAAGGCATTAAGAAAATATCCGACCCCGAATAAATCTTTCTGGAAAGGTCGCCGTTGAATACTATGTTCGCGCTTACCTTGTCGGGATATCTTCTCGCAAGGTCGCGGAAGAAGGATTCGTACTGATAGTCGCCCGTACCTAAAATGACAAGCTGAACGTCGTCCTGCAATACTTCCTCGATAACGTTGGTTACAAGGTCGAGACCCTTGTGCGAAACGAGGCGCGAAATCATAGAGATAATCGGCGTATTAGGCTTTTCGGGCAGGTTGAGCATTTTTTGCAGCTCTTTCTTGCAGACCGCTTTGCCGCTCATATCGTCGGGAGTAAAGTTTGCAAACAGGTGCTTATCCAGCTCGCTGTTGTAACCCGTATCGTCGATACCGTTTAAAATACCCCTCAATTTGAACGAATTGTTCCTTATTATGGGGTCGAGACCGTGAGCGTAGTACGCGTCCTTTATCTCGTCCGCGTACTTGGGACTGACCGTCGAGAACCTTTCGCTGACCTCTATCGCACCTTTCATAAGGTTGATGGAGTTGTTGTATTCGACAAGATACTGGTACTTGCCGTAGATGTCGAACAGAGACGAAAGGATATCCAGCGAATACTGCCCCTGATATTCTATGTTGTGGATAGTGAAAAGGGAACGTATAAACTGGTATTCCTGTCTGAAACAGTAATTGGTTTTAAGATAGATTGCCGCTAAGGCTGACTGCCAGTCGTGGCAGTGCATAACTTCCGGATAGAAGTTCAAAAACGGCATTATTTCCAGAACCGCACGCGAGAAGAACGCAAACCTTTCGCCGTCGTCGAAATATCCGTAGCAACCGGGACGCTTGAAGTAAAACTCGTTATCGATAAAGTAGAATATTACTCCGTCTTTCTCGTACGAGAACACGCCGCAGTACTGGTTACGCCACGCAAGGTGCACGTACAGATTACCTATATAGGTAAACTTGTCCCTGTACTCCTTTTTTATATCCGAATAGAGAGGAATTACCACCCTTACGTCGAATTTGCCCGTCTTTGCAAGCGCGCCCGAAAGCGAGCCTATAACCTCGGCAAGTCCGCCCGTCTGGATAAAGGGCGTCGCTTCGGAAGCCACGAAAAGAATTTTCTTCTTTTCTGCCGCCGCTACTGTGCTCTTTTTTGCCGCGGGTTTTGCCGCCGTCGTCTTGGACGCAGTCGACTTGGTCGTTGCAGACTTTGCCGTCGTCTTTTTGGTTATGGTTATCTTTGTTGCAGTCGTCTTTGTAGTTCCTGCCATTTATTTATTCCCCCGTTGTCTTAAATTAAATACGCGAACCCTTATTGATGAAATAAGGTTGCTGTTCACAGCCCGCCAAAGTTACGCCGCTCGAAATCGAGCTGTCCTTGTCGCTTACGACGTACGAAAGGTTGCAGTTCTCGCCGATTACG
>CAZRJY010000146.1:0-3226 GCA_964600525.1 uncultured Clostridia bacterium
GTAATCTTGCGTCTTTTCAAAAAACAGGGAAAGACCTCCCAACTATTTCCTTGAAGGTATGATTTAAAACACTTTCAAACTACCCCCTTTAGCCAAATGATAAGATACCATTTGTAAATCTGTTTAATCACTTCCGCTTCCGATTTGTTAATTTCCAAGTTGGAGTAATCGCCTATAGTTTTATCGTAGCCATAAACAATGTTCGGAACTCGCCCCTTTCTCTGCGTTCATCTTTTTGCCAGATTTCACACGCTTGGAAGTATTGGCACTTTCTTCCTGTGCCAATGCGCCAAAAATGGTCAGGACAAATTCGCTGTTCCCCATGTTGGTCATGTTGGCAGTGAGGAATTGGGTTTCGATGCCGAGAGCTCTAATTTGCGTATATTTTGGAGTAAGTCAACTATATTTCTGGCAAAACGAGAAATATCCTTTACCACTACTATGTCGAATAACCCATGTTCAGCGTCAGACTTTGCGCTTTTTAATCTTGGCGCCGGAGATGCCTTCGTCAGCGTAAAGGCGGACAAGGTTGTCCCCTGTCCGTTGTGTATATTCGGAAAAGAAGGCTTTTGGGGCTTCTAGACTATTTAGTTGGTTCTCTTTGTGGGTAGAAACACGGCAGTAAGCGGTAATGTTCATGGAAATACCTCTCTGTTATTTTTCGGCACTCTGTTACAACTAATATTACAAAATGAAAAGTCCCCAGAATCAACCAGAGACTTTCACAGCTAAATACTTCTTTGTCACACATAAAATTGGCCACTTTCACGCAACACAATATCTTTTATAATTGTAGCTATAATCGTCGGATAAACCCTTGCCGTTTCTTCTGATATTTCCCAAACTGCCCCATTCTCATCAACGTCTGCCCCGTGATCTGCGGCATTTCTTACTTGTCCAATGTAATCTATCATTCCTCTATGCTTTTTTGAAATAATATCACTTAGAGCATTGCTTTTCTGCACTATTCCACTTTTACCAGTCAAATCTTTTTGATGTTTATCTGCAATCTGTTTTAAAAAAGATTCAAATGCATTTCCTGCATACAGAATAATTGTTTTGCGATCCGAAAGTTCATTTTGAACTTTACTAAAAGCATCCGATAAGGGGGAATATACTTTTTCTTCATCTACAAATCCATATGTTTCTTCACCCAACAATGTTCTCAATGCATATTCGTCATTAGCTTTTGATTTTAAAACTACATCTAAAATCTCTAAATATGTTACGCAGTCATCATTAAATATGTATTGATTTGCTCCATCACTAATTATTGCCTTTGCATACGTTGCAATATTAGTCAATGTATTTTTGACATCCTTATAACTAGAAGACATTCCATACAATGCCTTAACCTGTTTGCATGCCAAATCAATAGATTGGGAAAAATAATAACGTGCTTTAAATGTTATAAATGGTCTATATTGTTCTAATACAAATCTCATTATGGTTGCTTTGTGTTGGTCACTTCTAGCTGATACCAACAATCTCGCAAGCAATGACTCACTCTTATAACATATCCCTTCTTGATCCATAGTAAGCAATTCCATTTCTATAGCCATATCCAATGCATTCTTTGCCTGCAACTCTGAAATATCCGCAAATTGACTAATAAATATCAAGTCACATTTTTCGCTTCTAGCCAATACTGCATCCACCACACTAACTATGTCTTCTGCAGTTGTTAGTACAACGTTGTATTTCATGCTATCACCTGCTTTCTACTCATTAATTGAATTCAAAAGCAATTTGATTTTCTCACTCAATTCTTCGATTTCATTAACACTAGCATCTATGTTAATGTTTATATTAATAATACCATTTGATCCATTCATTGTCCTAGAAATGCTTCCTACAGTAACAACACCTTTTTCCACATCAAGATTTTCTGTACAGCTTTCTAAGTTAACACATTCTCTGCTCGCAGAATTATTTATTGCTATAATTTTTCCGTCGTCCTCGCTAACAATTCCTGCCGCTTTAAATATCTCAATTATTGTATTTGCACCAACTTTTGCCGCGGAAGTCGTAGAACCTGCAGAATATAAAATGTGGCTACAAAAGGATGGTTTATCCATTCCATTCCTTATTTTTATTGCAGATAACATTCTGGTAAGAAATTCACAATTGTCAATTAATCTTCCCCAAATTTTTTGTACTTCCTCATTAATATTAAGTGAATAAGCCCTTCCAAGCATAAAACATTCATTTGTAGGCGTTTTTTTATTTCCTTCTGATAACAACTCCATCTGCATCAAAAAACCATTATTTCTGCTTACAACTGTTCTATCCATTCCTGTTGTCTGCGCAATTGCATCTAAGGTCTGTGGTTGACCTTCCTTTCCAACTGAATATGCCTTAATAATTTTTACAATCTCCTCATATGAAGATCCTGGTAATTTAAAATTGTCTGCCATCTTTATTCCTCCTTCTGTTTTACTATTTCTCATTTATAAAAAACTTTTTATCATGCCCCGGCAAATACTTCGCCAATTCCTCCACCAACTCATACACCTTCGTTCCCGGTGCAATGTCCGTTGGTGTCTTACCTTCCCCCTCCTCTATAATTCGTTTCGCATACCGTATTGCCAGCTTCGGACTCCCCTTCTCCATCAGAATATTAAATATATCTTTTATATTCTTCTGATACTTTCCAATCCCTAATTCTCTAAACTTATCATTTAGAAACTTAACATACTCTGTCCTATGGTTATTTGAAGTATAATATGCAAAATGCAATATAAACCAAAACTCAATACATTCATTACTCCATGCTGCATGATACTGCAGATTCGAACTCTCCAAGTTCAGCTTGTCCACCCGTTCTGCTACACCGTTAAAATCCTTTGCTGGAAAACTATCTTTATCATATACACACCAAATCTGTCCTCTATCAATTCCATTTTTGCGGACATACTGTTCCGCCATACCAATTACCCGCATAGTCTCTGCAGCACAAGGCTCAATCTCAATCAAGACCATATCCTTATAAATCGGATTATCCTCTATCAGGTGTTTAAAACCCTCAAAATAGAGCGGTTCAGTTTGCTCTCCCTCGCAAAAGATATAATAGCGGTATTCCTTTTTTTCCAGATATTCCTTACGTCTCTGTCTCCTCCACTGTGTAGTCCCAACTTTCTTAGGCATTGACATCACTCCAATCTATAATCGTTTTCAGATATGGATCTGCGCCATATTTGCCCTCTAAGTATTGCTTATCATATTT
>CAZRJY010000147.1:0-3218 GCA_964600525.1 uncultured Clostridia bacterium
CCATTGAAATTTCCATAGGCAGTCATAAGGTTGAATACACGGTTTGCGGATTTTTTAACAGTGTAATGAGCGGCTCGCACAACTGCGGTATGTTTGAACTCATATTAACCGAGGACAAATATGCCGAGCTTGAAACTTTGGGGTATGCGTACAAAGCCACGCTGTGCTCGGTGCGGCTTAAAAACAAAGCCGAAAACTTAAATTTCGAAGCCGCTTTGAAAAGTGCGATTTCGGAAAAGTTCCCCAACGTTATGATGGTCAGCAACAGTTACGCTATCGTAGTGCAGTCGCGTTATATTTCGCAGATGATATGCTCCGGCGTAATGAGTGCAATGGCGTTCTTCGTTCTGCTCATTGCTCTCGTCGTAATAGCCTCGAATATAGTCAATTATATTCAGGTGAATATGAAAAACCTCGGCGCGCTCAAAGCTGCGGGATATACGTCAAGACAACTCATATGCTCGCTTCTGTTGCAGTTTTCGGGGCTGACCTTGATTGCGGCAATTGTCGGCGCGGCGCTGTCGTACGCTATTTTCCCCGCAATCAACACTATGATGATTGAGCAGACGGGTATTCCGTATGCAATCCGCTTTTTGCCGTTGCCTGTTATTATTTCGCTTGTCATTCTGGGCGGCGCGGTTGCGCTCGTCGTGTGGCTTGCTTCGCTTAAAATCAAAAAGGTAGAGCCTATCGTAGCTTTGCGGTCGGGCGTGCAGACGCACAACTTCAAACGCAATCACGTTCCTCTCGAAAGAACCAAAGCGCCGTTAAACCTTGCGCTTGCGCTAAAAACCACGCTTTCGGGTGTAAAGCACAATCTTACTGTTTGTATTACAATGCTCGTGCTGTCGCTCGTCGTGGTGTTTTCGGGGCTGATGACAGAAAACGTCATTGCGGATATGACGCCGTTTTTAAATCTGATTGTCGGCGAAACGGCGGACAGCTGTATTAGCGTCAGCGAAGAAACCGAAGACGGGTTTTTACGGGAAATGAGCGCCGACAGCCGCGTCGAAAAGTCTTATTTGTATACGACTATTAACGTTACTCATTCTGGCGGAGCGGAACTTCTGACTACGGTTTGCGACGACTTTTCAAAGGTCAGTAATCAAAACGTAATATATAAGGGGAGGTTTCCCAAATACGATAACGAAATTGCAATCGGAGCGAAGTATGCCAAAGAAAAGGGCTTTAAAGTAGGCGACGAAATTCAAATTACGGCGAACGGCAAAACCGAAAAGTATCTTATAAGCGGCTTAACTCAGATTACTAACTATCTGGGGCGCGACGGACTTTTAACTCGGGCGGGTTACGAACGTTTGGGCACGCTTACAAACGTAAGTTATTATATTAACCTTACCGGGGGAACGGACATCGACGCGTTTAATGCGGAAATGAAAGAGAAGTTTGCGGGCGAAGTGAATACGACTATTAATATAGATTCAACAATAGAAGCCGCCGCAACCGTTTATGTTTCGCTTATGACGATTATCGTAATTGCTATAATTGTGCTTTCGGCAATTATTATAGCTTTCGTATTGTATCTTTTGGTGCGTACGATGCTTAATAACAAAAAGCGCGACTACGGAATTTTGAAGTCGCTCGGTTTTACTACAAGGCAACTTATTTTGCAGACGGCGCTGTCGTTTATGCCCGCGATTATTATTTCGACGGTAGTGGGGCTGGTTATAAGCGGACTTGTCATAAACCCGCTTACGGCGCTGTTTTTGAGCAGTCTCGGCATTATGAAATGCAATTTTACCGTGCCGGTCGGCTTTATCGCGGTCGCGGGAATGTTTTTAATATTGTTGTCGTTCGGCATAGCATGCCTTTTATCACTCAAAGTCAAAAAAATAGCCCCCCGCGCTTTACTTGTCGGAGAGTAATTAAGTAGTCAAAGGTTGGAAAAAATCTCGAAAAACGGCTGAAAAATACCCAAAAATGACCGAAAAAGAATTGATATACGAAGGCCATATTGAAAGGCGCGGGGCGCGCGACGTACAATATCAGATTGAAAAAAGCGACGGAATAAACCGTCGCTTTTTGCGGTAAGCCGCGTTCAAGGTTATGCTCGCGTGCCGATACTCTTGCATAAGCGTAAACGTTTATATTTGCATAATTTTATAAAAAAGGTTCATATTTGTATAATTTTATAAAAAAAGTGTATTTTTACTATATATATTTATTTGTTGCTAAATCATTATTATGGTATAATAGATAAACAAGTTTTTTAAAAAATTAATAATTTTGTAAGTATAGTAAAAGTACATATTAACTGCATTATTTATAGGAACATATTTATGAACAAAGTCAAATCGCTGTTAACTGCACTGTGCTTAGCCGGTCTTGCCGCTTGCACCGTCGGGTTCGCTGCCTGCAAGAATAAAAAGTCTGAGAAACCGACACAGCCCGAACACAATTATTCTACCGAGTGGTCGTCGAACGACGAGTACCATTTTCACGCCTGCACGGACAGCGGCTGCAATTCCGTTCGGGGCAGCGAAGCTCACAAATGGGGTGAGTGGACGGTAGATACTCCCGCAAGCGTTGAAGCGAAGGGAAAGGAAAAGAGGGAGTGCACGGTTTGCAAGCGCACGGAATATAAAGATATCGACAAATTGACGCCTCCTGCGCCCGTTCACGAGCATACACCGGGAGAATGGGTAAATACCGACCCCACCGGTCACTATAAACGGTGTGCCGACCCGAACTGCGACAACCCCAACGCAAAGCTTGAAGCGGGTGGGCACAATACGAACGGTGCGGGCGGCTCTTGTTCGGCATGCGGCTATAAAGCAACGCCCGAAGTACACACGCACACGCCGGGAGGATGGGTAAATACCGACCCCACCGGTCACTATAAACGGTGTAACGACCCTAACTGCGACAACCCCAACGCAAGGATTGAAGAAAAAGAACACGACACCGACGGCAAAGACGGTGTAGAAGGCGCATGCTCGGTGTGCGGCTATATTGCACCGGCAGACGCTTATATCAGCCCCTCTGCCCCTTCGGCAACGGTCAAAGTGGGCGGCGGCAACACTGCAACAATAATTGCTTACTCTCTCGGCAACGGTTATTACACGTATACATACGAAGGCGACGCCCCCATTACGATAGCGTATAATTATTACGTTTTGGGAAAGGGCGAAGTTTCCGATACGATAACGCTTTCTTCGGAAGGCGACCACTCGTTTATGGCGAAGCTTTCCACAAAGGCG
>CAZRJY010000148.1:0-3204 GCA_964600525.1 uncultured Clostridia bacterium
TGAAATTAAGAACTTTAAAAAAACGGTTGTTCAGGATATTCCTGACCGTCTGGCTTCCCCACGCATGGACCTTCCCATCCTTTGGGATGATGTGGGGTTTGCGCATCTGCATGATGGTCGGAACCCCTTCCGCCTGGAGCTGCCTTGCGATCTGTGCGCTGCCTTTTCCCTGCACCGCAAGGGAGAAGATATGGCGCACCACTTCCGCCTCCTTTTCATTCACGATGACCACATTCTTTTCCTTCCTGCTCTTTTCGTACCCAAAGGGAACCTGCCCGAAGACATACTCCCCTCCTGCACATTTGCTCTCAAAGGAGGCTTTGACCTTGACGGAGAGGTCCTTGCTGTACAGGTCATACAGGAGGGTCTGGAAGGCAGTGTCTATTTCTATGGTGCTGCCATGGTGTTCCCTGCTGTCGTAGTGGTCATTCAGCGCAATGAATCGGATGCCCATAAAGGGAAATATCTGGTTTAGATAGGTTCCCATTTCAATATAGTCCCTTGAGAAGCGGGACATATCCTTTACAATGACGCACTGGATCCTGTTTGCCTTTACCTCCTTCAGCATGGCCTGCATGCCCGGCCGTTCCATGCTGGTGCCGGAATAACCGTCATCACAAAACTCCCTTGCCTCATATCCGCACAGTTCAGTATCCTTGTGTATGTACTCACATATCTGTTTCCTCTGGTTCCCTATGCTGTTGCTCTCGTCCCTGTCGCCCTCGTCTTCCAGGGACAGGCGCAGGTATATTGCCAGATATCCCATCTCACTCCACCCCTTCCATACAGCCGGGCGTAAAGGTAAATGTGACTTCAACCCGCTTTCCCGGGTAAACAGATATCCTGGAAAAGAAAGCTTCCGTCATCTCCCTGTCCAGCACGCTGGCCGATCTGAAACGTATCAGTGCTTTGACGGCAGCCAGGTATCTGTCCGAAAACTTCCCCAGTTCCTTCACCTTCCCCTCCAGGGAAATTTTCTGCTTCTCCAGGTCTGCCAGCCGCCTTTCCTGCTTCCCTTTATGAGCAACGTATTCCTGCTGCGGGAGCTTTCCGGCACGGTAATCCATGTAAACCTCGCTTTCCTCCTCCCGCAGGCGGAAGATCTTATTATCCGTCTCACGCATTGCCACGGCTGCGTTCTTTTCTGCTTCGGCGATCCGCTCACGGCCATATTCCATAAAGCGGGCGGGCTTGTCAAGATATACCGCAAATGACCTGCGTACCAGGGGGAGCAGGATGTCCACAAGCTCCCTCCTGGAGATGCGGTTTGGCTCCGGGCATGTTGTTACCTTTGTAGCGCCTCCGTCCAGACAGAAATAACCATCCAGCCTCTCCACCTTCCCATCCGCATAGTGCTTCACATGGCTGCTCCTCGTCATTTTCCTGCCGCACACGCCGCAGTACAGCACATTGTCAAAGATGTTTTCCCCAATGGGGCAGCCTTCGGTCAGGTGATCCTGGGACGCTGTCCTGGCCCGGATCTTCTCCCTTGCCTCCTGCGCTTTCCGGTACAGCACTGCATCCACCAGCGGTTCATGGGAACCTTCCGAGACAATCCATTCGTCCTCCGGCTTGTGTATGCGGTTCTTCTCATCCCTGGCAGTGATGCTGGTCCTGCCCTGCACCAGCGTCCCCATGTAAGTCCGGCTCCCCAGGAGCCTTTCCACCGCACTTCTGTTCCATCCTTTATAGCCCGGGCTCTCCGGGTCATGGTATACAGCCCCAGTCTTCTTATACACGGCAGGCGGGTTTATTTTCCTGCGGTTCAGTTCATCCGCAACATTGGCAGCGCTTTCCAGTTCCACAAATCTTTCAAAGATGACCCGCACAATGGGCGCTGTGCTTTCATCCGGCACGAGCACCCGCCTCTTTCCATCCCATCCTGCCGCATATCCATAGGGCGGCGAACCGCCCACATAGGAGCCCTCTTCCCGCCTCTGTTTCAGGTGGAGCTTCGCCTTCCGTGAAAAATCTTTCGCATACATATCGTTCACAAGGTTCTTGATCTCCGATGCCATCTGCCTGTTGCTGCTCCCGTCCTCCCCGGTATCATACCCGTCGGCAACGGAGATGAACCGCACCCCCAGGAACGGGAATATCTTTTCGATATAATTCCCTGCCTCAAGGTAGTTCCTCCCGAACCGGGACAGGTCCTTTACTATGACACAGTTTATCTCGCCCAGCCTTATATCCTGCATCAGCCTGGTGAAACCGTCACGGTTGAAGTTGCTCCCTGTCTTCCCAAGGTCAGAATAACATCCTACGACCTCGATCCTCTCGCCGTCTCTCTTCTGGTTAAATTCCTCCACATACTTCCTTGCTATCTCGACCTGCACTTCCACCGATTCATTTTTCCTTTCATCCTGGTCAGATGAAAGCCTTGCATAAATGCCGGCCTTGTATATTTTACCGCCGCTGGCAGGACGCACCGGCGCTCCTGCGGCTTTCCTTTTCGATGTCCTGCCCATCCTATGCACCCCTTTCCGCATGGCAGGTTTTTTCCTGTCCCTCCTTTATGCCCCGGTTGGCCCCGCACATGATGCGGTAGTGGGGCATAAAGTAAAACTCTATCTCTATCCTCTGGTCCTCATAGACAAGGATCCTCTTTACCATGCTGCAGAGTGTATGGCGGTCGATCTCCTTCAGTTCGGCGCAGTCCTGCATCGTCTTCAGCCTCCCCGCAGAGAGGACGCCGTTTTTGAACAGGTCCTTTATCAGGGCTTCCTGCTTCTCCTGCGCCTCCCGGAATTCCTCAGCCTTCCGCTTGAAGCCCCCGTGCAGCCGCTCGAACTCTTCCTTTGTGACGATCCCTGCTTTCAGGTCTTCATACAGGCCGGAACACAGGGAATAGTACCTGTCCTGTTCCTGCTTCAGCCTCGTGATCTCTGCATCGAACCGGACGATGGAATCAAAGTTTGCTTCCATCTCCAGGGTCTTTTCAAATATCCTCTTTTCTGACAGGAACAGGTTTGCATAGCTTTTGACCGCCTCCGCCACGGTGGCTTTCAGCTCCGCCTCCCCGTAGCTGTGCCTGGAACAGCCCCCGCCACGGTTCTTTGTGGAACAGATATAGTACACCTTCCTTGTATCCTTGTAGCGGTTGGTGCGCCTTACCATCTGCTCCCCGCAGTCCCCGCAGTAAAGGAGTCCCATGAACAGGCTGCTCTCCTCGGTCACGGGGCTTACCCTGCCATCCGCTTTCAG
>CAZRJY010000149.1:0-3193 GCA_964600525.1 uncultured Clostridia bacterium
TTTTACAACAGAAAAACAAGAACAGTTCGGATTGCGAAAATTCGGACTTTTCTTTTTTTGGAAAAGCCTGTTCAATTCCTTGACAATCGAACCCGATTGTCCTATAATATATAAGCTAACAGCGAAAGATTATGCACCATTAGCTCAACTGGATAGAGCGTCGGTCTACGGAACCGAAGGTTAGGGATTCGAACTCCTTATGGTGCACCAAAAGAGTATAATCCGAATTATTTACTTGTTACAAGTGAGTGGTTCGGATTTACTTTTTATATCGGAACAACTAACACTTAATTGCATAATGGTAAAGAGCAGAGGAAACTCTGCTCTTTACCATTATTTCTATATCAATTTTCAATTTTTATGTCTTGCCAATTTTTGTTAGAGAGAATTTCCACATTATCGCCACCGAAGAAGTTTGCCGACGTTTCGCCTTTTAATTGGTACATAAACCAAGCGGTCATATAGCCGTCGGCATAACGAAGCATATCGCCGTGATCCTTATCTTTACGCCGTGCAATAATTTTTGTATCGCTCGGAATTGTGTCATAAATTTCGTTAAGCCACCAAAGCGGACAAATACCCTGCGCTTCTTCGCCCGAAACCGTTTCGGTATAAGTATTCATATTACCTGCGTCGAAATTTCCCGTACCTGCAACTATAAAACACGGTATATTTAATTTTGACGGGTAGCAAGTCCAACTATCATTTGTGTCCTTGTTCATTACATCGGCGTGATAACGCGAAGTTGCGCTTGCTGCCCAAATTGCTTTATAGTTAGTTCCGTTAGATTGTTCGGTTACGGCGTTCATCGCACCTATACCGCCTTGCGAATGTCCGGCGATACCTATATTATCCGTATCAACTTTATTATAAAAAAGATGTCCGCTTTCAGCGTTTTTCTGCAAAATGAAGTCAAGGCTTTCGGAAGAAGATTTACCCGAACGAGAATTTTCATCTTCGTTGCCGATAACGATAAATCCCCACGACGCTAAATGCGTAAATACTTCCTTATATTGTGAAGCTTTAATTCCCGTACCGTTTGCCATCACAACAAGCGGATATTTTTTATTGCCGTCTTTGAGTTCTTTTGGATACCATACTTCAAATTTATTACAAACGCCGCTTGTTTTATACTCAACATAGTCCGTATCGTATTCGCCGAGCGCAATATACTTCTTTTCTATATCTTTGTCAGATTCCGAATATTTCCAATAATGTTTGTTTCGGTAATCTGCTATGCCGCACATTGCAAACAGCCCTACGATGAGAACCAAAATTATAACCGCAATAACAATCAAAATTCTTTTAATGACTTTTCTCATATAAATATCCTCAATTTTCCTGTTTTCTGTTTATTAAATAACCTGCAACGACAAATATTGCCGCATATACGATTGATAATACAATACAAACAATTAGTCGAGTATTATCGGTAGCGAGCGAAGTAAGATCGCCGATAAAACCGTCCAACCAATACGAGCCTATTTTGAAGTTTTCTATTTTCAGAAATGCGTCGGCAAGATTGATAACCGTACCTATAAGCGACGGACCGAGAATGGCAAGAGCAATAGATATGCCGACCTTCTTTACGATTAAACTAATTGCAAACACAAACGAAGAATATGCAATGCAATATATAAGTTGCCCCGCAATCATTCCTGCATAGTTTCCCGTATCCGATGTACCGTCAAACAAAACAGAACCTGCAATATACGTAAATACAAGCGTTAAGGCAAACATAGCGATTGTTGAAATAACGCAGACAATAAACTTGGCAAAATAAACGTTATTTCTTGAAAAACCACGAGCGTACACGTTTTTAATCGTTTGTTGGTCATAGTCCGTACAAATGAACAATGCAAGAAAAATGCCGCATATCATTGTAAAACTTGACGACGAAACGGCGGTAAGCAACGACGATTTTGCGGTAGGCATAGCCATATTAAAATCCGCATTGCTTGCAAGCGTCTTGTTTAACAATAATCCTAAAAACGACATAGCCAACATAATGACAGTACAGATGTAAAAACTTTTTTGTTTGAAAAGTTTACGAAACTCAAATTTCAATAAATTATTCATCTTCCTAACCTCTCTATAAAGTATTCTTCAAAGCCGCTTTCCGAAAGTGCAATTTCAGATACGGCAATGCCTTTCCCTACAAGGTATTTATTCATATTCGCAGTTTGGTCAAGATAGTTCGCTAAATATAACCCATCCGTTTTAATTTCGGCAGATAAATCTGGCAGCCTTTCTTTTAACAATGCGAGCGTCGTATGGTTATCGGAAGTCGCAATTTTAACGTATTTACAACACCGCTCATTAAGTTCTTTTGCCGTAACTTCTTCTATTAAAGAGCCGTCTGCTATTATTCCGTAATTCGTAACCACTTTCGCAAGTTCATCCAATAAGTGAGAAGATATTATGAACGTAACGCCTTCATTGTTAAGTCCGATTATTATATCTCTTATTTCTTTAATCCCTGCGGGATCAAGACCGTTTATAGGTTCGTCAAGAATAAGGATTTCGGGTTTTCCTAATAGGGCAATGGCAATACCTAACCTTTGACGCATACCCAAAGAAAACTCGCCTGCTTTTTTAGAGTCGGTATTACCTAAACCTACTCGTTGTAAAAGCGGTTTGATTTCTTTCGGATTTGAGCCGTACAGCGTTGAAAACCGCAACATATTCTCATAAGCCGTACAGTTTTTATATAGTCCGGGTGCTTCTATCAACGAGCCGATTTTCTTTCTGCCTACATTAAGATTTTCATTCCCGAACAAGAAAATTTTTCCTTGTGTGGGATTAGTTAAACCTAAAATGAGTTTCATCAGGCTTGTTTTACCAGCGCCGTTTTTACCGATAAGCCCGTAAATATCGCCGCGTTCAATGTGCATATTGATTTGGTTTACTGCGATTTTATCGCCGAAACGTTTAGTAAGATTTTTTGTTTCTACTATGTATTCCATTCTTAACTCCTTTTATTTAAGATTTTCTATGTAATTTAATAATTGAATAAAGTTGCCGCGTGGATACTTTGAAATATCTTTGCGCTCTTTATTGAGAAGGCAGTTTGTAAGCAGAAAGAAATCTGCACCAATAAGCGTTGCCGCCGCATCTTCAGTTGTATCGTTGCCGACAACCAAACACTCGCTCGGCTTTACGCCTATCTTTTCGGCTATCTCTTTGAAGTAGA
>CAZRJY010000150.1:0-3174 GCA_964600525.1 uncultured Clostridia bacterium
TCGCATTTGACTTGTAAAACATAAAAAGCGCCCCGAGGCGGTTGCCTCGGGGCGCTTTTTATTTAAAGAACTTCTTTTATTTTGGCGATTGCCATCGTGCGGTTTTCAACGTTCAGTTTTAAGTAAATGGTGCTTATATAGTTGCGCGCGGTGCCGTCGGAAAGCTTTAAAGCCGAAGCTATCTGGCGGTTGGTGAACCCGTCCAAAATCATCATTGCAATGCCCGCCTCCCTGTCCGAAAGCCCGAACGCGCGTTTAAGCTTGATTTCTCTGTCCGACGAAACCATCATTGCCGCCTCGGTGATTTTTTTGGCTATTTTCGAGGGCAGAATGGTATCGCCTGCGTAAGCGTTGTGAATTGCGTCGATAAGCGCGGTTGAGCCGATGTCCTTTAACAGGTATCCGCACGCGCCGCCGTTGATTGCGGACAGTATATAGTCGCTGTCGTCGAACGTCGTCAGAATTATAATTTTGCAGTCGGGCAGAATTTCCTTAATCTTTTTGGTAGCCGCGACGCCGTTCATATTGGGCATACGGATATCCATTAAAATTACGTCGGGGCGTTCCTTTTCCGCCATGTCGATTGCCTGCACGCCGTCGCCCGCAACGCCGACCACCGCAATATCGCCGCCCGTTTCCAGCACGCTCTTTATCCCCTCCGCCAGAATTATCTGGTCGTCAACAAGCATAACTTTAATCACGGTTGTTCCCCCTTCAATATGGTTATTTTAATCTCGCAGCCGTCGCCCTGCTCGCTCTCGAAAACAATGCCGCCGCCGAAAGATATAGCCTTTTCCCTTATTCCGCGCAGTCCGTACCCTTCCTTAAAATCCGCGGGCAGTCCGCTGCCGTTGTCCGACACGGTTAATACCGCCTTGCCGCCGTTTTCCGAAAGCTCTACGTAAAACGCGCCCGCGCCGCCGTGGCGCATTCCGTTGGAAAGGCACTCCTTTAAACTGTTGGCAATAAATCTGCGCCTGTCACCCGAAAGCTGAATTTCGGCGATGTCGTACCTTATCTTTATGTCCGTACCGTCCATTGTCTGGGCGATGATTTCCTCGATTTCGTCCTTTAAAGAAACCGCCTCGTTCCGCCCTGCCAATAGGTGCACGCTGTCGCGCATCTGCTCTAACGCATTCTTTGCCTGAATGTTGGCGGATATTATCTTGGCTTTTGCCTCCTCGGGATTGCTGTCAATCAAAAGCTTAGCCGCCTCGGTCTGCATTATCACGGCGGTCATAGAGTGCCCCGCGTTGTCGTGTATATCGCGCGCAATGCGGTTGCGCTCCTTGAAAACTACCGTTTCGGAAAGCTCGGCGTAAGCCTGTTCCAACTCCTTTTTGCTCTCGTCCGCTTCCTTCAAAGCCGCTGTGAGTTTTTTATCGTTGCGGTAAAACGCCAGAAGAAAGTTTACGACCGCAAAGTGTATCGCGATTATGATTAAACCGACCACGCACGCAAATATCAGGTCTACAAGCTCGCCGAAATTTATCGCGAGACCGTTGTTCATAAACCAGCCCGCAATGCTGGTTACCACAAATGATACGCAGCTGGATACGAATACTATTATTTTGGTTCTGAAATCCTCGACGTTTATATAGAGCGAGGTAAGAATTACGCAGTACAGCGCGGCAAGGTACGAACTGCCCGTAAGCGCGCAGATAAACAATAAAAATACGAAGTCGACGCAGTATACGACTATGCGCGCTTTAAGCGCTTTTATAAAGTACAGTTCTACAACGCTCAAAACGTCGATTACCGCTATGCACCCTATAAGAGAAATTATTTTCCACACGTCGGGGCGCGGATTTAAGCCTATGAACTGCGTACAGATTATGCCCTCGAATATGACCAGAATAACGCCCACTACACCGCACAGTATCTGCTTGAAGCGCGGTGAATAATTTATATGCTTTTCCTTGTCGTCCCTATTTTCCATATCAGTTAGCAAACACCGTTCTGTCGTTCATTTTGTAGCTGTAAAACTGTCCGTCGCCGCCGACTATGCAGTAATCGTACATAGTCGCGCCGCACAGCCTTGCAATCTGGTCAATCCGCCCGGAAAGCGCGTCGTCACCGGCGTCGGGAATGGCGCCGCCCGACTTTCTCGCCGCGGCAAACAGTCCGTAGGGACTGTGCACGGATAAAAGTTCGAGAAGCTTCTTTTCCGACGGGTTTGAGTAAAACGTGCACACCCGTCTTACTCCGCCGTCCTTATCCAGACAGTAAAGTTCAAGGCAGTCGGTTTCGGGCGCAGGTCTTTCGGTTATAAATTTTCTGAACCCGCTCACGTTGGAAACGCAGGCGAAAGTGTCCTGTCCGCCGCGCGCTTTATGTAAAGCTTTGCCCAGCACCGCTAAATATTCCGCCATATTCGCGCCTATCCCATGCACCTTCGAAAGCTCGGCGCTGTCGGCTTCGAGCACCTTTTCTATCGAGCCGAAGTTGTCCAAAAGCACGTGCGCGGCTGCGTTCAAATCCTTGCGCGGACAGGAATTGAACAGCAGAATTTCCAACAGCTCGTGCTCATAGACAATGCCGCCGTTTTTGATTTTGCTTACCAGTCTGCTTCTGTGCCCTTCGTGCATAATTTACCCTTGTTCCGCGCAAAAAAGAAAATTTGTAAAATAGCTTATTTTTATTTTACCATAAAAATAAAAAAGAGTATAATAAAAAAGAGGCAAATATGAATAATTACTTTAACGACATTGTAAAAAATCTTTCACAACTAATAAAGTTCGATTCGTCGCAGACGCCCGCGGCCGACGGCAAGCCGTTCGGCGAGAACAACGCGCGCTGTCTGGACTTCTTTTTATCCTTAGCGTCCTACCTTGGGTTCGAGGTTAAAAACTACGATAACTACATAGGCGAAGTATGCTGGGGCAGCGGAAACGATTTTGCCGTGCTTGCGCATTTAGACGTCGTGCCCGCCGGCAGCGGCTGGACGCACGAACCATTCGGCGGCGAGGTCGACAGAGAAAACGGCAGAGTCTGGGGCAGAGGCGCTATGGACGACAAGGGTCCCGCGCTCGTCACGCTGTACGCAATGAAGGCTTTGAAGGACGAAGGCTTTAAGCCCAAAAAGACTATAAAACTGATTGTGGGCTGTAACGAGGAATCGGGCTGGGCGTGCATAGACCACTACAACAAGGTGGCGAAAATGCCCGAGGTCGG
>CAZRJY010000151.1:0-3169 GCA_964600525.1 uncultured Clostridia bacterium
AAGCTTAGCGCAATGGGCTACACCACGATAGGCAAGCTTGCCGCGGCGGACGACGAAAGAGTTATTAAGGTTCTGGGCAAGTTCGGGCAAACCCTCTTAACTTACGCGCGCGGCGAGGACGACAGCGAGGTAAGGGCGGCGGGCGACGACAGAGAGCTTAAATCTATCGGCAACTCCACGACGTGCCCCAAGGACCTGACTAATTATAACGACGTAAAGCGCACTCTGTACGTTCTTAGCGAGAGCGTTGCGGCGCGGCTGCGAGAGGCGGAGCTGGGGCTTGCGGACACGGTGCACTTGTGGGTGCGCGACAGTAAATTAAACTCCTACCAGGTGCAGAAAAAGGTGCGGCACACCTGCCTTTGCGGCGAGATTGCCGAGCACGCCTTCGAAATGTTCTGCGAAAAATTCAGACAGCCTTTTGCGGTTCGCGCGCTGGGGGTTACCGTGTCGGGGTTCGACAAGGGGTTGTCGCAGCTCACCTTCGACGAGACGGCGGGCGATTATAAAAAGCGCGAGCGCGCCGAGCGGTGTATCGACGAGATACGCAAAAAGCACGGCTATGCGTCCGTTCAGCGCGGCATTATCGCCGAGGACCCGACCGAAATGCACAACGATATTAAGGGAAGTCACCTTATAAAGCCAGCGCGGTTCGAGGACGACGGCGAAATATAATTTGCGCTTATACCTTTCATAACAAGTTGTGAGGGCGTATTTGTTGACAACCTTTCTTAAATTAACTATAATTTATAATGTTTAAATGTTAAATAGGAGTATACAGATGAATCTTCCTGAGATGTTCGGCGAAAACGTATTTAACGACCAGGTGCAAAAAGAGACTTTGCCCAGCGAAGTTTACAAGGCGTTGCGCGCTACAATCGACGCGGGCAAAAGGCTCGATACGTCGATTGCGGGCACGGTTGCCTCGGCAATGAAAAAATGGGCGGTGTCCAAGGGCGCTACCCACTACACGCACTGGTTCCAGCCGCTTACGGGTCTGACTGCCGAAAAGCACGACAGCTTTATCGAGCCCGAGGGCGACAAGGTCATTATGCGCCTTACGGGCAAGAGCCTTACGGTCGGCGAGGCGGACGCTTCCAGCTTTCCTTCGGGCGGCTCGCGCGTGACCTATATGGCGCGCGGCTATACCGCGTGGGACCCGACTTCGCCCGCGTTCGTCAAGGAGGGTACGTTATACATACCCACCGTATTCGTTTCCTATACGGGCGAAACGCTGGATAAAAAGTCGCCGCTTCTGCGCTCGATGACTGCAATCGACAAGCAGTCAAAGCGTATTTTGGCGCTGTTCGGCAGAGAGTGCAAAAAGGTTTCCACGACGGTGGGACCCGAGCAGGAATACTTCCTTGTGGACGAAGAGCAGTATATGCGCCGCAAGGACTTGCGCCTTTGCGGCAGAACGCTGTTCGGCGCGCCCGTATCGCGCGGACAGGAATTAGAGGACCATTACTACGGTATGTTAAAGCCGCGCATCGTCGACTTTATGCACGACCTCGACAAAGAGCTGTGGAGTTACGGCGTTTTGTCCAAGACCAAACACAACGAGGTTGCGCCCGCCCAGCACGAAATGGCGCCCGTATTCGGCACGGCGAATATCGCCGTCGACGCGAATATGCTGACAATGGAAATAATGAAAAAGGTTGCGCAAAAGCATCACTTGGCGTGCCTTTTGCACGAAAAGCCTTTCGAGGGTATCAACGGTTCGGGCAAGCATAACAACTGGTCCGTGTCCACCGACGACGGCTTCAACCTTTTAAACCCCGGCGAAAAGCCCGAGGAAAATACTCTGTTCAAGCTTGTGCTTGCGGCGGTTATCAAGGCTGTCGACGACTATCAGGGCATTTTGCGCGCGTCGGTTGCCACGGCGGGTAACGACCACCGTCTGGGCGCAAACGAAGCTCCGCCCGCAATCATTTCGGTGTACCTCGGCGACCAGCTCGGCGCGCTTGTAAACGCGATTGTCAAGGGTGAAAACTACGTGCCCGTCAAGGCGGAAAAGGGCAGCATAGGCGTGCCCGAAAGCCCCATATTCCCCAAGGACGCAACCGACAGAAACAGGACGTCGCCGTTCGCGTTCACGGGCAACAAGTTCGAGTTCCGTATGGTCGGCTCGCAGGCTAACGTTTCCGACGCCAATATCGTTTTAAACACTATCGTTGCCGACGCGTTTTGTAAGTTTGCAGACGAGCTGGAAGGTACCAAGGATATCGAAAAGGCGGCTAACAAGACAATTTCGCGCGAGCTTAAAGCGCACTACCGCATAATTTTCAACGAGGACGGATACGGTCCCGGTTGGGAGCACGAGGCGGAAAGACGCGGACTTTTGAACCACAAGAATACTGCCGACGCGGTGCCCGTATGCTTCGAGGAGGACAATATTTCCGTATTCGTGCGTCAGGGCGTTTATACCAGAGAAGAGGCGGTTGCGCGCGCGGATATTCAGCTTGAAAACTACGTTAAGATTATAAATATCGAGGCGCTTACAATGCTCGAAATGGCGCGCCGCGACATTGTGCCCGCGGTTTCGGACTACGTGGCAACTCTTTGCTCCAACATTGCGGCTAAGCAGGCGGTGAACGAGGAATTGCCCTGCACGGGTGAAAAGCAGACCACAACTACGCTTGCAACGCTCAACGACGAGGTATACTCGCTGTGCGGCAAGCTCGAAGGCGAACTCAAAAAGCTCAATCTTGCCGACGTGCGTACCGCGTCGCAGGCGATGGCGCACACGATTATCCCGATTATGGAGGAGATACGCGCCCGCGTGGATAAGATGGAAACGCTGACGGCTGCCGATTACTGGCCGTACCCGACGTATTTCGATTTGTTATACAGTGTGAATAATTAAATTAAAGCGCCCCGCGGCCGTATGCCGCGGGGCGCTTTTGCTCATACTGGGGGTATGGAACTTTTAGACGGATTTATAAAATTTTGGACAAGGGCTTTCGATTATCACGGCACGACCTCGCGCAGGGAATTCTGGTGGGGAGTGCTGGGCAACTCCATAATTATGGTTGCGTTGCTCGCACTCTGGATAGTAAGCGTTACTTGCTTTACGCCGATGAGAAACACGTTCAGTACGTTAATGACGATAGTGCCCGTGCTGTTCAGTCTGGTAGAACTTATTCCTTCAATCCCGCTGATTATCCGC
>CAZRJY010000152.1:0-3118 GCA_964600525.1 uncultured Clostridia bacterium
CACCGCGTCGCATTTTTATTCTTATTTGTATATCCGCTTTCAAAAATCAAAATAGACGGCAAAGTTATTCTGGCGAACGTTATACTTTGGTGTCTGTTTGTAATAACTATTCCCGCATTATTCAGATTTATTATAGCTCCGTTATTTGCATTTACGGGTAAAAGTTATACGATAACGTTCGAAATGAACAAAATGATTATCCTGGTATTATTGATATTCTTCGGGATGATTTTGTTGTTGTCAAAAGCCAAATGCTTACGTTCGTTTTTCGACGACCGAACAAATTCTGCCTTGATGTGGATGTTCATCATAGGCATATATATAGAGATTTTGAGCTTATTTTTACCGGTATTTTCAAGGGCGGCAATAGAGATGTTCTTTATAGCTATCGCCTGCCTGTTGCCGAACGTTATATGCAGCACTCAGAACAAACAAAATACGTTGGTAATCAACACTATAACTTTTGTTGCGTGCTTTGCGCTGTATGTAATTGTATTACTTGGGAATGCTTTATCAATTGTTCCTTATGTGCTGATAAAAAGCAAAATATAAAGTTGATTTATTGCGACTTAGTAAAAATCGTTAATTTTAAAAGGTAAAGTTAATGGATAAGAAAAAAAGTATTTTAAATGTAACTGTATCTATTGCTTTCCGTATAATGCTTCTGGTAGGGAGTTTAATCGTTCGCCGATTTTTGATAAAACACATCGGTAATGAAGCCAACGGAATTGATTCGCTTTACGCAAGTATAATAGGTTTTCTTTCTGTTGCAGATCTTGGAATAGGGTCTGCTATTACTTTTTGTATGTACAAACCTATTGTTGAAGGGGATGCGGACAAGGTCTCGGCGCTATTTGGATTATTTAGAAAGATTTACATTATTATAGGTGCTATAATTTTATTAGCGGGATGCGCGGTAATGCCTTTATTACCATATTTGGCTAAGGACTATTCCGCAATAAATGTTAACTTGTACCTAACGTTTGGCTTGATGCTGATATCGGTAGTGTTAACGTATGCTTTTAGTGCGGAAATATCTCTTATTAATGCATACAAAAATAACTATATATCAACATCGATAAATTCAGGCGGATTAGTTCTGCAATATATTTTGCAGATTGTTGTTATAATTATAACGCAATCGTTTATTTGGTATTTTGTATGCAAGATAATAGCCGCCTTGGTACAATGGGGTTTAACTGAGCTTGTTTCCCGGTTGAAGTATAAGTCTATTATAAGAAACAAGCAAAGAATCGATACCGATACAAAAAAAGAAGTAAGCAAGAATGTAAAAGCAATGTTTATGCATAAAATTGGCAGTGCCCTTGTTAATTCTGCCGATAGCATAATTATTTCAACTTTTATAGGTGTAGTTATTTTAGGTAAATACACAAATTATACGATAATAATGACTGCAATGAGCGGTACACTTATACTGTTTTTTACTCCGCTTACTTCAATAATAGGTCATATGTATGTTAAAGAAAATAAAGAATCAATATGTAGATATTACAATTTCTTTTATACATTAAATTATTTAATCGGTGTGATATTCTTTTTAGGATATTATGCAGTTATAGATAATATAGTAACAATTTGTTTTGGCGATAATTTGGAATTGATAAAGTCGGTTTCTTTTGTAATAACTATTAATTCATTTATTCAGTTTATGCGACAGGCGACTTTGTTATTTCGAGATGCTACGGGAACATTTTATAATGACAGATGGAAACCGCTTTTCGAGGGATTGTTGAATATCGCGCTGTCGATAGGATTTGTTTTCTTGTTCGATTATCTTTGGGGTGAGAATTTTGCGGTAGTAGGAGTGATTGCGGCAACTATATTAACAAATATTTTTATATGTCACATCGTGGAACCGCATGTATTATATAAACATGCATTTCATTCAAGCGTCAAGCGCTATTATTTAAAGAATTACTTACTTATCGTTGTTTTCACTGTTATACTCGTTGCCATGCACTTCTGTATGATATCGAATGATAACCAGTGGGTAGAGCTTTTTGCAAACGGCGGAATTTCGCTTGCATTCTCGCTGACGATTTCTTTATTGGTAATATTGAGTAATAAAGATTTCCGTCATTATATGAAGGGATTTATAAATAAATTCAAAAACCGTAAAAAGGCGCTGACGGTAACGGAACCGGTTGTATCGGCTCCCGATGTGGAAAGCGGCAATGAAGAAATTCAAACAACGGCAGAAGACGAATAAAACCTATCTTATATTTTCATAATTCGACACAATCCCACATATATTTACCTTAGAAAGGGGTGATATATGTGGGATATTCATATGCGCATACTTGCAGAAGCGGAGTACATAATCAAGACGAACAGCACTGTGCGCGCGTGCGCAAATCATTTTTCCATAAGCAAATCCACCGTGCATAAGGACGTAACCGAGCGCCTTGCCGAGGTGGACAGTAAGCTTTGCGAACAGGTAAGAGAGGTGCTGGATAAAAACCTTTCCGAGCGGCATATACGCGGCGGACTGGCAACAAGACACAAATACGAGCGCGAAAGGAAAAATTTTTCATAAAATTTACGCCTTAACGCTCGCTTTATAATTTGAAAATTGCCACGCACTGTGATATAATTTATGCGGTATATTATTGCATAAGGAAAAATATGGCAAATCTTTTGGGAATAGACGTCGGTTCGACTACCGTAAAGGTGGTGGCAATCGACGAAAACGGAAAAGTTTTATATAAGTCGTACGTACGTCACTTTGCGAAAGTCAAGGAGACGGTACTTGCCGAGCTTAAAAACGTGCTCGAAAAGGCGCCTGCGGCGTACAGTGCGGCAATAACGGGCAGTGCGGGTCTGGGACTTTCCCAGCGCAGCGGCGTTTCCTTCGTGCAGGAAGTGCAGGCGGCGTTCACCGCAATCCGCAAGTACTATCCCGACGCGGACGCGGCCGTAGAGCTCGGCGGCGAGGACGCAAAAATAATATTCGTAACGGGTGGCACCGAACAGCGTATGAACGGTAGCTGCGCGGGCGGTACGGGTGCGTTCATCGACCAGATGGCGACCCTTTTAAACGTCACCGTGCCCGAAATGGACGAGCTTTCGTTAAAAGCCGAGCGCGTTTATCCCATAG
>CAZRJY010000153.1:0-3095 GCA_964600525.1 uncultured Clostridia bacterium
GCCGAAAACTGCACGCGCGCCTGCGTTGTGTCCGACGGCACGATTTTTGCGTGCGATACTCCCGCAAACCTTTTTGGCAGGGCGGAGGAGCTTTTCGCGCTCGGGCTTGACGTTCCCACAACGGCAAAAATCACGCAAGAGCTGTCCGCGCTGGGACTTGACTTGCAGAGCGATTTGACCTCGCGCGGATTTGCCTCGGCGGTAATAGAAGCGCTGAAAGGGGGCGGAAATGCTTAACGACGTAACGTTCGGTCAGTACTACCCCGCGCAGTCCTTCGTGCACAGGCTCGACCCCAGATTAAAACTGCTGTTTTTGATAGCGTATATAGTAATGCTGTTCGTGGCAAAGTCCTTTTACGGACTTGCGCTGTGCTTTATAATACTCGCAATCACAATAATCGCCTCGCGCGTGCCCGTCGGTTCGGTACTGCGCTCTATAAAAGGCGTAATCGTAATTTTGGTTTTCACGTCGGTTCTGAACGTGTTTTTCCATAGCGGAAGTCACCTTTTGTGGCACTGGAAGTTTATTAAAATTTATACCGAGGGCTTGATTTTTGCGGGCTTCTTAACGCTCAGACTGCTCTTTTTGGTAATGGGTTCGGCGATACTCACGCTGACGACGACGCCCGTCAACCTAACCGACGGACTGGAAAGTCTGCTGTTTCCGCTGGCTTTAATAAAAGTGCCCGTGCACGTGCTCGCACTGATAATGTCGATAGCGCTGCGGTTTATCCCTACGCTCATGGACGAAACCAACCGCATAATTTCGGCGCAGAAGGCGAGGGGCGCCAACTTCGAAAGCGGCAATATTTTCAAGCGCGTCAAGGCGATAGTTCCCGTGCTTATTCCGCTTTTAATCAGCGCGTTCCGCCGCGCCGAGGAACTGGGCGACGCAATGGACGTGCGCTGTTATTCCAGCGGACACAAGCGCACAAAGTATAAAAAACTCAAATTCGGCTGGCGCGATATAATAGGCGCGCTGTTTGCGGCGGTTTTAATTGCGGGCGTAATTTTATTGAATATATACGGTTACCGCATTTATCCGCCAATCTATGCCTATCTGGTGATATCGTGAGATATGTCTTAAAGGTAGCCTACGACGGCACGCATTTTAGCGGCTGGCAGGTGCAGAACAACGGAAGAACGGTACAGGCAGAGCTGAACGCGGCGGTTTTCAAAGCGTTCGGCGAAAGCGCGACGGTTACCGCAAGCGGCAGAACGGACTCGGGAGTTCACGCGCTCGCGCAAATCTGCCACGTAGATTTGAATGCGGAAATTGCGGGCGATAAGCTTGCCGACGCGCTGAATGCGCGCCTGCCCGACGACGTCAGCGTGTTGAAATCCGCCGTTGCGCCGCAGGACTTCGACGCCAACCGCTCGGCAAAGAAAAAGACCTACGTCTATAAAATGTATTTCGCGCCCCGTCATAATCCGCTTTCAGACAGATATGCGGTGTGGTTCAAGGGACGGCCCGATTTGGAAAAAATGCGCGAGGCGGCGGAATTTTTCGTGGGCGAACACGACTTTGCGGCGTACTGCGCAAGCGGTTCGCAGGTTAAAACTACGGTAAGAAGGATATATTCTTTTAAAGTGACCGAGGACGGCGGTTTTGTCGGTATCGAGGTGTGCGGCAACGGCTTTCTGTACAATATGGTGCGCACGCTCGCAGGCACGGTGCTTTGGTATTCGCAGGGCAAACTTTCAAAGGACGATTTAGAGGCAACGCTTAAAGGCGACAGAAACAGAGTGGGCAAAACCATGCCTGCAAAGGGTTTGACTTTGCAAAGCGTGGATTACGGCATAGAAATTTTCGACTGATAAATTTTACACGATTTTCACAAAACGGTTTTATAGTTTATACATAACAAGTATAAAATAACTGTATTATAGGTGGCGGAATGGAATTTTTCGAAATTGCAAGCATAGCCGAACTGGCTTTTTTAAGCGACGTTTATAAGCGTTATCTATGGGCGTACCTTGTAATAGGCGCCTGCGTGTACGCGGTGCTGTTCATTATGCGTGCGGTTGCGCTTTACACCATTTCAAAGCGCGAAGGCTTCAAAAACGGCTGGATGGCGTTCGTTCCCTTTTTGTCAACCTACTATATAGGAGTGGTGTCCGATAAAAACAACGTTTTCAGAACCAAGGCGAAAAACGTTTCGATGATTGCGGCTGCTGTCGAATTTGTTTACTGCGCGCTTGCCGTCTTGTACTATGTGGCAATGTATAAGATTTTCAAGGGCGGCTACGCAACACCCAAATACGACACGATGGTATACGGAACGCAGATTGAAATTCTTACGGGCTACGAGCTTAACCTGCCTGCAAACCTTGCTTGGGCGGGCTGGATTTATTCAAGCTTTCAGGACTACGTATTATACTGGGTACAGCTTGTATACGTCATTTTAACGGTGTTTGTACTGGTTGCGTTTTTCCGCACCTACGCGTCGCAGAGATACGTGCTCTTTTCGGTGCTCTCCGCGCTTTTCCCCGTATCGGCTATATTTATGTTCGTTGTAAGAAACAACCGCGGCAAGAATTATATCGAGTACGTAAGGGAACAGCAGCAGCGGCAGTACAGAATGTATCAGGAGTATATGAGAAACAGCGGACAGGGCGGCGAGGGTAACTCTTATTACGGCGGCTATCAGGGTAATCCCTACGAGCAGCAGCGCCCCGAAACTCCGCCAGACGACCCTTTCGGCGGGCTCGGCTCCGGCAGCGGCGGTAACCCTTTCGACGATTTTAATAACTGAAAATTAAAGCGGGAATACAAATTCCCGCTTTTGTATTGCAAAAACGTTTTAGCCGTGCTATAATTCGGGTATAAGTAAATGTTATGGTTCATGCTAATATAAATATGACTGAGGAAATGATATCGGCGATAAGCACCGCTGCGGGAGTGGGCGGCGTTGCGGTTATAAGGGTGAGCGGAAGCGGCGCGCTTTCGCTTGCCGAAAAGATGTTCGCGCCGTCGGGCAAAACGGCGGTAAAGGACTTCGAGCCGAATAAAATGTATACGGGAAAAATACTTTGCGACGGCTTTTCCGACTTCGGAATGTGCGTGTATTTCAAGGCGCCCAAATCGTTCACGG
>CAZRJY010000154.1:0-3072 GCA_964600525.1 uncultured Clostridia bacterium
CTAACCAGACGCGCTACCAAACTGCGCTACACCTCAATAACCGCGATTGCCTATATATTATACTTAATTAAACCGCAAATGCCAAACGTTTTAGCGGTAAAATTTAAAAAAAATTAAATAATTTCACAGCATAGTTTTCAGTAAAAGCATTTACTTTCACATTCAAATATATTATAATATAGCGGTATGTGGCTTTTGGTATTACAAATAGTGCTTATCGGCGTTTCGCTTGCAATGGACGCGTTTGCCGTTTCGATAACCGACGGTATGTGCTATAACAATCTGAATAAGCGCAAGGCGGTAACAATTCCGCTTACGTTCGGCATTTTTCAGGCAGCAATGCCGCTTGCCGGCTATTTTTTAATGTCGTTGTTTACCAAATACGTAGACATGTACGACCATTACATAGCATTTTTCCTGCTTTTGATTATAGGCGGAAAAATGGTGTTTGACGGAATTAAGGACGCCAGAACGACGGCGGAGGAAGTCAAGCCGAAAAATTTCTCTTACCCCACGGTTCTTGTTCAGGGAATTGCCACCAGTATCGACGCGCTCGCCGTAGGCGTTTCGATGGGTACAATGAGCGGTATTACCAACTTAAATATTTACATTTTCATCGGGCTTATAGGCGTTATCACCTTTGCAATAAGCCTTGTGGGAGTGATAATCGGCATAAAGATAGGCAAGCTTTTCAAAAACAAGATATGCTTTGCCGAGATAGCCGGCGGTCTTGTGCTGATTGCTATCGGACTTAAAATTCTTATCGAGGGAATTATAGGCTGACGGCGCTCTTGATTTCTTTTATAATATTATCGTTACCGCACTTCACGTTGCAATTTCGAAGTGCGGTTTTCAATTTTTCGTCGTCCGCAAGAGTTATTATATTGCCGTAAAGCGTTTCGGGCGTGAGTTCACGTTCGCTCAGCACGCGGCACAGCCCGGCGGATTTAAAGTACTCGGCGTTTTTAACCTGGTCGCCGCGTGAAGCGCCGTTTTCCAAAGGTATAAACAGAGTGGGTATTTTAAGAGCAATCAGTTCGTGCGCGGAGTTAGAGCCGCAACGCGCAACGGCGTAGTCGGCGCAGGCGTAGACGGCGCCCATATCGTCGGTAAACTCAATCTGTCTGTAACCGTAGACGTTGCTGTCGATTGCGTTTCCTCTGCCGCAGACGTGCAAAACGTTAAATTTACTGCACAGCTTAAAAAGTATATTGCGCAGATTGTCGTTAATGATTTTCGAGCCGCTGCCGCCGCCGAACACTAAAACTACGGGGCGGTTGTCAAGCCCGAGTTCCGCGCGCGCTTTTTTGCCGTCGCGGTTAAAAAGTTTTTCGCGCATGGGCGTTCCTGCATAGACGCCGTTTTTAAACGTTTCGGCGGTTGCGGGGAAAGAGGTCAGCACTTTCAAGGATTTTGAGGCGATAATTTTATTGGCTATGCCTGCCGTAAGGTCGGATTCGTGGGTAAGAACGGGTATGCCGAGCTTAGCCGCGGCGAGTGCGGGAGGAAGCGAAGCGTATCCGCCCTTGCAAAAGAGCAAATCGGGCTTGACGTTTTTAAGAATTTTACCGCACTGTTTAACGCTCTTTAAAAGTTTGAACGGTATGGAAAGATTACAGAGTATCTTGCCTCTTACGAGTTTTACTCCGTCGAATTGGTAAAATTTAAGGTTAAAATCGTTGCAAATGCTCTTTTCTATACCGTTCGTGCCGATATAAGATATATCGAAGCTGCTTTCGAGTTGTTCGTAAATGGCGATATTGGGCATAACGTGACCCGCGCTGCCGCCGCCGCAAAACATAATTTTTTTCATCGCAATAGTATATTGATTATGTACAATATTTATGAGTTTTGTGCATTTACGGGTATGTTTAACGGAAAAATTAAAAATTTTTAAAGTGTGTTTGACAATTTAACTTAAAAAGTGATAAACTGTAAATATGAAACCCGAATACATTTTACTGATTTGCGCGGGCGGCGTGTTTGCACTTATGTTGTTTGTGTATATGCTGTACGCGATAGAAAAATCGAAATACGAAAAACGCAACAGGGATAAGCTTTACACATCGTATTCCCCCGAAAATCTTTGCAAGATGGAGTACGACGTTGCGTTTTACGACAAGAACGTCTTTAATTTCAACAGCCGTGAAGCCGAGAGGCAGGTGACTATCGACGATTTGCTCGGCGACGAGGCCGACGATTTGACGCAGCTCACCGAAGAGTCTGTTTTTGCGCAGATTGAGGAAAGCGGAGTGGAGGAAATAAGGGGCGGTTATAATCCGTCTAAACGCTAAAACAAAAGCCGCAGGGGAAACCTTGCGGCTTGATTTTTTTATGATGAGAAAACCATAGACAGTTCCTTTCCGAGAATGGGCATACTTAGATTGAATTTGCCGTTCTCGATTTTAGTCGCCTGTCTGAATTTAAATCCGAAAATACCGATTTCGGTGGAAATTTCGCCCGTTTTGTCGTCGTACTTGTATTCGGAGGTATAGGCGTGCCTTTTGCCTTTTTTGCGTTTGAAGCTGACTTCCAGCTTCTTGTCGTCGAGAAAGGTTATTTTAAGGTAATCGTACTTTTCCAAAAGGTCTTCGTTTCCGAACTGCGCAGAGGTGCAATCGTAAGTGGTGATATAGGGCTTGGTAAGCGATTTTACCGATGAATTCATATCGAAAGTGAATGCGCAAAGGCACATGCAACAAGCTATTGCAATAAAAATTACCGCGAACAATTTCTTTTTCATACGCAACAAGTATGCGCAGTTTTTAAAAAAATCCGCCGACGGCTGTAAAAAAGCCGTCGGCGGTAAAATTCTATATGTAATTTTTAAGCTTTGCCTATGCAGCCGAAGATTTCCATCTTTTCCTTAACGGTAGCCTTGATAGCCGCCGAGCCGTCGGCAAGCAGTTTTCTGGGGTCGAAGCCCTTGCCCTGCAAATCCTTGCCCGCTTCGATATATTTTCTTGTTGCTTCCTGGAAAGCGAGCTGGCATTCGGTGTTAACGTTAATCTTTGCAACGCCGAGGGAAATAGCCTTTTTAATCATATCGGTGGGGATACCCGTGCCGCCGTG
>CAZRJY010000155.1:0-2984 GCA_964600525.1 uncultured Clostridia bacterium
GTCGTCTACGGGCATAGGCGCCACCACGTTGCGCACCACCGTTCTTACGGGAGCCGCCGCCTGCGCGGGTTGCGCGGGCTTCTTGGTCGTGTCAATCTTGGTGGTCGTAACCGTAGTCATAACCGCATCGGGGGGAACTTGCGTTGCCGCGGGTGTTGCCGCATTGCTTTCTGCCGTCTGCTGCGCGGGCTTTGTATCGCCTGCAATCGCGCTCTTTACCGCCGCAGTTATAATTTCAACCAGCGTTTCGGTGGTCATTCCCGCAGGAACGGCGCCTACGGCACCTCTGCCGCCCGTCCTGTCAAACATATAGTCGTTGCGCAAAGCGTTCATATCACTGCGCAAAACGGCGTTTTGCTCTGCACGCATTGCCGCCTGCTCAGCCTTGACCGCCGCCAGTTCAGCCTGCATCTGTGCAAGCTGGGCACCGTCTGCCGAGCCACCACCCTGTCCTTGGGGCGCCTGAGGCATTGCCTGTTGCATAGGCATTTGCTGCTGCATCTGGGGCATCATTTGCGGCATCATCATCTGCTGCTGTTGCATACGCGCCATACGCTCCTCGCGGTCCTCGCGTCTGCGTTCTTCCCTTTCCTGCCTTTCGCGCTCTTCCTTTTCAAGTCTGCGCTGCTCCTCGCGGATACGCTTTTTCTTTGCCGATTTCGCCGCAAGCACGATTATAAGTATGAGAAGTATTAACGCTACTGCCGCAATTACCAGCCACAGCCAGTTGGCTTTTAAGAAGTTTACCGTACTGCCCATAAGCTTTGCAAAGCCGCTTTGAGGCACCGTGTAATCTTTTCTTGTGGATACGCTCTTTAATTCGTCAGTTCCGTCAGCAAACTCGAAGTTCTGCGCGTCTGCACCTGTGAGGTATGCTTCGACTATGTACTTGTCGCCGCCCTTAAGAACAGGCTCCTCGATAAGGTTGCCGTTGGTGTCGTAATAACGGTAGCCTATCGCAACGTCAAGTCCGTTTGCTTCTATCATGGACTGATATGCCGACAATGCGTTAAGGCTTGCACCTTCCTTGCCGCTAAGATTCCAGCCGTCCGTAGAAAGCACTATCCTGTTAATAGTCCAGTTCAAAGTTGCCGTCAATGCGGAATTATCGATTGTTATTCCGTCCGCAAAAAGCACCGCCTTTGTAAACAGCTTGCTCATAGGCTCGGCACTCGTCGGCTCGACCCACATATAATTTGTGCTGTTCAGCTTGAAGGTCACGGTATATGAACCCGCGGTCTTGTTGGTATAGCCGCTGAGCATACTCATTATATCCGCGTTGTAATTGCCGTCCAGATAATCCGCAAGGTTTATATACTCTCCGTTGAAAGTTATGTCACCCGTTACTTGGGGAACTACAACTTTTTTGGGCGTGATTTCGAACAACTGGCGCGCACCCTTGGGCGCATAGTCCTGCGCACCCGCAGCCGTAAAGCGAACTTCAATAACGTATTTACCCGCGTTCAGCTTGGAATAATCCACGCCCGAAAGCAAGCCGTAGCCGTTGCCCGATACGTTATCAACGCTCAGACCGTCGTAGTCGTGCAGATAAACTTCGTAAAGCAACGCCTGCGTTAAAGGATTGGTTGCAGGCAGGTTTTCGCCGTCCGCTTCCACCTTGACGCCGAACGCGCTCTCGTTCACGCTGCCGTATTCCGCACTGCCCGCGTTGGTTATCGTAGCCGTAGACTTGGCGTCACCAACCGCAAACGGTTGCGAGGTAAGCGTTGCTCCCAATAAGTCGTACGTTCCGCTTACACCCGCTTTCAGCTGCACGGTTGCCGTCACGGTCACCTTGTTTGTCGGACTTGCCACAGCGAATATATTCGCAAGCTCGGTTTCGCCCGTACCCGAACCGCTGTTGCCTTCCATATCGCTCCAGGTATAAACGTATTCGATAACGCCCGAATCGTACAGGTCCTTGTGACCGTTGATAACCATAATTTCGCCGATACGGTCAACGCCGTCAATCTTGAAATCACCGGGTACCCAGTTGGTCACGTTTATCTGCTTGTTGGTAATCTCCCACGCGTACGCCGCGTCCTTTATGCTAAAGTTATCGGTATCCGTAAGCGTGAAATTCGCGTTTGCGGAATACGTTCCCTTAGCCTTTTCGCTTGCATAGGTGTCCGTGCCGAACTTAACGGATATGCCTGCGCTCACGGGCAAAAGGCTGGTCGGGTCAAGGCGAACGTAAATCTTGGCGTTGGCAAACTCTACCTTGTTATCCGCAGTTTCAAAGTCCTTCCAGTTGCTCTGGTCGTAGCTGTACTGCAGCTTGAACGCCGAAGTGTCGATTTCCATCTTGTCAATGGTATACTCGAAAGTAACCGTTGCTTCGGTGTCGCTGGTCTTGGTATAGCTTGCAAACTTGCTGCCCGTATAGCTTGCGGGCATTTTGTTGGTCGCCTGCTCGCTTGCCTTGATTTTAATATTTACGGTAACGGTTACCTTGCCTGCGCTCGTCAAGCCGTTTGCAAACGAAGGATTGGTTCCGTCCGCATAAGCATATGAAGGCGTTCCGTCCATCTCGAATACCGTGCCGTCAAAGTCAAGCTGCGGGAAGTATGCAACGGGGTTGCCGTTCGAATCGAACGCGTAGCTCAACGATGCGGGCAACGGTTGCAACGGGTCGTTAGAGCCCATAATGCTGTCCTTATACGCCAGCCCCAGATCGTCTATCCCCGCTTCGCCTGCCGTAAGCTCCAGCGTAGCAAATTCTGCCGAAGTGCCTAACTTATAGTTAAGGTTTACGGGATAGTCAGCACCGTTCGAATCTTTTGCAAACTGCAAGCCTATAACGTATATACCCGTTGAACGCGCGTTCATAGCGTCCTTCAAGTCCTCTACGTTGAGGTCCGCGCCCTCCGCAAGCACCTTTGCAGTGCCCGCGCCGTCATTTTGATAATAATAGTAATATTGGAATACGGGCTCTTCCTGCACGCCGCCGACCGTAACGGGTTCCGCCGTGCCGTTATATGCCC
>CAZRJY010000156.1:0-2966 GCA_964600525.1 uncultured Clostridia bacterium
GGGCACCAAGGCGTTCGACTTAGGCAGACCCGAGGTTTCCAACTTCCTTATCGCTTCGGCGTTTTTCTGGGTAAACAGATACCATATCGACGCACTGCGCGCCGACGCCGTTGCGGCAATGCTGTATTCGAGCTTCGGCAGAACCGAGTGGCGCCCCAACAAGGACGGCGGCGACTGGAACTTGGAAAGCTTCGAATTTTTCCGTCACTTGAACAGCGTATTGAGGGCGCGCACCGACGCGTACATTATCGCCGAGGACAGCTCGATTATAAACGGCATAACCGCGCCTGCAAAGGACGGCGGCTTAGGCTTCGGCTTAAAGTGGAATATGGGCTGGATGAACGACACGCTTTCGTACATAAAGAAAGACCCCGTCTACCGCAAGTATCACCACTTCTTAATGACGCACACCTTCGAGTACATTTTCAACGAGCACTATCAGCTTGTGCTTTCGCACGACGAGGTAGTGTACGGCAAGGGCAGTATGTACACCAAAATGCCCGGCTATCATTCGGACAAACTCAACGGCTTGAAGTGCTTCTACACGATGATGATAGGTCACCCCGGCAAAAAGCTGTTGTTTATGGGTCAGGACTTCGCGCAAATCAACGAGTGGTACTATAAAGTCAGCCTCGACTGGCACCTGTGCGACGACCCTGCTCACAAGAGCGTTATGGAGTGCTACCGTTCGCTGCTGCATCTGTACAAGGAAAGACCCGTTCTGCACAACGATACGAACAGTCAGTCGTTCGAGTGGATTGAAAGCGGCGACGTTCAGCGTTCTATATTCGCGTTTATCCGCCGCAACCCGTGGAACTACAACGACGGACTTGTATTCGTCTGCAATATGACCCCTATGACATACGAAAACTACGGCGTGGGCGCGCCCGTTTCGGGCAAGTACAAGCGCGTGTTCTCGACCTGCTACGACGGCGAGGATATGTCCGTTAAGGCGGTAAAGGAGCTGTGCAACGGCAGACCGTACAAATTGAACTTCACGTTAAAGCCGTACGAGGCAATCATTTTCGAAATTCCTTTCCACGAGAGTACGGAAGAGGAGTTGAAGAAGGAAAAGGCGGAGAAGTCGCGCGTGGACAAGGCGCACAAGGCGGCAAAGAGCGACACCTCGCACGTGCCGCAACCCGAAATGCCCGAAAACTTGGCGGCAAAAAAGTCCGCCCCTAAAAAGATGGTAACGGTCAGAAAAAAGGTATCGGTTAAAGCAACGGTAACTAAAAAGAAGTAAAAAAATAAGCGCCGCGGCGATATCGCCGCGGCGCGTGTTATTAGTAAGTGTCGGTTATTCCCAAAAAGAAATCAGCCGATATGTGATATGCTGTTGCCATAGCTTTCAAAGTATCGTAACCAGGTTTGGCTTTTCCTTTTAGCCATTCGCTTACTTGACTTGGCTTAACTCCGATTGCCTTGGCAAATTCTGTTTGAGTAAGTTGGTTTTCGTTTAAAAACTCACTTAATATTTGACTAAACTCCTTATCCATAACGTTAGTATATAGAAAATTCTAAATATTTACTTGACTTATAGAATATTCTATAATACAATATAAATTACCAAAACATACGGAGGAATATTTATGGATAAAGAACTTATAGAAGAAAAGCCGTTTTCGGCGGAAAGCTTTACGGAAGAAGTTTCGTTGCTGTTGAAAAATTATTTCCGCGGAGGGGAGTTTACTTTTGACGGACAAGTTGTGAACTGCAAGTTTGCAAACGGACAAAAATTTATTCTTAAAGCGGAAGAGGTTTAAACGGTATCAAGGTGCGCCGTTATAAGAACCTTATAGTCTTTTTGTGTGGGGTTAAGCCACGTCGTTACTTTTTTGGCGCAATCTGATATATAGCGCAAGGGGTTTTCCCTTGCGCTATTATTTTATTTCAATAAATCTGCTAAGCTTTTGGAATTTAAGAAATTCATAATCACTTCGTCAAGCTCGCGCCAGAGGGGAAGGGTTAAGCAGTTGCACGCGTTTTCACAGTTGCCGTCAAGGCAGGAAACGGGCGCAAGCGAGCCTTCCGCCGCGCATATTATTTCCGCAACCGTATATTCCTCGGGCTTGCGCGAAAGGCGGTAGCCGCCGAGCTTTCCGCGCGCCGAAATTATAAGCCCAGCCGCCGACAATGCCGCAACGGTCGCTTCCAGATATTTCTGCGATTCCTTTACGCGTTCTGCAATATCCGCGAGCGAAATATTCGTACCGCCTGGTTGCTGTGCTAAATCCAGCATAACTTTGAGGGCGTTTCTGCCCTTGGTTGCAATCATCATAATCAGCCACCGTACTCAATCATTTTTTCAATACATTTAACTGCGGCAAGACGGGTCTGTTCGTCCATAACAATCTCTTCGCCGCCCTCGCCTTTAAGACAGTTGTAAACGTCGTAAAGGGTGGTCACCTTCATATTGTGGCAGACCAAGTCCATAGAAAGGGGATAGAACTTCTTGTCGGGGCACGCGTGCTGTAAGTGCTCGACAATCGAATTTTCCGTACCTATAATAAACTCTTTTGCGTCAGACTTTTTCGCGTAGTCCATAATGCCCGAGGTCGAGCCGACGAAGTGCGCGTGCTTTACTACCGACGGACGGCACTCGGGGTGCACTAAAAACAGCGCGTTCGGGTGCTTCTCAATCGCGGCGAGCGCGTCCTCCTCGTCGAACTTGGCGTGGGTGGGACAGCCGCCCGATAAAAGCTTAAAATTCTTTTCGGGCACTTGGGCTTTGACGTAAGTGCCGAGGTTTATATCGGGAATAAACAGAATATTTTTTTCGGGGAGCGCCTTGCAGATTTTAACCGCGGACGAGGAAGTTACGCAGACGTCGGCAATGGTTTTAAGTGCGGTGGTGGTGTTGATGTACGCTACTACCGCATAGTCGGGGTACAGCTTTTTCACCTCGGAAATTACGTCCTTGTCCATCTGTTCCGCCATGGGACAGCCCGCCGCGGGGTTGGCAA
>CAZRJY010000157.1:0-2926 GCA_964600525.1 uncultured Clostridia bacterium
AAATTAAAGGCGCAGCTTTGAAAAAAGCTGCGCCTTTTAAAATTCATAAATATTTAAATAACTAAAATTGTTATAACAACGGCTGCGATTGACGCAACGAGAATTAACAGCGTAAACAGAAGCGAAACCCAGCCGATGGGCAGTTTATTCAGCTTCATCTGTTTAATGTCGCAGTTGAGCGCGAGGATAAAGTAAACAACCGTAAGGGGCAGACAGGCTAACGCGACAATCAGCGTAATAATGCCCTTCCACCAGCCCGCAATTATCCCGCTGAAAAATATATACGTCAGGACTGCGCAAACGGTTAATATAGCAGTAACAATGAAGTAATTTATGTTATTCTTTACGGCTCGCTTACCCAAAGTCTTGCTGGTTGCCCGCTCTTGTTCGTTGTTTTTAATGCGGTTGTAATCTTCCCTGTCGTCCACTATATTGTCGAGGAAAAAGAAAAGTGTCCAGTGGTCGTGATGGTTATACATAATAACCTCCTTTTATATTGGTATGTAAAGTTTACTATGAATATACGATATTGTCAACCCCCGCGTTTTTTAAGGACTTGCATTATTAGTTTACGGAGTGTATAATAAAGTTATGAAAAAGGGCTTACTTAAAATTATATCGGCGGTTTTAGCGCTGTGTGCGGCGGTGCCGTGCGCGGTAACTCCCGTGTTTGCCAATTCGGGGCACCGCTACGAGTACGGCGTTTCGGGCGCTGGGATTGTTACGCCCAATGAAAGCAGCGTGCTCGCCGTCGAGAGTGAAAAGCTCACTTTTAATATTCCCGATTTTCCCAAATACGGCAGTTCGCTGTCGGACTATCAGTCTACGGTTACCGCCGAATACCATTTCGTAAACACGAGCGAAAGCACCGTAGTCACTTCGATGGCGTTTCCGCTCGGCGTTAACCCGAAATATTACGGCGATTCGCGCGAGCCCGAAATCAAGGTGAACGGCGAAGCGGTAACCGTTCTTACGCGGCATACTTCGGGGAATTACAGATATTTCGCCGACAGCGTAAAAGGCATTTACGACGACTATTACTCCGACGATTTTTATACGCCCGATATGACGGTAACCCATTATAAAATGACAATCGAAATACCGTCTGAGTGGTACATGTTAATCGGCGACGTCAAGTGCGGCGACGGCGCGCGGTTTATAACGTGGCTGGGCACGGAAAACGAAATCGATAAATATCTCGACAAGGGCACTAACGTTCTCGATTTCTACGTGGTGGGCGATACTGCCGACTTTAATTGTGACTGGCATTTCGAAAAATACAAAAGGCGCCTGTTTTCGGGCGGCAAGTACGTGAAGACTGACGCGACTTTTCCGATGAGGGAAACAATCGAAACGACTACGCTTAAAGATTTGATATTGTCATACCGCCCGCAGGAGAGTGCCGTAAGCGAAATGGATTGGTACAACGGTTACGTGTCGGGCTTCGGCAAGAGAAAATACATATCGGAGTGCGACCTTGCATCTCACGGTGATTCCAATTTTCTCGCCTGGTATACCTACGACGTGGAAGTAGAGCCCAACGGCAGATTTACCAACACGGTAACCGCGCCGCTGCTTCCCAGGCTGGACCGCGGTTACAGCCCCGCAGTTTACGGCTACGAGTATTATCTTTCGCCCGCCGAAAGCTGGCAGAGCTTCGGAAAGCTGGAAATAGAAATCAACACAGAGTATTACCTGACGGCGAGTTCGAAGTCTTTAAAGAATATCGGTGGCGGATACGTTGCGGAATTTGAAAGTCTGCCGCAAGGCGAGCTTAAATTTTCGCTGTGCTCGAAGCCTGAACCCAAGTATACGGCGGACAAGTTAAGCGTGACGGGTTTTATTGTGCTGCTTGTGATTTTGCTTATTCTTCTGGTTGTATTTTTAGGCCCGGTTATATTTGCGATAGTGTATCTTATAAAATCGAGTGCGAAGTTTGTAAAATCGCGTAAAAAGCGGTGATAAATAAAAAGTCCGCCCCGAAATCGGGGCGGACTTTTTTTATTTCTTTTCTTTATAAAACTTACACTTATTTTTAAGCGTGCAGTTTTGGCAGTCGGGGCGCTGCGAGTGGCAAACGCGCCTGCCGTGGTAAATAAGCCAGTGGTGCGCTTTGGACCAGTCGGACTTAGGTATGGCTTGTTTAAGTTGTTCCTCGACTTTAAAGGGGGTGTTTGCTTCGGCGAGCCCCAGGCGGTTGGAAACGCGGAAAACGTGGGTGTCCACGGCGATTGCGTCGCCGCCGAACGCAACCGACCAAACGACGTTCGCCGTCTTCTGTCCCACGCCCGCAAGACTTTTAAGCTCGTTGAAATCGTTCGGCACTTCGCCGCCGAACTTTTCCACGATATCGCGCGAGGCTGACAGAATATGCGCCGCCTTGTTGTGATAAAATCCGCACGAAAAGATATATTTTTCAAGCTCGGACTGCGTTAATTCAAGCATAGCACGGGGGGAATTGTGTTTTTTGAACAGTTCCGCCGTAACCTTGTTTACGCGTTCGTCGGTGCACTGCGCGGAAAGAATAACCGCAACGAGAAGTTCGTACGGAGTTTTGAATTGCAGTGCGGGGCGCGCGTCGGGGTAGAGACGGGCGAGCTCGGAAAGGATTTCGTCGTTGGTTTTCATACCCGTATTTTATCACTCGGCGCACGGCGTGGCAAGCGTTAAAAGCCCTTGATATAAATTTTTCCGCCCCTGAAATCGATGCGCATGTAACCGTAAAAGGAAGAGTAGTTCATTCTTGAAATTATGCTCTTTACACGGTTTGCCGCGGAGTTCGGGAATTTGAGGGACAGTCCGCAGCCCACGTTAGCCTCTTTGGGAGTGTTTATAAGTTGCGCGGCAACGTTAAAAGCCCTCATTTTTGTCATACAGTCAATCGCCTGAGAGCGTGAGCGAAAAACCGCCAGCATTTCGGTCATAA
>CAZRJY010000158.1:0-2894 GCA_964600525.1 uncultured Clostridia bacterium
TTCGGCGTTGCGTGCGCGGTCAAGGACGGCGAGCGCGTTTCGGGCGATACGCACACGGTAATCAAGATAAACGAACACTCCTTCTTAATGGCGCTTTCCGACGGAATGGGCAGCGGCGAGTACGCGCGCAAGGTTTCCACCACCGCCATTTCGCTGATTGAAGCCTTTTACCGCTCGGAAATGCCCACCGACATTGTTCTGGACACAATAAATAAACTGCTATGCTTCAACCGCGACGAACGCTTTACCTGCATAGACGCGGCGGCAATCGATTTAAACACGCTGACCGCTTCGTTCATAAAGGTCGGCTCGCCGCTGGGGCTGATTGTAAGAAAGGGTGAAATCAAGGTTTTGGAAAGCCACTCTCTGCCCCTCGGAATATTGGACAATCTGCACCCCTCCACGGCAAAGGAACAACTGAGAAAAGACGATATAGTCGTGTTTATGAGCGACGGCGTAACTTCGGCTTTCAACGGAGTTTCGGACTTGTACGACTTTATCCAGATGTTAAAGCCGCTCAATCCGCAAAACCTTGCCGAAAAGATTTTATCCGCGGCAAAAGAGCGCGTCGAGGGCACGCCCGACGATATGACCGTTTTATGCGTAAGAATTTTTGCAAAATAATAATTGGGCGGCACATATGTGCCGCCCAATTGCTTTTTATTTAGTCTCTGTCACTGTCTTTAATTAACTTTTTAAGTTCCGCCATAGCGTTTCTGCCGGGCATCTTTAAAAGTCGGAACTTCCAGTTGCCCACCGACGTCGAGGGCACGTTCATTCGCGCCGCGTTATCCATGCACAGTATGTCCTGCACGGGCAACACCGTCAGATACGATTTGGCAAAAGCCGCACTGCGGCAAAGCGCCTTAGCCGCGTCCGCTCTGTTGACAACCGGCGTGTACGCGTCCTGCTCTTTAAGCGTTTTTCTGAGTTGCTTTTTAAAGTCCTTGAACTGGTTATCGGTCATTCTTTCAAGAAATCCGAGCGCCGTATCGTTGTCGTGGGTACCCGTATACGTAACCGAGTTTTCAATAATATTCGCAGGCAGGTACGCGTTTTCCTCGTTGCCGTCGAAAGCGAACATCAGAACGTTCATACCCGGGAACTTGAACCTGTCGCGAAGAATTACCACTCCGTCGTCGAGTATGCCCAAATCCTCGGCGATAATCTCCGTCTTGCCCAGCCGCTTTTCGACCTCTTTAAAGAATTCCGCACCGGGACCGTCCTCCCACTCGCCGACCGTGGCGTTGTGCGCGCCCGCAGGGATAGCGAAATATCTGTCGAAGCCGCGGAAATGGTCTATACGGATAACGTCGTACATCTCCTTTGCCCTGGCTATGCGGTTAATCCACCAGTCGTAGTTTTCCGCACGCATAGCGTTCCAGTTATATAAAGGGTTGCCCCAAAGCTGACCGTGCTTGGAAAAGTAGTCGGGCGGAACGCCTGCAACCTTGACGGGCTTTAAGTCCTCGTCAAGCTGGAAAAGCTCGCTCCGCGCCCAGATATCGGCGGAATCGTACGCAACGTACAGGGGAATATCGCCTATAATCTTAATGCCGTTGTCGTTGGCGTAAGACTTCAATGCCTGCCACTGCAACTTGAACTGATACTGCACGAACAGCCAGAAGCAGTATTCCGAACGGTAAACCGCGTTTCTGAATTCGTACACAGCAAGGTGCTCTTTGTACTTGTAAGCGTCGGGGAAGTGATTGAACGTGCCGCCGTAGCGCGCTTTAAGCGACATAAACAGCGCGTAGTCCTCGAACTCGCCGCTCTCGATAAACTCCACAAACTTTTCGTTGCGGATATTAAAGCGTGCGTATGCGCGCCGAAGCAGTGCGTACCTTTTCTCGTATAAGTCGGCGTAGTCGACGTCGCCTGCCGCAACCCTTGCGCTTTCAAGCTCCTCGTCGTCCAAAAGCCCCTGCTTTCTCAGCGCCTCAACGTCGATAAAATAGGGGTTGCCCGAAGTACAGCAAACCGACTGATAGGGCGAATCGCCGTATCCCGTCTGCTGCAACGGAAGTATCTGCCAGTATTTGACGCCGGCCTTTTTCAAAAGGTCGACAAACTCGTACGCTTCCTTGCCCAGCGAGCCTATGCCGTACTCGTTGGGAAGCGATGATATGTGGCATAAAACGCCTAAACCCCTTACCTGTTTCATAATTTATTTAATCACCTTTTTTATTCTTTCGGTCGCTTCTTTCGTAGTTTCCTCGCTGCCGAACGCGGTTAAGCGGAAGAACCCTTCGCCGTTTTTGCCGAAGCCCGCACCCGGAGTGCCGACAACCTGAGCGTTGTTCAGAAGGAAATCGAAGAACTCCCAGCTGCCCATACCGTTCGGACATTTCAGCCAGATATAGGGCGAATTTTTGCCGCCCGTGTACCAAATACCGAGGTCGTCCATACACTTGGCGATTACCGCCGCGTTGCGCTGGTATACGGCTAAATTTGCCTTTATCTGCGCCATACCCTCGGGTGTATACACCGCCGCCGCGCCTTTCTGGATTATGTAGGGCACGCCGTTGAACTTGGTCGCCTGGCGCCTGAACCACAGCTTGTTTGCGGAAGAGCCGTCCTTTTTCAGCGCTTGCGGAATAACCGTGTAACCGCACCTTGTACCCGTAAAACCTGCGATTTTGGAAAGCGAGCAGAACTCGATTGCGCAGTCCTTTGCGCCTTCGACCTCATATATCGAGCGCGCAAGTCCGTTGTCTGTTATAAAGCTTTCGTAAGCCGCGTCGTACAAAATTACCGCGCCCTTTTCGTGAGCGTACTTAACCCACTCTTTAAGCTGGGCAACGCTGTAAGCCGCGCCCGTGGGATTGTTGGGCGAACAGATATAAATGACGTCCGCATTTACCGTGTAGTCGGGCATGGGCAAAAAGCCGTTC
>CAZRJY010000159.1:0-2880 GCA_964600525.1 uncultured Clostridia bacterium
ATATGCGTAATTTTGTTGTTACAATCGACGGTAAGAGCTATTCCGTAGGCGTTGAGGAAGTGGGCGAAAGCGAGAGCGCAGCCCCCGTAGTTACCAAAATCGAAAAGGCTGCTCCCGCGGCTGCACCCAAGGCGGCGCCCGCAAACGGCGAAAAGGTGTTATCGCCTTTCCCCGGTCTTATTAAAAAGATACTTGTAAACGACGGCGACACGGTTAAAAAGGACCAGCCCATTATCGTTTTGGAAGCAATGAAAATGGACAACGACATCACCGCGCCCTGCGACGGAAAAGTCACGGTTTCGGTTGTCAAAGGCGCTAATGTGGAAACCAACGCAGTTCTTGCGGTAATCGGTTAATCGGAGGAAAAATGCTTAATTCGTTACTTTCAGGTAACGGTATGGGGCAAATTTTCGTAAACCTTTTCAAGGACATGGGCTTTATGAACGGAAGCTGGCAGAACTACGTTATGCTGCTGATTTCCTTCATTCTTATGTACCTTGCAATAGTTAAAAAGTTTGAACCCATGCTGTTGCTGCCGATAGCATTCGGTATGTTTTTAATCAATATCCCCGGAGGCGAGCCCGTATTGTGGGGCACTCACCCGGTCGACCCCGAAACCAACGTTGTCAACACGGCTTACGACGCAGTGCAGGACAGAGGTCTTTTGTGGTATCTGTATTTCGGCGTAGATAAGGTAATTTATCCCCCGCTGATTTTCTTGGGTATCGGTTGTATGACCGACTTCGGTCCCTTAATTGCCAATCCCAAGAGTATGCTTATCGGCGCGGGCGCACAGCTCGGCATATTCATTGCGTTTATGCTGGCAATTTTCCTCGGATTCTCGGTTGCGGAGGCTGCGTCGATTGCGATTATCGGCGGTGCTGACGGTCCTACGGCTATTATGGTTACAAGTAAGCTTGCAAGCGACTTTATACCTATGATAGCCATTGCCGCATATTCCTATATGGCACTTATTCCGATTATTCAAAAGCCCATTATGAAATGGCTTACCACAAAAAAGGAGCGCACAATCAAGATGAAACAGCTCCGTCAGGTCAGCAAAATCGAAAAGGTGCTGTTCCCCATAATAGTTACGCTGGTCGTCGGTTTGATTTTACCTTCGTCGGTGCCGCTTTTGGGTATGCTGATGCTCGGAAATCTGTTCAGGGAATCGGGCGTTGTCGAAAGACTTTCGTCGCAGGCGCAGAACGGACTGATGAATACTATAACGATTTTCCTCGGCGTTGCGGTAGGCTGCAAGGCTAAGGGCGAAATGTTCTTACAGGTTCAGACGTTATACATTATAATGCTCGGCTTGTTTGCGTTTATCTGCGGCACAATCGGCGGCTTGCTTGTCGCAAAGATTATGTGCAAGATAACCAAGGGCAAGATAAATCCGCTCATCGGCTCGGCGGGCGTTTCGGCTGTGCCCATGGCGGCGCGAATATCCGAGGACGTCGGCAGAGAGTACGACCCGCAGAACCATTTGCTTATGCACGCAATGGGACCTAACGTGGCGGGCGTAATCGGCTCGGCAATCGCGGCGGGCGTGCTTTTGGCATGCTTCGGCGGATATGTAAACGGAACTGCCGTGACTGCGGCGGTTGCATCAGTAATCGTTTAATCGGAGAATTTTATGGATAAGAAAAAAGTACTTATAACCGATACTATTTTAAGAGACGCGCACCAGTCGCAGGCTGCAACGCGTATGAAATTCGAGGAGATGGAACCCGTATTGCCCTTGCTTGACGATATAGGTTACTACTCGCTCGAAGCCTGGGGCGGCGCAACGTTTGACAGCTGTTTGAGGTTTTTGAACGAGGACCCCTGGGACAGACTGAGAAATTTAAAGAAATACCTTAAAAAGACGCCTATTCAGATGCTGCTTCGCGCTCAGAACCTTTTGGGTTACAGGCACTATGCAGACGACGTAGTAGAAAAATTTGTTGAAAAATCGATTGAAAACGGCGTAGGAGTTATCAGATGTTTCGACGCGCTCAACGACCCCAGAAATCTTGAAGCTTCGATGAAGGCTATAAAGAAGTACGGTGCGGGCGGCAAGTGCGTCTGCGAGGCGACCGTAGTTTATACTACAAGCCCCGTGCACACGACCGATTACTTTGTTAAGCTTGCAAAACAGTTGGAGGATACGGGCGCCGACAATATCTGCATTAAGGATATGGCTAACCTCCTGTTGCCTTTTACAACTTACGAGCTTATTAGCAAGATAAAAGCCGAGCTCCGTCCCGAGACCAAGGTGCATTTGCATACGCATAACACGTCGGGCACGGGTGATATGATTAACCTTATGGCTATTCAGGCAGGTGTAGACATAGTTGACTGCGCGCTTTCGCCCTTAGGCAACGGCACGTCGAACCCCGCAACCGAGCCTTTGGTTGCAACTCTCAAAGATACGGAATACGATACGGGTATTGAAATCGAAAAGCTTCTGCCCATAATCAAGCACTTCAACGGCGTTGCCGCGCGGCTTGAAAAGGACGGTTTCCTCAATCCCAAGGTAAGAAAAATAGACATAAATACGCTTTTATATCAGGTTCCCGGCGGAATGCTTTCAAACCTTATGAACCAGTTAAAGCAGGCTGGGCAGGAAGATAAACTTCCCGAATGTCTTGCGGAAGTTCCGCTTGTGCGTAAGGACTGCGGTTATCCTCCGCTGGTTACGCCGTCAAGCCAGATTGTAGGCACGCAGGCGGTGTGGAACGTTTTAATGGGCAAATACAAGACCATTACCGCGCAGTACAAAGATTTGCTTTTGGGCAAGTACGGAAAGGTGCCCGGCGAAGTTAATGCGGATTTAATTAAAGAGTGCACCAAAAACGGCGAGGAAATAATAACGTGCCGCCCCGCGGATTTAATCGG
>CAZRJY010000160.1:0-2861 GCA_964600525.1 uncultured Clostridia bacterium
GGCGGTCAGATTGCAACGCAGTACGTCGATTTGAGCGGCAAACCCACGATGGTAAGCCCTTACAATCCCAACGGCAGTATGTGGGCAATCGAGGGTATAACCTCGCCCGACGGCAGAGTGTTCGGCAAGATGGGACACAGCGAGAGGGTAGGCGAAAATCTTTATAAAAACTACGACGGCAATTTCGATATGAAAATATTCGAAAGCGGCGTAAAATATTTCAAGTAAAGATATTAACAATCACAAGTTCTTGTGGTATAATGATAAAAACAACCCGATAAGAGGTCAATTATGAAGTGTATGTATTGCGGCTGCGAAGACAGCAAGGTTATCGACAGCCGTTCGGCGGACGAAGGCAGAACCATAAGGCGCAGAAGAGAGTGCGTTCAGTGCGGCAAGCGCTTTACCACCTACGAAACAATCGAGGATACGCCCGTGCTTGTAGTCAAGTCGGGCGGAACGCGCCAGTCTTACGACCCGCAAAAGGTTAAGAGCGGCATAATCAAATCGTGCGAAAAGCGCCCCGTTTCGATGGAAAAAATCGATAAACTGGTCGAGGACATAACGAAGAGAGTTTACAATTCGATGGAACAGGAAATTTCCTCTAAGCAAATCGGCGAAATGGTTATGGAAGGACTTAAAAACCTTGACGAAGTCGCGTACGTGCGCTATGCAAGCGTTTACCGCTCGTTTACGGACATCGACAGCTTTATGCAGGAACTGCAAAAGATGATGGCAAGCAGAAAATAAAAAGGTTAAGGCAGTGCAAACTGCCTTAAATTTTGGAATGGAAAATTATATAACCAAAAAACTGAATATAGGCGGCGTGGCAATAGGCGGCGGAGAAAGCGTTAAAATTCAGTCGATGTGTACGACAAAGACTTCCGACGTCGAAAGTACGGCGGCGCAGATTGACCGTCTTGCAAAGGCTGGATGCGCTCTCGTGCGCGTATCCGTTCTCGACGAGGAAGACGCCGCGGCAATAAAGCGTTTAAAGGATATATGCGCGTTGCCGATTGTTGCGGATATTCATTTTTCGTACAAACTTGCAGTTGCGGCAATAGAGAGCGGTTGCGACAAGGTGCGCATAAATCCCGGCAACATAGGCGGCGACAGCGAGATAAAGGCGGTTGCCGACTGTATCAAGGCTCATAAAATCCCCGTGCGCGTGGGCGCCAACACCGGCAGTATCGAAAAGGGTTTTCTGGAAAAGTACGGAAAAAGCGAGAAGTCGCTTGTCGAAAGCGCGCTGTATAACGCAGGCATACTCGAAAAGTACGGCGTCGGCGATATCGTCATTTCGGTAAAGGCTTCGAGTGCCAAACTTACGTATGACGCGTATTCACTTCTGGCAAAAAAGTGCGCGTATCCTTTGCATATAGGCGTAACCGAGGCTGGAACAAAGCAGATGGCGGTAGTCAAGTCGAGCGCGGCGCTAGGTGCGCTGCTTTTGAACGGCATAGGCGACACGTTGCGCGTTTCCATCACGGGCGACCCAGTAGAGGAAATTTACGCGGCGAAAATGCTGCTTCGCGCCGTGGGGCTTGACAAAAATTACGTCGACGTCATTTCCTGCCCTACGTGCGGAAGGTGCCAGTGGAACGTTATTTCTCTTGCCGACAAGGTCAACGAAAGAGTTAAGGGAATAAACAAACCGCTCAAAGTCGCCGTTATGGGGTGCGTTGTCAACGGCCCGGGCGAGGCTAAGGACTGCGATTTGGGCATAGCGGGCTCTAAGGAGTACTGCGTGATATTTAAAAACGGAGAAATCATAAGGCGCGTTGAGGCGGCGGACGCCGAACGCGAGTTTTTCAAAGAGTTAGACGGTATTTTAAATGACTGATACGTTTATAGACGAAATACGTACAATTTCATCGCTCAACACGGCAATACTTTCGAACGTATCGCTTGTGAAGGCAAAAAACAACGTTGAAGTTGCGCTGATTACGGATAAGCCGTATTCGGCTCAGGACGAAGCGGCGGCAAAAAAAATCGTGCGCAAATACGTGCCCGAGCTTTTTTCGTGCACCCTTAAAATAAGCAAGCTTACCCCCGATAACGGTATGATTGCCGACAAAATTCTGTCGGTGATTTCAAACGTAAATAAACAGCTTGCCGCGTTTGTTACTTTGAACGATATAAAGGTGGAAAAGACCGAACGCGGCTTTTACTTCGAGGTTGCCGTGGTGCACGCGTCCACGTTTACAACGGACGTTGCGGACAGAATTTCAGCCGAACTCCAAAAGTGCTTCTGCGGTGAATTTTACGGCAGGTGCGTGACTGCGGAAAGCAAACTCGACGACATAGTAATCGAGGAAAAGCACGAAAATATTCAGTACGAAATTGCGCCCAGAAGCTTCGATATCGCCGATTTTTCCTTTTTGGAGGGCGGCGTTACGCATACCCGCGCAATCTACATAGCCGACCTCAATTTCGTAAGTGAAAGCGTGGTTATCTGCGGCGAAATAACCTATATGCGCGCAAAGACGATTACGGGTGCGAGCGGCAGGGAAAGGACTATGTACAGCCTGACGGTCAACGATACGACCGCCGCTATACGCGTGGGCTATTTCGCGAGGCAGAAAAGCATTGAAAAAATCAAAAAGCTCAAAGTGGGCGACAGCATAGTTTTGACCTGCAAAACCGAAATTTACAACGGAGAGATACGGACCACCGCAAACTTTATCGACTACGGCAAAGTGCCCTACGGTTTCGTGCCCGAAAAGAGAGCGTCGAAGCCCGTTCCCAAGTACTACGAAACAGTGTTCCCCGAGCCGTATATCGATTATACGCAGAGCAATCTGTTTATAGAAACAGTCTGCCCGAATGCCTTGCCAAGAACACATTCGTTGTTTTCGACC
>CAZRJY010000161.1:0-2824 GCA_964600525.1 uncultured Clostridia bacterium
AAAAGTATAATCTGTCCGCTATCCATTATTATACAATCTAATAATACAACGCTACTACATACATTTTATTGATTCCCCAACTTTTTATCGATTCCCCCTCTTTTTATTGATTCACCCTCAGCTCCATTATGCCATATCCTGTATTTCTCTGAGATTAATCAAAATTTCTTAGAGGGCTAAATACAATGGCCAATAATTGTTATTTTGTAATAAAATAGACTTAGTATTTTGAAAAACAGAGGGCTATATTTCATGCCTATTGCTTGATTATAGTGCTACTCGTCATGCTTGATCTCGGATTGAGTTTAGCTTACATCTTTTTCTCCGTTGAGGATTCTGATGTGGTGGGTAAAACTAAGATTCCCAAAAAGTTCTAAATCGACCGTCGCGGCGGTCGATTTAGACAACAGAAGTATAGCCGTTTCTATTTCGCCAATCATGATTGGCGAAATAGATGAAGTAGTATCTAATGATTGCTAAAGGAGTAGATATTGAAGGATCAGGTTTTTCTGTGAAACCAAGAGTAGGACATAAGGCGGTTCCAACGGTCTTTATCCATATATTTCTCGGCCAACTTATTTATCTTCTTCGGCTCCCCGTCAAGATACTTCAGCAAAAGTTGTTTCCTCTCATTATTTCGTTCTATCCGCTCTATTTCATTTAGAGGTATGCTCGATAGCTCGTGCCAGATCCATCGGATCTCTTTCAAGGCATCGTGATTGAGAGCCACTATGCGAATAAGGTCTACGATATCCTCGAAAAGTATGCTACCGCTTACCGGTTGAATCCTTCCATCGGGAAGGTAAGCAATCATTGTCTCGATATCGCTATTTAGATACACCGGATTAACGAAAGCATCTCCTCTACGATTATTGCAGCAGATGCTTGCTCCGTCCGGCACAAAATCGCCATTGCATGAAAGAGCAAAATTATGATATGCCACCGTATGGGGTCTGGGAGGAAAGTCCGGATTGTGAAGCCTATTAAATTCGCGACTGGCAATAAGAGTATCCCCGTTTAGGCTCCCATACCCCAAGTTAAAATAAGGCAACATATCTTGAGTGCGGTCGGTGCTTTGGGGAATGATATGCTCCAATGTGGCTTGAGGCGTGCCACGTTGGATTTTGCGCATACAGTAGCAACACAGGTCCTGCTGTAGTTCCCCAAAAAGGTTGACCATTTCATCGCGCTTGCCGGTGGTTCGGAAAGATGTGTTATAGTCAACATTATACATACGTGTCACCTGATTGAAACACAGGCTCAAGTATGTATCAGTAATCCCGGTGCCTCTTACCTGTCTCCTCACATGGTCCACATGTTTCATCGCTCGCCCTTTCTATATTCTCTAACTCTCTCGTCGAATTGAGCTTCGCTACCAACAAATTCCATGATTTGAAGCTTAAACTTTTCGGCTTTTTCCAGAAGTCCCTCATCTTTGAGAAAACAATAACTCTCTATAAGGGAATCAAGTTCGCCGGTTCTTAATCTAACCCCCATCACACTTTCCACACTGGAATCGTAATCCAATCCGAAGGCCGATTTCAAGTAAAGTGGCCTGCTATGGTCGTTGGGCATGGAGATGAGGCGGTTGTCGCCGTTTTCAGTGGGGAGATTGGAGATCACTAACGGGGAATGTGTAGTAAGGATGAATTGGATCCCCGGGAAAGAATCTTTAAACACTCCCACGATTGCTTGCTCCAGCTCCGGATGGAGATGAAGATCGATCTCATCAATCACTACAATCCCAGTGGGCCTCACATTTTTATTCAGTATCCAGCTTCGATAAATAATATCAAGTGCAATTGAATAAATTCTTCGGTATCCGGCGGGCAATTCTTCCAGCGATCTCAATGAGCCATCTTTCAGACTGAGTATCAACTGCCAGTCATTATTACGACCTAAGCCGGGAGTAAGGTATTGGATTGAAAAGTTTTCCTCTGGTAATCTCTGAGAGAACTCCCTCAACGCTGTTGCAATTTCCTTTTCTTCACTCAAGACTTCACGATTGGTTTCTTCCAAAGTCTTGCGTTGCTCTGCATCACTTTGCTCCATCACTGCGCGTAACTGAATCGCACGGTTAAGAATCGTGCATAATCTTGTCTCCCAGATTCCCATACACGCGTTCTCGTCATCCCATTGATAATAGCCGAAGTTGCGTTGTATGTTGTCCGTCAGAGCTATACGCATTGCTTGAGGAGTGAGTTTGGTGTTATGATGTGGGAAAGAATCCGAAAAGGATGCTAAGAGCGGGAGAGGTGTGCCATCGGCTACACGGCGCATGATCGCTTTGAAAGCATCCTTATACTTACTTGGATATAGCGCTGCTCCGGCTGTAGAACGCTTATATAGCGACCATTCAGGTAATTCTTCATCACGAAAATAGGCATTAGCAGTGATTCCGGCATCGGGGGCAACGTTGCGCGAATTTTTCTCATAAAGAAATTCTCCCTCGTTGATGGTTCTCACATTCAATGTGTTCTGACCAGCCGACAAGAAGTCTTTGCCTAACGACCTATCGTTGGTAAACATGAAACTCAATGATTTCACGATTCCTTTTACAGCAGAAGTTTTTCCTGTGCCGTTTTTACCGATCAGCACATTTACCTCCGGTGAAAATTCGATCCCGAAATTTGGGAAACACCGGTAATTGGAGAAGGATATGGTTTTAAGTTTCATGTTTACATTAATTTTATGATGGGAGGAGGGGGATTTATGATATCAACCGTCAAGAGATGGTCATAAGAGGGTAGTGGTTTGGGGGTTTAGAGGAGTGGGGGTTCGGAGAGCCAGTCGTCGGAGCGGAGGGGACGCTTCTTCGGGGTCG
>CAZRJY010000162.1:0-2817 GCA_964600525.1 uncultured Clostridia bacterium
GGCTTTTTAAGAAAGATTGCCGAGAAGCTTTAAATTATAAAACAAAAGGTGCGCGCGTTTTTCAACGCGCGCACCTTTTTATTATTTCTTTAAAACCTTTTCGAAATTCACGCCGTAGAAGTGGTCGGCGTCGGTTGATTTAAGGCAGTCGGCAACAAACTCAGCCGCCGCCGCGCAAGATTTTCTCACGCCGTTTCCCAAAAGATAGTTGGCTGTAAAAACCGAAGCGAAAATATCGCCCGTGCCGTGCTTTTTCGTCGGTAACAGTTCGTGCCAAAGCATTTCACCGCGGTTTTTTCCGTAGATAGATTCACCGATATCGCCGCCGAATTCTACTCCCGTAATTATAATTTTCGCGTCGGTCAGCTTTGCAAGCTCTTTTTCAAGCTTGCATACAAAAATACCGTCGTAATTTTCCTTATATTCGGTATCAGTCAGAAAGCAGGCCTCGGTAACGTTGGGCAGGATAATGTCCGCGCGCTTGATAAGTTTCCGCATTTCGGCAACGTAATCTAAATCGAAACCGCCGTAAAGCTTGCCGTTGTCCGCAAACACGGGGTCGATAATTACCGGCGCGCCGTCGTTTGAAAATTCGTCAAAGCACTTTTCCGCCAATGCCATAAGCTCGGCTTTGCCAAGATACCCCAAAAGGAACGCGTCGAACTTAATGTTATTGTTTTTCCAGTTCTCGTAAATCGCGGGGATTTCGGGCGTTAAGTCGAGATAACTCCAACTCTTGAACATTGTATGGTTGGAAAGCACCGCAGTGGGCAGTACGCACGTTTCAATTCCGTAGCGCGAGAGTACGGGCAGTGCAACGGTCAGCGAGCATTGCCCCGCGCACGATAAATCCTGCATTGTCAAAATTCTTTTGGTTTTCATAATTTCGTCCTCGTCGGTTGACATTATACGGCAGTATTGATATTATTAAAATACCCAAATAAATCATTTTTTATAATACCAGATTATGTTGACATACGAGCTTTCCGAAAAAAACAAATATTACGCGCTGTACCGCGCCGTACGCGGCGACATTTTAAGCGGCAATTTGAAACACGGCGACAAGCTGCCGTCCAAACGCGGTTTGGCCGAGCACCTCGGCATAAGCGTTATAACCGTGCAGACGGCTTACGAACAACTGCTTGCGGAGGGGTATATTCAAAGCGAGCAGCGGCGGGGGTACTTTGTTTCCGAGGTAAGTCCGCAGGTGGGAGTGCAGCCGTATACCGTACATACCGAAACGCCCAGAACGCAGACCGAGCCGCTCGGTCTCGATTTGTGTTCGGGGCGCGCGCCCGCAAGACTTTTCCCCTTTTCGGTATGGGCTAAGCTCATGCGGCAGACTTTGTCGGAGGAGGGCGGACACCTTTTGGAGCGCGTTCCGTGCGACGGCGACCCCGCGCTCAAAGAGGCGGTTGCCGCATATCTTTACCGTTTCCGCGGCTATAAGGTCGACCCGCGCTACGTCGTAATAGGTGCGGGCGCGGAGTATCTGTACGGAGTTATCGTTCAGCTTCTTGGCAGGGACAAGCCGTACGCCGTGGAAAATCCCGTGTACGGCAGAGTGCCCACAACCTACGCTCTCAACGGCGCAAGGTGCGTGTGCGTGCCCGTGACCAAAGTCGGCGCGGACGTCGGGAGTGCGGAAAGAAGCGGCGCGTGCGCTCTGCACATTTCGCCCTCGCATCAGTACCCAACGGGCGCGGTAATGCCCGCGGCAAACCGTTCGAAGCTGATTGCGTGGGCGCAGGATACGGGCGCGTACATAATAGAGGACGACTACGACAGCGAGTTCCGTCTTTTCGGCAAACCGCTCTCTACGATGGCGGGGTTAAACGGCGAAAGAGTGATATATCTGAACACCTTTTCCAAGACGCTTGCGCCGTCGATGAGACTGGGTTATATGGTGCTACCCCCCAGACTATATGCCGTTTACCGCACATTATACGGCAATTCCGCAAACGTAGTGCCGCTGTTCGAGCAGAAAACTCTGGCTAAAATGCTTGACGGCGGTTACTTTGAAAGACACGTCAACCGCCTGAGAAATTACTACCGCGGAGTGCGTTCGCAACTTATCGAAAAGCTGGAAAAAATCCCCGTTGAAAAAGAAATCATCGAGACGGGAGGAGGATTGCACTTAACCGTGCGGTTGCCGTCGTTCGAAAGCGACGAAGCCATAAAACAGGCGGCGCGCGAACGCGGGATTAAGATTAAGTGTGTTTCGGACTATCTGTCCGAGCCCGCCGACGGTTATGAAAAAGTTGCCGTAATAAATTATTCGAGCGTTGAAGCGGAACAGTTGAAAGAGGTGAAATTATGAAACTCGATTTCGAGCTTGTGCCCGACAGTTGCTGGTATTCGAACTTACGCAGTGAATTGCCGAAAGAGATATGGGATAAAATAAGAAAAAAAGCGTATGCGCGCGCGAACGGCAAATGTATGATTTGCGGCGCGCCGGCAACGCGGCTCGAAGCTCACGAGCAGTGGGAGTACGACGATTTAAACGGCGTTCAGAAATTAAAGAACGTTGTTGCGGTTTGCAGAGCTTGTCACGAGGTTATTCACATCGGCAGAACGCAGCTTGCGGGCAGGGAGCGCGAGGCAAGCGAACATTTTATAAAGGTGAACGGTTGCACTTATGCGGAGTACAGAAAAGCTTTGGGCGAAGCGAACGAAAAGCACCGCGAACGCAGCCGCCGCGAATGGCAACTCGACGTGTCGGAATTACCTGAATTTATGTGATTGTTAAATTTTCTCAATACTGCCCATACTATATGTTGTAATTTTGTTAAAAACTTTCATACAAGATATTGTGGT
>CAZRJY010000163.1:0-2816 GCA_964600525.1 uncultured Clostridia bacterium
TCGTTTAAGTTGTTGGCGCGCATACGCTCGGCAAGGGGCTTTGCGCCCTCCTCGTTGCCGTTGAAATCGAATAAATCAAACACTATTTTATAAGTTCCTTTATCTCGGGCATTCGGGCTTTTGCGGTTTCGTAACCGGCCGCGAAAGTTTCGTCGAAGTTTTTAACCGAGTACTGGCTTATCCCCTTCATTTCGGGCACAATCCACGCCTCTTTTTCGGTGCCGTAAACGCGCTTTTGCAATTCGGTCTGATTGTAGTCCATCATATCGAACGTGCGCATTATCATCGAAACGATATTATTGACGCTCTTAACGCTCTCTTTGGTGTTGTCCAGAACGTCGACGGCAATGACTGCGTCCGCGCCCATCGCCTTGCACTGCTGGGTGGGCACTCGGCACAAAACGCCGCCGTCGATTAAAAGTTTTCCGTTCAATCTTACGGGCGGAAATACCGTGGGTATAGAGCTCGACGCCGCTACCGCCGTTGCAACCTTGCCCTCGGAAATGGTTACGAGCCTGCCCGAATACAAATCGCTCGCAATGCATCTGAACGGAATTTTAAGGTCCGAAAATTCGGTGTCACCCAATTTAGATAGCAGCATCTGCCGCATTTTATTGCCGCGCGTTAACGCAAGCCTTGTAATGGGGATTGCGGTTAAATCGATAAGTTTTATCGCTTTCAGGTCTTTGACCATGCCGAACATTTCGTCTACCGAAAGTCCTTTCGCGTAGCCTGCGCCGACTACCGAGCCCATCGAACAGCCCGTGATATAGTCGGGGCGGATACCCTCCTCTTCCAAAGCCTTCAAAACGCCGAGGTGCGCAACGCCGCGCGCGCCGCCGCTGCCCAAAGCAAGTCCTATCTTTTTACTCATAATTTCACCTTTAATATAATAATTATTAGCGTATGCATATCAAAAAAACAGCCGCAAAAATTGCCGCATGCGCCGTGCTTATATTTTTCGGCGGCGTGCTTATAATATTCCCGGACAGATACCTTTCGGTCTGCTTTAACGGGCTGTGCCTCTGGGCGGAAAGCGTGCTGCCGTCGCTGTTTCCGTTTATGGTTATCACCCTTCTTTTAATCAAGACGGGCGCGGCGCAGGTTGCGGCAAAACCGTTCGGACGCGTTTCCGAAAAACTCAAACTGCCCAACGTCGGCGTTCCGCTGTTTTTAATGAGCGTGTTTTCGGGCTATCCCGCAGGCAGCCGCATTCTTTACGAATACTGCGAGCAAGGTCTGATTGACAGAAGCGAAGCCAAAAAACTTGCGCCGCTTCTTTCAACGTGCGGTCCGCTGTTCGCTCTCGGCACGGTCGGTGCACGCGCGTTCGGCGGAAACGGTGCGGGCGTCAAAGTTTTAAGCGCCTGCCTTATAGCCGTTATTTCCACTTCGCTTATATACTGCGTCATTTCCGGGCGCAAACAGTCGGCGCCGGGCATAAGACAGCTTAACACTCAAAATGACGACGTGCTGTATTCCAGCTTTTACGGCGGCGTTACCGCCTGTCTTGTCGCCGGCGGATTTATATGCTTCTTTTACACCTTATCACAGGTTATTGCCGATTTTAATATTTTTAAGCCGCTTATGTTGTTGCTCTCGCCGCTAATCGGGCGCGAACAGGCAGGCGGACTTATTTCGGGGCTTTGCGAGGCGACGGGCGGCTGCTTTTCGCTTGCGCACGCCGGCGGATTTTTCGCACTGCCGCTTGCTGGATTTTTAGTAACCTTCGGCGGCGCGTCCATTCTTTTGCAACAGCTCTGCTATCTTACAAAGTGCGGAATTAAACCCGCGTTTTTCATAGGCTTCAAGTTTTTGCAGGGGGTTATCTGCTTCGGGCTGTTGTGCCTTTTCTCACTTTGGTAAGCCGCTTATGTAACAGCCCAGAAGTTTGAACGAGTTGGCTGCGGCTTCGAGTTTTCCAAGCGCCGCTTTCACGCCGCCGTCCGAATAGTTGCCCTCCACTTCCATAAAAAATCTGAACTCGCCCGTTTTGTCCTTAATGGGGCGGCTCTCTATTTCAGTCATATTTATGCCGCTTTCCTTTAAAACTGTTAACAGCTCGACAAGCGCGCCCACCTTGTGTCTGCACGTCACCGAAAAGAAAATTCTGTCCGACTGCGTGTCGACGGGCGGCTGACCGCGCTTTATCAATAGGAATTGCGTGTAGTTGTTTTCCACGTCGGAAACGTTTTTGTCCGAAAAATCGAATAGCGGGTTTTTACAGTGCGCGCCAGCTATGCCCGCGTCTTCAACGCTCTTTATTTTTTCGAAACAGTCGGCTGTCGACGGCGTTTCGATAAGCTGCGCTTCGGGAAAGTGTGCGGCAAGGTATTTTGCGCACTGCGCAAGCGCCTGACCGTGCGAATACACTCTTTTTATTTTGCTCTTGTCCGCACTCTTCAAGGTTATAAGCCGGTGGTCGATTTCAAGCGCGCACGCCGAGTATGCGTATACGCCCTCCGTTTCCTGCAATAAGTCGAGGTTCTGCGTTACCGCGCCGTTAAGCGTATTTTCTATGGGCACGGCAATCTCGTCGACGCCGCCCGAAACGAGCGCAGAAAAGAGCGTGAAAAACGAGGGGTACGCAACCTTTTTTGCGCCCGCGCACAGCCTTTCAGCCGCAACTTCGCTGTACGTTCCCTGCGGTCCCAAATAGCCGATAATCTTGTCTTTCATAGCCGTTTTACCCTCCTTTTTGCACAATTGCCCCCGTAATATGCCTTAACGAACTTATTTTTACACTTTGTTTGCGATATCTAAAAGCAGTCTTTCGGTGTCGCACCACCCAAGGCACGGGTCGGTTATCGACTTGC
>CAZRJY010000164.1:0-2814 GCA_964600525.1 uncultured Clostridia bacterium
ATGAATGAAAAGGAAAAGTGTTAAATATGGGTAGAAATGGAACTTTTTTAAAATATTTATGGATTGAAAAAAACGGCTGTTTAGAAGAAACAGGATTCCAACTGGATAAGAATTATAAATTTGATTATTTCCCAAGTGAAAACAAGGTTAAGATTTCGGATTGTGAAAATTTTTTTCCTAAAAAGTTTTGGGAAAAGGATGGGAGAATTATTGATATTTATGCAGTTGTAGGGGATAATGGACGGGGAAAGACTACGTTTTTAAGGACAATAATGGATATTTTTGCACAAATTTATCCTCCAGAACGATTGAGCAAAGAGGAATACTTGGAGAAGAGTAGTGATTTACATGCATTAATGATTGTAGGTGATTCTAAATCCAATGTCTTAAATGCATTATGCATTGGGATAGATGAAATATATGTGGATGAAGAAAGTGAATATGATATAAATGTAGTGATAGATAAATTAATGATTAGGAGTATTTTGGAAAAGGTAAAAATCGCTTTTCTCTCAAATGTGTTTGATGTTAGAGACTACATATTGCCTAAAGCAGACCATATTAGTGATTATTCTTTCGGGGGATTGCTTGCAAGGGATTTTGCTAAACAGGTCAATTATCAAAGAGAAGATTGCCAAAGTGATAAAATTATGGAGCAGGTTTTTCATGATATTTATCGTCAGGTTTCTTTTATGACAGAATGCTATGATAAACTAGATGATAAAGAACAACAGGAGATGTTTAGTTCATGGCCCAAAGAGTTGCATATGGGATTTATTCCAAGAAAGAATAGAAATGAAAGGGTGAAAGAAATCCGTTTTGGAGAAATATTTATTAAAAAAATATCAGAGTTTATACCGGAGGAAGATAAACGAGCTTCGTATAACTCATCGCATGGAGTGCCGATACATTTTCTTTTAAACAAGTATATAGGTTTTGTAACGGAAGATATATCGGAAATAATAGAGAAAATTCCAGAACGAGTGAAATATAAATTATGTTGGGAAACCTTTCAAAATCTTCTTATTGTAGATGAGTACCAGTCATTTTACAAAGCACCTAATGAAAATAACTATGGAGAGGAATTATTGCCTATTATAACAGCAGTATATGAAGCAATAAGAATTGCTAAAGAATGTAAAGCAGAGGATGAAGGGATTTTCTTAAAACAACCATGTTTTTTCTATAGTATCTTATATGTACAATTATGGATGGTAAACGAAAAATCACTAGTCAGGGAAATTGCAGAATACTATGCGGAAATGTTTAAGGTAATATTAAGTTTGCCAGACGAATTGTTTGTTTATAACAATAATGCAGACGATTTTAAACTTGTAATAAGAGGTCAGACAGAAGCTAATATGGCTTTATTTAATCGTTTTTTACTATGTTATAAAAAAGTTGTGCTTCCATACTCTTTTTTGGAGTTTAAATGGGGAATGAGCAGTGGAGAAAACCATTTATTAAGTTTCTATTCAAGATTATTTGCTATGAGAAAAGTAGTGAGCGGAACTAATTTTCACATTGATAATGTAGTTAATTATATACGGCCGCTCGAAAATTTGAATCAACAAAATTCAGGAGAGGATAGTAGCGATATCATATGTAACAGTTTGTGGATATTGATGGATGAAGCTGACTTAACGTATCATCCGAGATGGCAAAAAAGATTAGTTGCGGATATGTGTCGTTTTATACCACGAATTTTACCTGATAAAAATTTGGAGATTGAGATTATTTTTACTACCCATTCTCCTATTTTGCTTGGAGATATGCCGAAAGGAAATGTAATATATTAAACAGAAGAGAGTGGAAAGATACAGGCGAATAGAAATTTTTCTAAAAATACTTTTGGACAAAATATTTATGTATTATTTCAAGATTCCTTTTTTTTGGATGATCCGCTTGGGCAATTCGCATCAGACAAATTACAGAAAATTTTAATTGATATAACGAAAATACGAAGACAATTGGATAGAATTAGTAAAAAGACTTGTTCAAAAGAAAAAAAGAAAAAAATTATGAAACAAATTAGCGATATCCGGGAAAGAAGCAGATTATTTGGGGATAGAGTTATTCAATTTAAGCTGTTAGAGCTTTTGGATGTTTGTGAATACCGTTTAAATTCATATGTACAAGAAATTGGGATGGTAGAAAATGATAGTGTTTTAAAGGAAATATTTTTATATAAAAAATTTTCCAATTCATATGAAGCGAAACAAATTTTGAAAATATTGGATATGGATGTTTGTCCGTATTGTAATAGAGCTTTTACCATTACGGTTGAAAAAGGTAAGATGAATGGGTCAGGAAAAGGAATCCGTCCGGAGTTTGACCACTATTTTCCAAGAAAATATTATCCATATTTAGCAGTTAATTTATATAATCTGATTCCGTCATGTGGCATTTGCAATAAATTTAAAAGCTATCATGATACATATAAAGAACCAATACTTTATCCTTATGATGAAGGGCTTGGAAATGAATATGTTTTTATGAGTTATCCGCAAAACGGTTCGATGTTGTATTTGAAGAAATTCATGTCACAAGAAGATTTCAGGTTACGGATTGAACCTGTTATGATATACAGCAGGAACAGGAATAACACTTGAGTGCTTTAATGAAGGAGCAGATAAGGATTATTTAAGGATTGATTTCAGAAATTTCACGCAAGTCAATATTTCATCAAATATTATTGCGGTGTGCTTCATTTTTACATTTCAGGCGAAAGCTGTACCAATTTATCACCGAATATAGAGAAGGGAATTCAAGAAGACTCATTTCAAACAGAATAGTAAAGATACATAGGATGAA
>CAZRJY010000165.1:0-2770 GCA_964600525.1 uncultured Clostridia bacterium
GTCAGGTTATACCGGAAGTGAAGGTGTTTTATGACGGAAAACCGCTCGCGGAAGGTCAGGAGTATTCCCTTTCATATGGCGCGAATACTGCATCCGGTAAGAATAAGGGAAGCGTTGTGATTACTGGCGTTGCACCAAATTACGGCGGCAGTGTGACTGTGAAGTTTGATATTATCAAAAAGCCCATCTCTTATTAAAAAAAATTTATTTTTCTATTGACACTTGGTTTAGATGGTGTTAGTATACAGTTCGTAAAGCAAAGGCGCTTTGAGGAAACTCAAGGCGTCTTTTTATTGAAAGCAGAGCAAGACCGTGAAAGGTACTATGCCGTGCTTTTGAAAACAATGTACATATGACCTGATCATCAGGAAAATGCGGAGCAATGGAGCTTAAGGAAAAGAAAACCATTGTCTCCGCTTTTTGTGTAATGGGGGTATGTTACGGCGTGAGGAGGAGAGTATGAAGACTTGTTCTGAAAGATTTGTCTCATAAATATTTCGGAAAAGTATTCATACGAAAAATTATGCTTATGTCTGTAGTGACAGAATGAGCGGAATGGAGGAAATTTATCTATGACAGAGGAAATTATGGAGGTCCTGAACGGACAGATATTTGGCGTCTGGTTTCTGATCGGCGCTGCGCTGGTGTTCTGGATGCAGGCAGGATTTGCCATGGTGGAGACCGGCTTCACCAGAGCGAAGAACGCGGGAAACATCATTATGAAAAACCTGATGGATTTCTGCATCGGTACGGTAGTATTTATCCTGATCGGTTTCAGCTTACTGCTGGGAGAGGATCTGATGGGACTGATCGGCAAGCCGGGGTTTGACATCTTCACAAGCTATGCGGACTTTGACTGGTCTAACTTCGTATTTAACTTAGTGTTCTGTGCAACTACGGCGACGATCGTGTCCGGAGCAATGGCGGAGAGAACGAAATTCTTAAGTTACTGTGTTTATTCGGCGGTGATCTCGGCACTGATCTATCCGATTGAGGCACACTGGATCTGGGGCGGAGGCTGGCTGTCACAAATAGGATTTCATGATTTTGCCGGTTCTTGTGCGATACATATGGTAGGCGGTATCTCGGCGCTGATCGGTGCGAAGATTCTCGGTCCCCGTATCGGTAAGTTCACGACGGATAAGAGCGGCAAAATTACGAAAGTCAATGCTTTTCCGGGACATAATATTCCGATCGGTGCACTGGGTGTATTTATCCTGTGGCTTGGCTGGTACGGATTTAACGGTGCGGCGGCTACCACGGTGGAACAGTTGGGTTCAATATTCGTGACGACCACTATTGCTCCCGCGATCGCGACAGTAGTTTGTATGGTCTTTACATGGATAAAGTATGGTAAACCGGATGTATCTATGTGCCTGAACGCTTCTCTGGCAGGGCTGGTTGCGATCACGGCACCCTGCGATGTCACGGACGCTTTCGGAGCCATCGTGATCGGTGCGGTTGCAGGTCTTCTGGTAGTGTTCGGTGTGTGGCTGTTGGATTATAAACTTCGCATAGATGATCCTGTGGGCGCGGTTGCTGTTCACTGCATGAATGGGATCTGGGGTACCATCGCGGTCGGATTGTTTGCCACGAATTCTGCGCCGGAATACTCCATCGCCGATGCGGCGGGTAATGAGCTGGTAGGTCTGTTCTATGGCGGCGGATTTAAACTGCTCGGCTTACAGCTTGTCGGTTTCGTGTCCGTTGCGGCATGGACGGCAGTTACGATTACGATTGTATTTTTGGTAATTAAGGCAGTCATTGGTCTGCGTGCCTCTGCGGAGGAAGAGATTATAGGACTGGATGCCACGGAGCATGGTCTGGTATCTGCTTACTCGGGATTCAGTATTATGGATGTATCTAATACGATGGCAATGGAGATCAACGAGAATACAAGCCTCGGAACGGAAGATTACAGTGAAGCGTCTGACGTACAGAAGGATGCGGCGGTGAAAGTAGCTCAAGTACCGATGGCATCTGCGACAGGTATGTATAAGGTGGCGATTATTGCGAAGCTGTCCAGATATGATCAGTTAAGAAAGGCAATGAACGATCTGGGTGTGACCGGCATGACGGTGACACAGGTTATGGGCTGCGGTATCCAGAAGGGTGCAGGAGAGATGTATCGTGGCGTTGAGATGGATGCAACCCTGCTTCCGAAGGTCAAAGTGGAAGTCGTAGTCAGCAAGATCCCGGTAGAGGATGTTGTGGAAGCGGCTAAGAAAGCGCTATACACAGGTCATATCGGAGACGGTAAGATATTTGTCTACAATGTTGACAGAGTCGTTAAGGTTCGTACCGGTGAGGAAGACTTCGCGGCATTGCAGGATGTGGAATAGATTGAATCAATATGATTGCAGTTGTTAATTTGTAATATGGTTTAGCGTATACCTATATCCCTTAGTTTGTATATATAAAACGGGCTCCCGGTGCTTCCACCACCGGGGGCTCGTTTTATGGGTGTGCATTGCAGCGCATATATTTAGTGGGTCTTACATTTTTTCTATGAATTCATCGATAGAGCGCGACTTAGAGGATAGTTTAATCCAAAAGGTCAAAATGTCCAAGTCCGTTTCGCTATTGATTTTGGTCACAATATCTTCTGGAATGGTACCTAAATCGGAGAGAAAGTCCTGTATGGTTTTTGCAAGTTTGGCTATGGCATCGGCTCTGCCTTTTTCCAGCCCTTTTTCCAGCCCTTCTTCCAGCCCTTCCTTTCTCATCATCCAATCTCTTTCATACGATTTCATATAAGAAATAGACACCT
>CAZRJY010000166.1:0-2741 GCA_964600525.1 uncultured Clostridia bacterium
GTTCCTTGGTTAAACGGTAGCTTTCGCACGCCTTCTGTATGGCTTTGTTGTGCGTCTTTATCTCGAAAAATTCGCGCCCTTTTCCCTCTTTATCGTAACACTCGGCATTGCATTTTAAAAACGTCACGCCCTCTTCATAGTACTTGACAACCACTTCGGCAATCAGCCACGCCGCCGCCATATGTACATAATAAAGGTCAAGGTCTACGTCTTCCTGCACAGCATCGTAAATGAGTTGCAGATATTTATCCTCTACGTAAAAGTGTAAAAGCGTAGTTAAGGCGAAACGCTGTGTAAACTCTTCACCGCTGTCAAGATACTCGTAAATATAAGGCAAAAATTCGTCTTTGTGTTTTGCTATGCACTTGGGCGCGAAACAGTCGCAGGTCGCCCAGTTGTCGATAAGCGGTACGCACCTGTCAACGTATTCTATAAACTGCTCGTAAGGAAGCAAAGCAACCGCCTGCAACTTGATAAAAGTAACCTCGTAATAGTCGTCATTACAGCATAGTAGGGGGTCAATTGCGTTTTTATACCTCTTTGCAAGCTTTCGCAAGGTCGGAACGCGCACGCCCAGAACGTTGATTTTGTCGTTCTTTAAAAGCCGCTTGTGAAATGCGGCGTATTCGGGTTCTGCGTAGGTTTTAAGTTCCGTTAAAAGCTCTTCGTAGAGCTGCGTACCATTCGTCATCGTTTCTTCTCGCGTTGGCGGGGCTTGTGGACGGCAGTTTGAAATAGGGAATTTCAAGCGTGCCGTAATGCTTTTCGAATATGGAAAAAGCCCGTCCGCCGTTTACAAGTATACACGAAGCAGACGAGTTTTGCAATACTTCCTGCAAATTTGCCACCTTGAAATTTTTTATCGTTTCGTCGCGGCTACCCACTATTTTGCACTCGGTTACTATATCCCAGAGCGCTATTTTATGCCTTGATAAAAACGCCTTTTTGTCCTCTACCGTCAGGGGCTTGTCCTCGCCGAAAAAGGTTGACAAAATGCGCCAGAACGCGTTTTGGGGGTGCCCGTAGTAAAAGCTCTGCTCGCGGCTCTTTACCGACGGAAAACTGCCCAGAATAAGTACCCGGCTTTCGCCGTCGAAATAGGGCTCGAAGCCCTTTATAAGTTCGCTCATTTTAAAGGTTTTTCAACCTTGCCGACAACCGCCGTTGCGCGGTATCTGTCGTCGAAGTTGTATTCAATCGCTTCGAAAACGTTGTCGAGCGTGACCGCGTTCAGCTTGCCTACCCTGTCCTCGAAGTCGTAAAGCTTGCCCGAATAAATGAGCTCCTTGCCGTATAAAAGCATCTGCGAGCTAGTGCTTTCCTGCGCGTAAATGAGCGACGATAAAATCTGTTCCTTGCCGCGCTTGAACTCCTCGGCGGTGAGCGTCTTTTTCTTCAAGTCCTCTATGCAGTTATAAATCGCCTCGACCGACTGCTCCAAGCTGTCGGCGTTTACGCCCGCATATACCGTGAGCGCGCCGCTCTTTTCGTAGGTCGAAAGGTACGAATACACGGTGTAGGCAAGTCCCAGTTCCTCCCTTACCGTCTGGAAAAGGCGCGACGACATACTGCCGCCCAGGACCGCGTTCATGAGCTGCGTTGCGTCGCACAATGGCTCGTAACGCTTCATAGACGGGTACGCTATGGCTATGTGCATCTGCTCGATGTCCTTGGATTTGTAGAGGTTGCGGCTCTGCAAAGACACGTTCAAGGGGCGCTGCTCAGCCTTCGTAGCGGGAACGGCGCCGAAATACTTTTGAACCAGCTCCTCGGCAAGCTCAACCGAAATGTTGCCCGCCATGGAAATAACTATATTGTCGGCAGTGTAGCGCGCCTTCATATAGTTTGCTATGTCCGTGCGCGTAAAACCTTTTACGTTGCTTTTACTGCCCAAAATGTTTCTGCCGTAGTTTTCCTCGCCGAAAAACGCGCGCGACAGTAAATCGAGGCACAAATCGTCGGGCGTGTCCTCGTTCATAGAGATTTCCTCTACCACCACGCCTTTTTCCCTCTTTAATTCCTCCTCGGGGAATACGCTGTTCAAAAACAAATCGGAAAGAATTTCGAACGCTTCGGCGGCGTGATTGGACGTGGACTTTGCGTAGTAGCAGGTTATGTCCTTACTCGTAAAGGCGTTTACCTGCGCGCCGATTGCGTCCATATTGTCCGAAATCTGAAAAGCCGTGCGCTTTTGCGTGCCCTTAAAGAGCATATGTTCGATAAAGTGCGAAATGCCGTCCTCTTTGTCGCTTTCCACGCTCGCGCCCGTGCCGACGATGATGCCCATAGATACGGACATAAGTCCGCTCATCTGTTTTACGATTAACCTAATCCCGTTATCAAGTTGTTTAAAGTGTACCATTATTCTCCTAAATTGTAAGAGACGGTTACGGCGGTCATGCCGTTTTCTCTTATGTAACCGAGTATTTGAGGCAGCGATTTTACCGTCACGTCCATAGGGTGCATAAGGATAAATTCGCCGCTTTGCAGGTTCTTTGTCGCGCGGTTTGTGATAAGCGAAACGTCCTTATCACGCCAGTCAATCGTATCGCGCGACCACATTATGGTTTTTAAATTAAGCGAGGTTGCCGCGGTTACAGTGCTGTCGTTGAACGCGCCCGAAGGCGGCGCGAAAAGCGTAATTTCGTGCCCTAATACCGCGTTTAACAGTTTTACGCTGGGGCGTATTTCGGCAAGGTTCTGCTCGTAATTCATTTTCGAGTGGTCCTTGTGGAAATACC
>CAZRJY010000167.1:0-2722 GCA_964600525.1 uncultured Clostridia bacterium
TTTGTTAATTGAAAAAGTAAATTCCGCTGACAAAGGTTGTAAGATTCAAAGAAGGAAATGAAAGACTAACATCCGCTAATATGATATAATAAAACCACCCAAATTAGCTATGATGAGATAGGAGGCCCATTATGGCAACAAATATAAAGAATATAGATAGTAAAAAATATAATAAAGCTTTGACATTAGAAGATAGAGTAACCCTCGAAAAAATAATATCATCTAATAGAGAAAGAGATGGTTCACTAACAATAAGCTTAAATAGCATAGCAGCAATGCTAGAAAAGGATCCAACGACCTTATCTAAAGAAGTTAAAAAGCATAGAACACCAATACAAAGAAATACACCCAAATTTGCCTATACAGCACTTTATTGTAAGACCTGTAGTAAATCAAGAGACTGTAAGAACAAAGAGTTTATGAAGGGAAGACAAGGTGAATGTCCTAGCTACGATAGAATTATATGTAAGTACTTAAAAGGATTCCCATGGGTATGTAATGGATGTAGAAAAAGAAATCTATGTATACTTTCTAAAAGCTATTATAACCCCATTTCCTCCCATGATGCCTATAGATATACATTAGTAGATTCTAGATTAGGCATCAATATGACTCAAAAGGAATTTAATTCAATTAAAGAGGTATTGGTTCAAGGGTTAGAAAAGAAACAATCTATCGAGCATATCTTAGCCTCTAATGATTTACCTATTTGTGTTAAAACAGCCTATAATTATCTTCATGCAGGGTATTTGACAGATTTAACGAATACACATAGAATTCTAAGATTAAGACCAGAAAGAGGTAAAAGACAGAATTCATTAATATTACGTAAAGAAAAAATTGGAAAACAGTATGAGGATTTCCAAAGGCTATTAGAATCTAATCCTGGTATGCATTATGTTCAAATGGATACCATCATAGGAAAAAAAGAATCTGGTTCTGTTGTTTTATCTCTTCATTGTGTAACCCTTCATTTCCAATTCTATTTTCTTCTTAAAGACAAATCTGCAGCTTCTGTTGTAGATAAATTAAATGAAATTGAACAAATCATTGGAACTAATAATTTCAAAAATATCTTTGGTATTATTCTTACAGATAATGGCTCTGAATTCAGTGATATAAATGGAATTCTGATTAATCCTTTAACTGGTGAAAAAAGATGTGATCTTTATTTTTGTCATACCTATGCTTCTAGAGAAAAAGGTGCTTGTGAGAAAAATCATGAATATTTTAGATACATACTTCCTAAAGGCTCTTCCTTTGATTCTTTATCTCAAGAAGATTTAAATCTAATTACTTCACACATTAATTCTACAAAAAGAAAAAGCACAGACTTCTCAACACCATTTGAATTATTCTGTGCATTCTTTGGCCCTGTCATCTTAGACAGGCTAGGTATTTCTTTAATTGATCCCAATTCAGTTGTCTTATCAACTGAGCTTTTAAAGAAATAATTTTTTAGCATCTAGCTATTTTGGGTAATTTCTTAATCTTATTTTAAGTAGCGGAATTTAAATCTACAAACCGATTTTAGCCCTATCATAGATAGCACTAAGTATCTTTTTTTTCGCTTTTTTACCCATCTATATTCTATCATATCTTTCTTATCTTTTAAAGTATATATTTTAAAAAGCTAAATTCTTTACTGCCAGATTACAGCGGAATTTAGCTTTATTTTTCTTTTTTACTTTTTACAACCTTTGTCAGCGGAATTTACTTTTTCAATTAACGTTAGGAAATGAAAAATGTTAATTGAAAAAGTAAATTCTCTATCTCTTCTAAATATTTATGCTCATTTTTATCACACTTTTACTTTTTTTAATAATTTTTCTACTTTTAAATATACAAATAAACTCTAATGTAAAAAGACTAAAAAGCATTTGCTTTCTAGCCTTTCTTTTGAAATTATTAAATAGCCCAAGTGCCATTCTTAAAGATTTGTACAGATTTACCATCATAGGTTTCTGCAGTAATATTTAAATCCTTACTTCCAATCATAAAGTCAACATGAATCATAGAAGTATTTAAGTCTACCTTCTTAATTTCTTCTTCAGACTTTGATTGATAGTTTTTAATACATTCTGTAAATGCTCTACCTAAAGCTAGGTGACAACAAGCATTCTCATCATATAATGTATTATAGAATAATACTCCTGTTTGATTGATTGGAGAATCATATGGAACTAATGCAACCTCTCCTAGCATTGCAGCTCCTTCATCTGTAGAGATAAGCTTTTCTAAAACATCCTTATATTCTTTATTTTCACAGATGACCTCAACTGCCTTACCATTTTCAAATCTAAAACCAAAATCACTCACCAAAACACCACGTACAGATAATGGCTTTGTTGCCATAACAACACCATTACAAGATGTTTTTACTGGAGATGTAAAGCATTCCTCTGTTGGCATATTTGGATTATAAAATACCCCTGATAATGTAGTTTCTCCACCAGCTAAGAAATTCATATCTGGATGAATATCTATTGTGAAATCTGTTCCATTCTTAGACTTATAGGTTAACGTCTTAATTCCTAATGCATTTAACTTAGAAGTTTTCTCTGATAGATTTGCATTATGCTTATTCCAGTTTTCAATAGGATCTCCATATACTCTAGTCACCTTAAGTATTGCATCCCATAACGCTTCCATAGCCTTTTCTGTCGATAGTTTAGGGAATACCTTCTTAGCCCACTTCTCTCCCGGAATACCAACAATTGTC
>CAZRJY010000168.1:0-2720 GCA_964600525.1 uncultured Clostridia bacterium
TGGCGTTCTGCCAGAGCTTTATGACCGAGCTTCAAAGACATATCGGCGCGGACACCGACGTTCCCGCGGGCGATATCGGCGTAGGCGGCAGAGAAATCGGCTTCCTTTTCGGACAGTATAAGAGAATACGCGACGAGCACGTCGGCGTACTTACGGGCAGAGGTCTTACATACGGCGGCTCGCTTGCAAGAACCGAGGCTACCGGTTACGGACTTGTATATATCACCGAGGAAGCGCTGAAAATGCGCGGCGACAGCTTCAAGGGCAAGACGGTCGTTATTTCGGGTTCGGGCAACGTTGCGATTTATGCTTGCCAGAAGGCGCAGTCGCTGGGCGCAAAGGTTGTCGCAATGTACGACAGCAACGGCTATGTTTACGACCCCAACGGCATTCAGCTTGACGTCGTTAAGGACATCAAGGAAGTCAAGAGGGGCAGAATTAAGGAGTACGCCGACAGAGTTAAGGGCGCTAAGTACACCGAGGGTTGCAAGGGTATCTGGACCATTCCCTGCGACATCGCACTGCCTTGCGCAACCCAGAACGAAATCGACGAAGAGAGCGCAAAAATCCTTGTCAAGAACGGCGTGAAGTACGTAGGCGAGGGCGCGAACATGCCTTCGACTTTGGCGGCAATCGACGTGTTCCAGAAGGCGGGCGTTGTGTTCCTTCCCGCAAAGGCTGCGAACGCAGGCGGCGTTGCGACCAGCGCGCTGGAAATGGCGCAGTCTTCGGGCAGAATGTTCTGGACGTTCGAAGAGGTAGACGCAAAGCTGAAAAACATTATGGTAAACATTTACCACAATATGGACAATGCGGCAAAGGAATACGGCTACGACGGCAACTACGTAATGGGCGCGAACATCGCGGGCTTTATCAAGGTTGCAACCGCTATGCTCGCTCACGGCGTGGTATAAAATTAAAAAACAATCGGGCGCGGGCGCAAATTATTGCGCCCGCGCTTTAAGTTTATTTGACTAATTATGCGTATTTGTTTATAATATGCAAAAGAGGTAATTATGCGTATAGTAATAAAAATCGGCACGTCCACGCTGACGTATTTAAACGGCAACCTGAACGTGCATATGTTCGAAAATCTTTGCAAAACGATTGCGGATTTAAAGAACGCGGGCAACGAGGTTATAATCGTTTCGTCGGGCGCGATAGCTCTCGGCAGAAGCAAGCTGTGCTTAAAGGAGCGCCCCTCGGACATTCCCACAAAGCAGGCGGCGGCAGCGGTAGGGCAGTGCGAGCTTATGTGCTTTTACGACCGCGCATTTTCGCAGTATCACCATACCGCGGCGCAGGTTCTTATAACCGCCGGGGACTTTGAGAACGGCGAACGCAGAGAAAACTTCGTAAACACTTTGGAAAGGCTTATAAATCTCGGCGCACTGCCGGTAATTAACGAAAACGACACGGTCGCCACCGCCGAAATTTCGGTCAGCGACAACGATACGCTGTCCGCGCTTGTTGCCGTAAACGTCAAGGCGGACTTGCTTGTCTTGCTTTCGGATATCGACGGTCTGTATTCCGCCGACCCGCATATCGACAAAAACGCAAAACTCATTTCGGTAGTAGAGGAAATAACGCCCGAAATCGAAAAACTTGCGGGCGGCTCGGTAAGCGGCGTTGGTACGGGCGGAATGGCAACCAAACTTCACGCGGCAAAAATCTGTAATAGTGCGGGTTGCGATATGGTCATCGCCAACGGCTCCGCGCCCGAACTTTTATACGATATTTTAGGCGGCAGGGCGGTCGGTACGCTTTTCAAGGGTAAAAAATTATGACGACGCAGGAAATAATAAAAAACAGCGCGGCGGCGAAAAAAATCCTTTGCGTGCTCAGCGCGGAAAAGAAAAACGCGGCGCTTAACTATATGGCGGACGCTCTCAAAGAGAGCGCGGACGAAATTTTAAAGGAAAACGCGCTCGATTTGCAGGCGGCAAAGGGCAGTGTTTCGCAGGTAATGCTCGACAGGCTCGCGCTTTCAAAGGAGCGCATAAATGCAATGGCGGAAGGCGTAAGGCAGGTTGCCGCTCTTCCCGACCCCGTTGGTGAAGTGCTGGACGAACAGACACGCCCCGACGGACTAAACATAAAAAAAATAAGCGTGCCGCTCGGGCTTGTCGCCATAATTTACGAAAGCCGCCCCAACGTAACCTCCGACGCCGCCGCATTATGTATAAAGAGCGGCAACGCGTGCATTCTGCGCGCCGGCAAAGAGGCGCACCGTTCGGCGGCCGCCATAGTTTCGGCAATGCGCAAGGGGCTTGAAAAGGCGGGGATAGACGGCTCTGTAATAGGGTTTGTCGAGGATACTTCGCGAGAGAGCGCAAACGAGCTTATGCGCGCAAAAGGCTATATAGATTTGCTTATACCTCGCGGCGGAGCGGGGCTTATCAAGTCGTGCGTGGAAAACGCGACTGTGCCGTGCATAGAGACGGGCACGGGCATATGCCACGTTTACGTGGACGGCAAAGCCGACTTCGATATAGCGTTAAAGATAATAGAGAACGCAAAATGTTCGCGTCCCTCGGTGTGCAACGCAATGGAAGTATGTCTTGTCGATAAGAGCATTGCGGATAAGTTTTTACCGCTTTTAGCGGAAAAGCTTGCGGGTAAAGTGCAATTTTTTACCGACAGCGTCGCTTACGGCGTTATAGGCGGACAACTTGCGGGAAAAGACGATTTCGACACCGAATTTTTAGACTACAAAATGG
>CAZRJY010000169.1:0-2696 GCA_964600525.1 uncultured Clostridia bacterium
GCCCGGGGCTTGCCTCGGGCAACAAAACATTAACGAGTATGCAAGAGAAATACGTATCGGCTTTAAACGCGTTGGAGCGGTTGAAGGAAGGAAACAAAAACTATTTAAGCGCGGTGTGCGGCGTCGGCGACGTTTCACCCGAAAAGCGCCTTTATACAAGCAGGAACGGTCAGAAGCCGTACGCAGTGATTGTCAGTTGTTCGGATTCGAGGGTAATTCCCGAGAGCATTTTTTCTGCGGGCATAGGCGATTTGTTCGTTATCCGCGTTGCGGGCAACGTTATGGATAACCACCAGCTCGGCAGTATAGAATACGCGGTAGAGCACCTTAGTTGTAAGCTTGTGGTCGTGCTCGGGCATACGGGCTGCGGCGCGGTGAGTGCGGCGGCAGGTGAAAACAGCGGCTACGTTAAGTTTATAACCGACGAAATAAGACGCGCCGTAGGTTTGGAGACCGACGCGGTTAAGGCGAGCATACTCAATATAAAACAGAGCGTTACCAAAATCGAAAATCTTTTAGGCAAATCAGAAGGTTTGCTGGTTACGGGCGCACTGTATCACACCGACAGCGGCGTGGTTGATTTTAACTTGAATATCTGAAAATACATAATATAATTTAGCGTATGGTTAATTTGCGACAACTTACCGTAAAGGAACTGGAAAGTCTTTGTTCCGAAATACGGCAAAACATAATCGACGTCGTCGACAAAAACGGCGGACATCTATCGTCTAATCTCGGCGTAGTCGAATTGACGGTAGCGCTTTGCTATGTCTTCGACTTCGATATAGATAAGATAGTTTTCGACGTCGGACATCAAACGTACGCTTACAAGTATCTTACCGACCGCGCCGACAGGTTTTCCACTATACGTACGGAAAACGGTCTGAGCGGCTTTTCAGACCCTCAGGAAAGCGATTACGACGTCTTTTCGACAGGGCACGCGGGCACCTCGATTGCCGTGGGGCTTGGTCTTGCATACGCAAGGGACAAAAAGAAGGAAGATAACTACATTATAACTTTGGTCGGCGACGCGTCGTTCTTCAACGGAGAGAACCTCGAAGCCGTAACGGCGAGCGACAGAAAGCCCAAGAAATTTTTGGTTATCCTAAACGATAACGGCAAATCGATAAGCAAAAACAACAACGGACTGTACAAAGCGGTTTCCGCTTATACGACCAAAAAATCGTATATCCGCGTCAACAATTTCTTTTCGCGCACAATTGCCAAATGCTTTATCGGCAAAGCGCTGAAAGGTATGAAAAATTTCCTTAAACGCTCGATGTCTTACTATACGATAGTAGATAAGCTCGATTTGAAGTACGTAGGACCGTTCGACGGACACAATTTAAAGAAGCTAATCAAAATTTTACAGCGCATAAAGGAAAGCGAAAACCCGACGCTTCTGCATATAAGAACGACCAAGGGCAAGGGCTACGCGCTTGCCGAGGACGACAGCACTAAATACCACGGGGTCGGCAAGAAGCTGCAACAGCCTAACAATACCTTTTCCGACAGCGTAAGCGGAATTCTGGAAAACATTATTGAAAGTCACCCCGATATCTGCGCTATAACCGCGGGAATGAGAACGGGCGTGGGGCTTACGGAGTTTGCCGACAAGCACCCCGAGTCCTTTCTCGACGTGGGCATAGCCGAGGATTTGGCGGTTACGATAGCGGGAGGAATGGCGAAGGGCGGAAGCTCGCCCATAGTGTTCATATATTCCACGTTCCTGCAAAGAGCGTTCGACCAGATTTTAAACGATATCTGTCTGCAAAATCTGCACGTTGTGTTCTGTATCGACAGAGCGGGTTTTGTTGGCAACGACGGAAAAACGCATCAGGGTATATACGATTTAACCTATCTTATTCACCTGCCCAATATTACAGTTTTGGCGCCGCGCAATACGGTCGAGCTTGAAAATATGCTTAAAGTTGCGCTGAGCTTAGAAGGACCGGTTGCAATCCGTTACCCGATAGGAGAATACGGCGACAGCGAGATTTTACAGCCGATTGACGGGCAGTTAAAGTGGGAGATATTAAAAGAGGGCGGTGACGTCTGCATATTTGCTGTCGGCAACCGAATGATAAATCTTGCTTTAAAGGCGGGCGAAAAATCGGGTAAAAGCGTTGCGGTTGTCAACGCGCGGTGCGTAAAGCCGCTCGATAAAGCCGCGCTTTCAAAGTACGGTAATTGCAGGATAATAACACTCGAAGAAAACGTGATAAGCGGCGGCTTCGGGGCGTCGGTGCTGGAATATTATTCGCAGAACGGAATTGCCGCAGACGTGAAAGTTCTGGGCGCGACTTCGGGTATTGTCGAACACGCGTCAGTTGAAAGTCAGCTTGAAAAGAGCGGCTTGACAGTTGAAAGAATTGTTGAAATCATAAATCGGACAGAAGAATAAAAAGCGGACATTTTTGTGAATTATCTTATAATAATATTAATTACATTTATATCGGGCGTAGCCGGCACGGGGCTTGGCGGCGTGATAGGCGCGGTGCTTAAACGCGATTCACGCAAAATAGTCAGCCTGCTTTTGTCGTTCGCGGCGGGAATTATGCTTGCCGTCGTGTGTTTCGATTTGCTGAACGAACCGATAGAAATGATGAAGGAAGGCAGTCTGCCCAAGCTTACTCCGCTTATAGTTGTTGCGGCGGTTATAGCGGGTTACGGCGTCGTGTACTTTTTAAATTTGT
>CAZRJY010000170.1:0-2694 GCA_964600525.1 uncultured Clostridia bacterium
ACACTACGTTTTTAATTGTTTGCAGGCACATTAACGGCTCGCCGCCGAAAAAGTCTACCTCCAACACTTTACGGTTGCCGCTGTTTTCGATTAAGAAATCTATGGCGCGCTTAGCCGTTTCCTCGCTCATAAACTCGCGCGCGGAATGGTATGCACCCTCGTCGGCAAAGCAGTAACGGCACCTTAAATTGCAGTCGTGGCAGATATGTATGCACAGCGCCTTGACCTCGTCCGACTTTGCGGGGCGCGCCGTCGTTTCCTCTTTGAATAAAAGCCCCTGCTCTTTAAGCGCCGCAATATCGCCCTCGATTTCGGCGGTTTCCGCGGCGGTTAAATAGGAAATATCGACCGGTTGTCCGAGCATATGCGCCAGATAATCGTAGGTTTTACCGTCGCACTCGTGCAGACTGCCGCTGCCGCTGTCATAGATATAATTGTTACTTTTGTATTTGAAAACGTGTACCATATATAAAGTTTATAAGGGCGGATTGAATTTTCCGCCCTTTATGTAAGTTTTATTTCGATTAAATTACTTTGCGCTCTTTTCGGGGTTTTCTTCTCTGGTAATTCTTTCACAGCTCTGGTTGCCTACCGTGCAGCTTGTTTTGCAAGCCGACTGGCAAGTGCTTCTGCACTCTCCGCAAGCCGTTACCTTCTTTTCCGCGGGTTTAGCAATAGTCTTAATCATGTTCATTCTCCTTGAAGTTAGCTTATACGGCTATTATAAAATAACTATCGGCAAAAATCAAGTATTTTCACGACTTTTTTATGTTGACGGCGATTATTCCGACGATTACGCCCGCCGCAATACCGAGAATGATTTCGAAAATAAACGTCCAGCTTACCGCGAACGAACCGCCGATTATGCTGAAAAGCACGTAGGATAAAAGCACCGACAACAGCCCCGATATTGCGCCCTTTATAAAGCCCTTATCGCCGCGGATAAACAACAGTCCGCCGAACGCTATCGCTATTATTTTGAACACCTGGTTGACGGGCTTTATTACTCCCGACCCGATTGACGCAAGCTGAATTATCAGCGTGAACGCTATCACGAACACCAAAGAAAAAATCAGTGTGGCAAGCGTTGCCTTTACCACCTGTAACACGCCGTCTTTACGCATAAAAATACCCTCCGCATACCATAAATTATGCGAAGGGTTGAATTTTAAGAACGGTTAAGTTACTCTTTGTCCTCAACTTTTTCCTCTGCGGGCGCTTCGGCCGTTTCAACGGTTTCGGGCTCGGTTTCCGTTTCGGTCTTGTTTTCTTCCTTTACGGCAACCGCTTCCTTGTCAAGCGTTGCGTCGCTTTCGAAAATCGCCTGGCGTACGAACTTGATATAGCACTTGCCGCTTGCTTCCGTGCCCGTTTCGAGTACGAAAGTATCCTCGTCGGGATTGACCTCGACAACTATGCCGCAGATGCCGCCTATGGTCTTTACCTTATTGCCGGGCTTTACCGCGTCGATTAAATCCTGCGCTTCCTGCTGGCGCTTTTTTGCGCGGCGGTTCATCAAAACCATCGAAACGATTAAAATTACCACCATTACGCCTATGAGTACATAGGACACTATCTGAGAATAATCCAACAATAAGGAACTAAGCATTATTTATATCTCCGAATTTACTGATTTACTCTAATGAGTATATATTAAATACGCCCGTTTTGCAAGCGATTTTTAATTTGTTTTGATTTTACACAAAGTTTTCACTTTTATTTTTCTTCGCCGTATTTTACATAAAACTCTTTTGCAAAGTCCGTCAGACTGTCGGCGAAAATCGCCTCGCGCATATCCGACATAAGCTTGTGCAAAAAGGTTATGTTGTGCAGACTTAATAACATTGCCGAAAGCATTTCGCCCACGTTTATAAGGTGCCTTAAATACGCTTTCGTGTAGTTTTTACAGCAGTAACAATCACAATTACTATCGAGCGGCGAAAAGTCCTGCTTGTATTTGCCGTTGCGCGCCACCACCTTGCCGTTTGACGTGAACGCCGTGCCGTTGCGCGCTATTCGGGTTGCGAGCACGCAGTCGAACATATCCACGCCGCGCTTTACCCCCTCGATTAGACAGTCGGGCGAACCGACGCCCATCAGATATCTGGGCATATTTTCGGGCAGTTCGGGGCGCAGAATATCCAGCATTTCGTACATTAAATGCTTGGGCTCGCCTACCGAAAGTCCGCCGATTGCTATGCCGTCGACCGCGTATTCTTTACAGTGCTTTAAGCTTTTAAGCCGCAAATCGCCGTAAAAATTGCCCTGAACTATGGGGAAAAGCGCCTGGTCGCCGCGCGTTTTCGCCTTGAAACAGCGCTCTAACCATTTTGCCGTGCGGTTCATTGCCGCTTCCGCCTGCTCGTGAGTGTAGCCGTACTCGCTGCACTGGTCGAAAGCCATAATTATGTCCGCGCCGAGGTTTTCCTGTATTTCAACCGCCTTTTCGGGAGTAAAGAAATGCTTCGCACCGTCTATCGACGAATTAAAATATACCCCATCGTCGGTGATTTTATTCAGCTTTGCCAAAGAAAAAACCTGAAAACCGCCGCTGTCCGTCAAAATAGGTCCGTCCCAGTTCATAAACTTATGAAGGCCGCCAGCATTTTTTACCAGTTCGTCGGAAGGACGTTCGTATAAATGATAGGTGTTGGCGAGTATTATACTGCTTCCAGCTTCCTTTAAATCCTTAGG
>CAZRJY010000171.1:0-2671 GCA_964600525.1 uncultured Clostridia bacterium
CTATTTTGTCGTCGTATGCGGGGCGCACGTAGGTTTCGTACTCTTTGTCTATCTGCGTGAGCATATAGAAGCGCGAGCCGTCCGTGTTCACTTCCTCGTCGGGCTTGCCGCTTGCAACCTCCCGTCCGCCCAGCGCCGCCACGGCTTGCTGAGACACCGCGAAAGCGCCCGCATTGGGCACTCGCGCCTTGCTTTCCCCGGGGTTGTAGTTGTCGATATTTTGCAGCCTGGGGCGCTCTCTGTCCATTTTTCTGAAATCTACGCCCAAATCGGAGGGCTTTATTCTCAGGCGCGCGCGGCTGACCGTTGCAAGTATTAAAAACAACAGCAACAGCGGCAGTAAAACTATGAACGCCAAAAACAGATATTTGAGGTTTGAGCTCATTAAAGGCAGTCTCTTGCCCGACGCGATAAACGCGAGTACCGCCGCGCCGAGCAACACGAAAAGACCGATTATAAGAATAATCAGTATCAGCATTCTGAGGCTAACAGAATTGCCGCTATTCTCTTTTTCGTCGTGCTGTTTTTTGCTCATAATTTTGCCTTGATTTTAATTATTCGCCGCGCTTTTTCTTTTCGTCCTTAGACCAAAGAATGGTTTTGCGGATTTCCTTTTTGGTAAGCTCCCACTGCTTTTTAAAGAAGTTCTGAAAGGCTTCGTATTCCATTTCGAGCTCAGTGAACCGCTCGCGCGAGGTGTACTCGGTCGACGGCGAGAGTTTGCCCTGCTGTATTCGTATGCTGTCCAGCTCGCCGCGTGTCAGCGCAACCTGCTCTTTAAGCGCTTCGAACTGCTGTTCATACTGCATTTTCACCGCTTCGGACTTGGTCTGCTCGTTCTTTATGTCGTCCGCACAGCGCTGTTCCATCTGCTTTAATCTGTTTTCAAGTTCGTCGGTGAGCCGCTTTTTTTCGTTGTCGTAGTCGGTCATCTGGAACTTCATATCGCTTATCCGCTTGTCGCACTCGTCCACCGCGTTGTTGTATTTCGCGGTCGCGGCGGCAAGTTCGTCGGTAAGCTGAGCAACCTTTGTTTCGTATTCGTCCACCTTCGAGGACAGCTCGTCGGCAAAACCGCTCTTTATGGCGGCGATTTCCCCGTCCTTATCGCCTTTCAGTTTGGCAAGCGCCGCCGAATTCTCGTTCTTTAACGCGGCTATGTCCTCGATATATTTCTGCTTTAATTCGGCGATTTCTTCCTCTTTAAGCTCGATTGTATGTTGAAGCTCGGAAATTCGTCTGTTAAGCTCCTCTTTTTCGGCGTTCAGCGCGTCGATTTCCTTTAAGAGCTGTTCGAGCTGTAAACGTATGTTGGCAAGTTCCTCGCTGTCCTTTTCCAGATGACGGTTGCGCCTTTCGAGAACAAGCATATACTCTTCCAAACTCTTGCCCGATTCCGCGGCGCGCTTTTTCAGTCTGTTCAGGTCGGCAACCAGCTTTTGTTCCTTCTCTTCCTTGCGGCGGCGCTCCTCCGCGGCGTATTCGAGTTCGAGCTTTTCGTCAAGCTTGTTGCCCGCCTTGTACGCTACAAACGTAACAAGGTTCGCCGCCTCGGCAATCTGGTCCGCCAAACCTTCGGAATAGGGCGCAAAGTCGAAATTGACCTGCTCGGACGAAAATCCGTCGCCCTTGTAAGACGCGATATAGTCGTACAGCGCCAGCGCGTTTTTGAAGTTGTTGTTCATCTTTAAAACGTTGGTCTTGACTATGGGCGGCTTAATCATAGGCGTCTTTGCAACCTGCTGCATTAAGTCGGTGTTCAAAAGCGAGTTGATGATTTCGCGGCAGTCGCTTATCCTTCTTACGCGCTTTTCGCACTCGCCGTCGGGTATGGGGTACGGGTTGTCGGAACGCTCTTCCAGAACGCGCATTTCAATCTTCAACGTGCGCTTTTTGGCTACCACTTTCTTGTCGACGCTGAAATCGCCCACGTACGAACGGCGCAACGATTCGATTTTTTCAAGTCTGTACTCGATAAAGTTCTTTGTGTAGCACAGCATCATATACAAAAATCTGTTCTCGTATACGGCGTAGTCGGGAAGCTTTTCCACCATATACAACTGGTCGGGCACAATCGGGTCGCCCTCGTCCTCGGGCAGATGCGTTATCATATCGCTGTGCTTGGCAAGGTGTACTACGGTGTCCTTGGATATCTTGCGTATCTTTTCGATGGGCACGACCTCGCCGTTCTGCCTTATGAACTGCCGCTCTTCCCCGACCGCCTGCTCGACGAATTTAAGACCGTCCTCGATAGCTTTTATCCAGTCTTCCTCTACCGTGACAATATATTTAGTTGACTGTAATTTATCCTGCTCAGTATCGGTTTCCGCAATAGAGCGCCGCTCCTTTTCGCATATGTTGGATTTGGCTGTTTCCTTGCGGTAATCCTTGAAAGCACGATAGTAAGTATCAAGTAAGTCCATAAATTTTTACACGTTTTGTTCAATAAGTCTCATTGTTTCCTTGCAGAGCGCAAGTTTGTTTTCGCCGAATAGTTCGTCTAAATAGTCGCAAACGTTGTCCGCCTGCTGTTTTACGTACACGGGGTTCTTGCTTTCCAGCTTTCTGAATATCTTTCTCGCAAGTATATCGTCCAGAGCCTCTACTTCCGTTCCGCCGCACGCCACAAGCACGGGCACGTAACACTTTATCTGCTTCATTATTCGGTTGC
>CAZRJY010000172.1:0-2579 GCA_964600525.1 uncultured Clostridia bacterium
AAACGCGCACAACGTCGTACATTTTGCAGTCCGCCATGCCCTCCGCAATTATTAAGGGTCCGGAAATTTTTACTGTTTTACCCATAAAAAACTCCTATTACAATTTTTCTTTTAAGCTATAAAAGAAAATTACGTAAACTCAGTTATTAAATAAAATATCCACGCCGAGGGCGCGTTCCATTGCGCTTTTTAAAAGCTCCGTGCCGTAACCAGTACTGCCGTTTTTGGACGGTATGCTCAAGATTACGGGATAAGGTTCTTCGTCAAACCTCTTTAAAAATTCCGTTAAGGGTTTGGCAAGCTCCTCGGTAAGAAATATTATCTGATAATCTTTGGCGACTTTTCTTAAAACTTCGCGCGCCTTCCCCTCGTTTTCCGCGGGAAAGGTTGCAACGCCAGCAGCCCTGAAAACCATTATGCTGTCGCCGTCGCCTATAATTGCTATTTTACCTGTCATATAATTCCCTTCTCGCAAGCTTCTCGCGCTGGCGTCGCCGCGATAACCTTGCGATTTTAGGGCGTTGCCCTCGCCGCACGATAGATTTTAGCCCTCGATTATCGGAAATCGTGCGGCTTCACCTACTGAGGCGAAAGTATTCGCAAATTGGGTCGCGCTGCGCAAAAGTGTGATTTTGCTTGCTACGTTTATTATTTTTAAGAAAGCAGTCTCTCGCAAAAATCTTTCTCGTTAAATCGCGCGTAAACGGCGTTTTATTTCGCTATCCTTCATACCCGCCAAAAGACATACGAAAAGTATTCTTACGTTCGTATTCTCAGCACGGCGGCGGAAAACGTAATAGAGGAACGGCTGATTTTTTTGCAGTTCGTACTTCTTTGCGGTGAAATACTCCGTTTCGTAGCTTTCGCAAATGCGCTCCGCCGAGGTCAAAGGAAGATGCGCAGCTTTATCCGAAAGACACTTTTTAATAAAATCGTAATACTGCGTGCCTTTGAAAACCTTTGCTGCCTTTTCCGCGTCTTCTTCAAAAAGCGAAGCAAGCTGATTTTCGGAAAGCTTACCGCCCGGCACGTAGGACTTTGCGGCGTTTTCCTCTTTATCCGAACGGATAGCCGTAAGAATATTCGTCATATCCGCTTTGACCGTTAAAAGCTTTTTCAAAAGCCCGTTCTTTGCGCAAGAAGCGTGCAAGTGTTTATATAACGCTTTTTCGAATATAATTCCTATTTCCGCGCCCGAAACTTCCGCGTTATCTTCGTCCGAAAACAGCGAAACCCCTTGTCCCACTGCTTCGCCCAAAACGCTGCCTAAAGGTTCGTATTCGCCCGAATTTACGCAGTTCACTATTACCTCTACGGGGATAAGACCCGCGGGGGCAAGCATATTTTCCATACTTAGATTCAGAAAACGCGCTTTAATTGCCGCTTTCGCATTATGGAAATCGCGAGGAGATAGAAGATATTCCGCTTCCGCACGCGAGGGCGAGTATTCGCGTATAAATTCGTCGATAGCCGCCTCGTCTGCGGAAACAAGTTTTTCGTACTCGTAAACGGACGCTGCTTCCGCGCCTTTGCCGAAACCGCTCTCCGAAACGGCGCGCAAAGCTTCCTCCGCGCCCGAATCGCAGAGCTTTAATACCTTATCGTTTAATAGATATTTTTCTCTGGCGGCTATAACGCCGTTTGTGTACAATAAGTCCTTAACCATTTCATTCCTTTCTCGCAAAAATCTTTCGCTTGGAGCGCGAAATCTTTTCTGCGAATTTAAGGGCGTTGCCCTCTGCGCACGATAAGCTTTAGCCCTCGATTATAAAAATCGTGCGCATTCACCCAGTGAGCCGCAAGTATGCGCAAATTGGGGCTAGCTGCGCAAAAACGCGGTTTTGCTTGCTACGTTAATTATTTATAAATTGTGCGCGGAATTAAATATATTGTAAGCTATCTCCGCCTGCTTCTCTTCCCTGTCCATAGCAAGAATAGCGCCGTAAGAAAGGTTTTTATCGGAATTTTTTCCGCAAAGCATAAACCCGCCGTCAAGCGTGGCGTGCTTGGTTGAAACCTTTAACTTCTTTTCCTTAACCACGGGAAGAGCGGAAACCGCCTGCGCATAGCGGAAATTATCCGCAAACACCAGTTCGTCGCCCTCTTCCGCGTGTTCGTTTAAAAGACGCGTGCAGAGAAACAGCGTTTCTTTTTCGCTTAAATTCAAAAGCTTTTCGAGCGCGCGGGCGTAGACTTCGTCTATAACCCCGCGTTTTTCGCCAAGCAGAATTTTCGCACCGTCAAGACGGGCGGCTGCGGCTTTGCCGTCGGCGATGCTTTCCGCCTTGGCTTTAACTTCCGCTTCCGTCCCAATTCTGTTTCTTTCGGCGCGGGTGTTCGCTTCGGCAACGGTTGCCTTAGCTAGCTCTTCCGCTTCCTTGATAATTGCCCGAGCCTCTTCCTCGGCGTCGGAAATTATTCTTTCGACAATTGCCTGTTCGCTCATAACTTTTATACGAGGGGAATTAACATTATCGAGATGATAAGTCCCAAAATTGCATAGAACTCTATCATTGCGGGATAGATGATAAGCTTACCGCCGAGAGAGTCCTGCTTGCCGACTGCGTAAATACAGTTGA